>SBHG01000061.1 GCA_006226305.1 Alphaproteobacteria bacterium | reverse complement strand
ATGATGACAACACCATCAAAGATGCTCAACGCAACACTGCGTCTGTCATAACGCTTCTTGCCTTCATTAGATGATAGAGCATTGTCCGATATTCGACTTGGTGCCGCATACAAGAATGACAGAATGCTGCTCAACAGCATAACACAAAGGATCAGCCAAAAACGCCTGTCAAGCTCGGTCACGCGAGTGGTCAAATCTCCCTGCGTGGTGTCAAGGGCAGATTTGAACACCACCCCTATAGCTATTATCCAAAAAACCGCCGGTGCCAGGACGTTGGCGATTGGTCCCCGGACAATGCTCTTGATGGGCAAGAGGCGTTTTAAAATAATGGCAATGAACCTAGAAATGATAAATCTCCGAGGAAGACAGACAAAGATATTAACACGAGAAGACAACCAGCAGAAGAACGGGCATCCGCCTCCGTCATGGGCGGGAGGTCGGCAACGGAGGCAGGCACTTCATCTAGGCTTGTGGGCAGGCACTTCGTCTGCGGCGGCGCGAAATGTGAAGGCCGCTGCGGGAGCCTAACATGGGTCTCAAGGCGGGTAAGAAGTTGGGACAAAAAAGTTTCTAACAAAAAACCCGCAGAAATCTGCGGGTTTCAAGCGAGTGCCGGAGCGCCCTATGTAAAAAATTTGGCCCAGCCGGGCGGAGCCTATTGATCGAAGACGATCACTTGCCGGGCCACTTCACCGGAATGCAGCGCGTTGAGCGCGTCATTGACCCCAGACAGGCTGATGCGTTCAGAAATCATTTCGTCGAGTTTCAGCTTGCCCTGCATGTAAAAGTCGACGAAGCGGGGCATGTCGACGCGGAAGCGATTGGATCCCATGAGCGAGCCTTGAATTTTCTTTTCACCGAGAAACTCAACACCATGCAGTTCAATCATCTGTCCGGGCGGGATCATGCCGATCACGGTTGCGAGGCCGCCGCGCCGCAACATCTTGAAAGCCTGTTCAGTGGTCACCTTAAGACCGATCGCCTCAAAGGCATAATGCACGCCGCCGCCAGTCAGCTCCTGAACCTGAGCCACGGGGTCCCCCTGGCTGGCATCAACAACGTCGGTGGCGCCAAATTCCTTGGCAAGATTAAGCTTGGAGCCAACCATATCCACGGCAATGATGCGCCCGGCCCCGGCAATCGCCGCACCATTGATGCAGGAAAGGCCAACGCCGCCACAGCCGATCACCGCGACAGTCGTGCCGGGCTCCACTTTGGCAGAGTGAAAGATGGCGCCCACGCCGGTCGTCACGCCGCAGCCGATCAGGGCCGCTCGGTCAAGTGGCATGTCTTTGCGGATCTTGGCGATCGAGTGTTCATGCACCAGCATTTGCTCCGCATAGGCGGAAAGATTGAGAAATTGGGTAGAGGGTTTTTCATCAATCGCCAGACGTGGTTCATCGTCCTGGCCTCGTTTGGTTTCCGGGCTCTGGCAAAGAGACATATGGCCGGTCAAACAGTGATCGCAATGTCCGCAGAAAGTGGAAAGACAGCTCACCACATGGTCACCCGGCTGAACATAGGTGACATCTTCGCCAACTGCCTCCACGACCCCCGCCGCTTCATGACCGAGGATGGTCGGCAGCGGATAGGGGTAGGTACCGTTGTAAAAATGAAGATCCGAGTGGCAGACGCCGCTCGCGACTGTGCGGATCAGCACTTCGCGTCTTTTGGGTTTGGAGATCGAAACCTCTTCGATTTCCATCGGTTTGCCGACTTCGCGCAAGACAGCAGCTTTCATGATTTATTCCTCCCGTTTATTGTTTTGGTTTGGGCGCGCGGCCCATCATATAGAATTCATCGTTGGGGCGCATTCCCATAAGATTGGCCATGCGGTTGGACAGTCCGAAAAAGGCCGTAATCCCGGCGATGTCCCAGATATCTTCATCATCAAACCCATGTTCTTGCAATGCTGCAAAGTCCTTTTCATCGATTTTATGGGAGCGATGGGCCACTTTCATGGCGAAATCGAGCATTGCCATTTGCCGATCGGTGATATCGGCCTTGCGGTAGTTGATCGCCACCTGATCGGCCACCAGGGGGTCTTTCGCCCGGATGCGCAAGATGGCCCCATGGGCGATCACGCAGTAAAGGCAATGGTTGCTGCCCGAGGTCGCCACCACGATCATTTCTTTCTCGGCGCTGGTCAGCCCGCCGTCGCGAAACAACAGTGCATCATGATAGGCCATAAAGGCCCTCAGCTCTCCAGGCCGATGCGCCAGCGTCAAAAAAACATTGGGGATAAACCCCGACTTTTCCTGCACGGTGAGGATCATTTCCTGAAGGTCCTGAGGCAGGTCATTCAGGTCTGGTACCGGATAGCGCGAAATCGATGGGCGGGTCATGACAGTCAGGCTTAAGGGGTGGGCATTCTTCGAGATTAAGGAAGAGGGTGAACGACTGGGCCTTCCAGGTCAAGCAGACAGGCGCGTCAATCGGTTACACGGCAGCGCTTTCGGGTGCGCTTTGCGTGTCGTCAGTTAAATCGGCGTTGCGCCGGGCAATGGCGTTAAGCACGGCACGTGTGTGTAACAGGGTATAAATCTCATCGACGATCGCCAGGCCTTCCTCGGCCAATTTGGCAACCTCTTGTAAGGATCGGCTGCTGGGGATTCGCTCGAAAAATCCGTCAACCTCCTCCTGGGCATTGAATTCCGCGGCTTTGCGATATTTTTCAAGATCATGCGGTGTAAACCCGGCGGCCCGGTCGAACCCGGCCACTGAGAGGGCGGCCCACAGCCGCGCAAGCCGTGCGTCCTGGCCCGAGATCTGGGGCGCGTCCTGGCTGTTATCGATTTCAATCAGTCCAATCTCAACCAGCTCTTTGAGATCCTGGTCGGTGAGCGCGCTGCCACTGATGAGCGACTTTACAGACACCGGCGCCAAGGCGTCGGCGCCAAGTCGTGCCGCCAGTTGAAACTCCATGCCGCGAAACTTGGGCGCCAGAGGTTCATTGGCATCATAGGAGCGGATGATTTCGCGTATTTCGCTTAAGGGCAAAAAGCGTTCGTCCTGAAGTTTTTTGATGATGCGGATGCGCGCCACATGGGCTTCGGAATAGATGGCCACATTTTTCTTCGGTTTGACCGGTTCCGGCAAAAGACCTTCGCGGATGTAGAAGCGGATCGCTTCCCGCCCGACACCGGTCCGTGCCTCCAGTTCTTTCATTTTCATAGGGCGCGCGCTCCGCTTTTAGGGATCAGGCTTTCTTGGGGTGCAGCACCACCGGCATTTCAGTAATGCCCATGACGAAATTGGAGTCGAGACGTTTAGCATCGCCGACGACCTCCACATGGTCAAAGCGATTGAGGATCTCTTCCCAGAGGATACGAAGCTGCATTTCGCCAACCCGGTTACCCATACAGCGGTGAATGCCAAAACCAAAGGAGAGATGATGGCGGGCCTTGTCCCGGTCGATGATAAATTCATTCGGTCGATCAATTTCCTCATCGTCCCGGTTGCCCGAGATATACCACATCACCACCTTGTCGCCTTTTTTGATGGTTTTGCCGCCGATCTCATAATCTTCAAGAGCGGTGCGCCGCATATGGGCCAGGGGGGTTACCCAGCGAATGATCTCCGAGACCATGCTTGGCACCAGCGCCGGATTGGCTTTGAGTTTTTCAAACTCCTTCGGGTTCTGATTAAGCGCCAAAAGCCCGCCGGATATAGAGTTACGCGTCGTGTCGTTGCCACCGACAATGAGGAGAATGAGATTGCCGAGGATTTCGTAAGGGTTGGTAATCATCTCCTTGGTGTCAGGATTGGTTGCCAGAAGCGAGATAAAATCTGTGCCGTCGCCATTGCCGCGGCGCTCTTCCCAAAGCATCAGGAAATAGGCAAGACATTCCTCAAGTTCGGCGCGGCGGTCTTCCTCTGTCATGGTGGCATATTCGGTCCCAACTAGATCCGGCCCCGCCGTGGAAATGTCCGACCAGCGGGTCAGCTTGCGCCGGTCTTCCCAGGGGAAATCGAAGAGCGTGGCCAGCATCTGGGTTGTCAGCTCAATGGAAACCCGGTCAACCCAATCAAATGCCTCGCCGACCGGCAAGTCATCCAAAATCTTGCAGACCCGTTCTCGAATAAGGCCCTCGAGCTTTGCAAGGTTGGCAGGGGCAACCGCGGGTGTCACCGCCTTGCGTTGGACGTCATGGCGAGGCGGATCCATGGCGATGAACATGGGCGTGTCAAACTCGTCTTCCCCCTCGCGCGGGTCGGCAATTACAATGGTCTTGTCCGAGGAAAAGACTTTGAAATTACTATCGACAGCAACAATGTCCTTGAACTTGGTGATGGACCAATAGGGGCCAAACTCACTGTCCGGGCAATAATGCACCGGATCTTCCTTGCGCAGCCGTTCAAAGTAACGCCAATGTTCCTGCGCTGAAAAAAGCCCGGAATCGCTGACATCCAGTTTCTCAAGAGGCAGCGAATAGGGGTCCGGAAATTTGGTTGTCTCTCTATGGTCTTCGGCGAAGCTCATGATGATCTCCCTGGGGTCTTATAATAGTAAGTCTTAGTTCGTCTTCGGATGTAGGATGACCGGCATTTTTGTAATGCCCATAACGAAATTGGATTGCAGCCGTTCGGCCTCGCCGACAACTTCGACGCGGTCAAAGCGTTTTAAAATCTCTTCCCAAAGAATTTTGAGTTGCATCTCGCCGACGCGGTTGCCCATGCAGCGGTGAATACCGAACCCGAACGATAGGTGGTGGCGCGCCTTGGGGCGGTCGATAATGAACTCATTCGGGCGATCGATTTCGCTGTCGTCGCGGTTACCCGAAATGTACCACATTATAACCTTGTCGCCCTTTTTGATGGTCTTGCCACCCAGTTCATAGTCCGACAGGGCGGTACGCCGCATATGGGCAAGCGGTGTCACCCAGCGAATGATTTCCGAGACCATATTGGGAATAAGATCGGGATTGGCTTTGAGCTTTTCATACTCCTTCGGGTTCTGGTTAAGCGCCAGAACGCCGCCTGAAATTGAATTACGGGTGGTGTCATTGCCGCCGACGATGAGCAGCATCAAGTTACCCAGAAACTCGAGCGGATCGTTAGACATCTCACGGGTATCCGGATTAGTCGCCAGGAGCGAAATAAAATCGGTCTTGTCCGTATTATCGGTGCGCTCGCCCCAAAGCTTCATGAAATAGGCAAGACAGTTTTTGAGTTCTTCCTGGCGCTCCGCATCCGTCAGCTTGGCGGCATCGGCGCCAACCAGATCCGGGCTTGATGTGGTAACATCCGACCAATAAGGCAGGAGGCGTCGCTCTTCCCACGGGAAATCAAACAATGTCGCCAACATCTGGGTTGTTAATTCGATCGAGACCTTATCCACCCAGTCAAATTCTTCGTTAACCGGCAGGCTGTCGAGAATCTTGCAAACACGCTCGCGGATCAGGCCTTCCAGCTTCGCCAGATTGGCGGGCGCAACAGCGGGCGTGACTGCCTTGCGCTGCACATCGTGGCGAGGCGGATCCATGGCAATGAAATTGCGAGGGTTAAATTCTTCCGGCGGGTCGCCGATCACGATCGAGCGGTCAGACGAAAAGACCTGGAAGTTGGAATCAACCTCCACAATGTCCTTGAACCGGGTGATGGACCAATAGGGGCCAAAAGCGCTGTCTTTACAGTAATGCACAGGGTCTTCGCGCCGCAGCCGTTCAAAATAGGCCCAGTGTTCCTGGTTTTGAAAAAGTCCTGACTGACTGACATCCAGCTCATTAATAGGTACGGAGTTGGGATCTGCAAACTTCAACTCTTGTGAATGATCTTCGGCAATGCTCATGAAACACCCTCCCTCGCGTTTCAAATAATTGACAACAAACTCTTTAGAACTGCGCCTCCGGCAGGCGAACGACGAGACCATCAAGCTCGTCCGAAATCTTGATCTGACAGGCAAGCCGACTGTTTCCCTGCGTGCCCTCTGCAAAGTCGAGCATGGTCTCTTCCATGTCGGACTTGTCGCCGGCTTTTGTTTCCCAGGCTGGCTCCACATAGACGTGGCAAGTTGCGCAAGCGCAGGCGCCCCCGCAGTCTGCATCAATGCCCGGCACCATATTGTTGACGGCGGCCTCCATCAGACTGAGTCCATTGTCGACGGTCACCGTGTGCTCTGTGCCATTGCCTTCAATGAAGGTAACTGTGGCCATGAATTTCCTCCAAATTTGCGTAGTAATAGTACGTACTTTCGAAATTGTCAGAAAAGTTGACGCCGGTCAAGCGGGAATCGGGGATGAACCGCATCGGCGCATTGACAGGGCCAGCACAAGGAGGCCAACTGCCTGAAATTTTGCGGAAAAAGGAGATCCTCTTGCCTCAACCCACGCGACATTACGAAACCATGATCTTCGATAGCGCCCGCTGGCGGGAATTTGAGTTTCGGGATGATGATATTCTGATCTGTACCCCTTACAAGGCCGGCACAACCTGGACCCAGCGCATTTGTGCGCTTTTAGTGTTCCAAACCCCGGAACTGGACCGTCCCCTGGCTGAAATCACGCCCTGGATGGACATTAAGTCACTCCCGGTCGAGCATGTTCATGCAACCTATCAAGCGCAGAGCCACCGGCGGTTTATCAAAACCCACACCGCCCTTGATGGCCTGCCCTGGGATGACCGCGTCACTTATCTGGTGGTTCAACGCGACCCGCGCGATGTCTTTATGTCGATGATGAACCATGTCGCCAATATCAATCCTCAGTCAGAAGCGCTGATGATGAAAGAGATGCGCGAGCAGGGCGCACCCCCACCTCAGGTGCCCGAAGACCCCAATGAACTCTTCCCCGTCTGGCTCAACACCGGAAGTTTTGAGTGGGAACAGGATGGCTTTCCCTTCTGGTCTGTCTTTAATCATTGCCAAACCTTTTGGGAAGCGCGCGACAAGCCCAATGTCCACTTTGTTCATTACGCGGATATGAAGGAAGATCTGGAAGGTCAGATGCGCCGCATTGCAAAGCTTTTAGACATTGAGGTGCCGGAGCAGAAATGGCCTGAGCTTGTCGATGCGGCGACCTTTAGTTCCATGAAAAAGAATGCCGACATGATGGCCCCCGACACAGAAGTAAAAATGTGGAAAAGCAATGCGGCCTTTTTCAACAAGGGACAGTCTGGCCAGTGGCAGGATGCACTCACGGATGAGAATATCGCGCTCTACAACAAGTTGACCCGCGAACGTTACCCCAGCGATATGATGAACTGGCTCGAGCATGGCGGACCATTTCCCGGTTAAGGATCGTCGTTCACGACACCCTCGCCGATTGATAACTTGAATGTGAACGCTTGTGATTGGCCAGATCCCAAGTGATTTCGCATATTTCACTCAAGGACAAACAAGCAATTTCCTGTCCTGAAAGTATCTGAACCCCAAAACTGGATCATAAGATGAGGAGACTGACCCCATGAAAAAATCTGCTTTGACAGGCGCCGCTGTTGCTGCCGCCCTTGCTGCGGTGGCAGCTGTCTCAACCGCCCCGGTAGCTTCTGCCGGCGGCATGGAAAAATGTTACGGTATTGCCCTGGCCGGTGAAAACGACTGTGCCGCCGGCCCGGGAACATCCTGCGAAGGCACCTCTACAGTGGATTACCAAGGCAATGCCTGGAAACTTGTACCGGCAGGTACCTGCGAGAGCACCGAAGTCGAAGGCGGCCGTACTGGTAGCCTGGAAGCTCTGGACCGCGATCTGCCGGCCTAGTGATGAGCACTCTCAAACCAGCTCCCGCCTTCGAGGCGGGGGTTGGTCTCAAACCGCAGCACTACAAAGAGGCTCTTGAGGGAAATCACCCTTTGAGTTTTTTTGAAGTGCACGCGGAAAATTTCTTCGGGCTCGGCGGTCCGCCGCACAGATGGCTCACGGCGTTTCGTGAACAGTATGATTTGTCTATCCATGGTGTCTGTCTTTCTATCGGTGCGCCGTCCGATCTGGATCGAGATCATCTCGAACGACTAAAAGGCCTTGTCGATCGATACGAGCCTCGGCTTGTCTCTGAGCATCTGGCCTGGACTGGAGATAAGGGGATCTTTCATAACGATCTTCTCCCGGCTCCTCTCAATGCCGCATCCTTTGCCTATGTCTGCGATCATATCGACCTTGTGCAGGAGCGATTGGGGCGATCAATTTTGATCGAGAACCCATCCCTTTACCTGGCGCTTAAGGAAAGCGACATTGCAGAACCGGAATTCTTGAATGCGGTTGCCACAAAGACCGGGTGCGGTCTGCTGCTCGACATCAATAATGTCTTTGTCAGCGCGGCAAATCTTGGCTTCAATGCTCACGCTTACCTCAATCAGATTGAGTCCGCACATGTTGGCGAAATCCATCTGGCCGGTCACGTCATCGATAAGGCGTCTGGCGAAACTTTGCTGATCGACAATCACGGCGCACCAATTTGCGATGAAGTTCTCAATCTTTACGGCGCCTTTGTGAGCCACCATGGCGCACGGCCAACTCTTGTTGAATGGGACACGGACGTGCCGGAATTTTCGGTACTGGTAAGTGAGACCCGCCGCGCCTTGTCCGCGATGAGCGCCGCTGAACCTCACGTTCCGGAGGCTGTTTATGGCTGATCTTGCGGCAAATGAAGCCTTTCACAAAGCATTTGAGACCGCGCTCAGGCTCCCAGAGCCAGCGCACACCGCGGGCATGAATGTCTATCGAAATAATTCTCGCGCAGCCTTTTTGCGGGTTTTGGAAGAAACCTTTCCTGTGGTGCGCAAGATCGTCGGTGAAGAATTCTTTCGTTATCTGGCCCACGAGTTCTATCAGGCGTACCCGGCGACCAGTCCATGGGTACGCCTTTATGGCGGGCCCATGCCGGATTTTCTCGAAAGTTTTGAGCCAGTTGTCCATCTGAAATACTTGCCTGATGTGGCGCGTCTCGAACTTCTTTGGCTTGAAAGCTATCATGCGCCCGAGGCTGCTCCACTGGCGCTAGAAGATTTGCAGGCGAGCCTTGCTAGTGAAACTGCCATGGCAGCAAAATTGAGGTTACATCCCTCGGTGCGGCTGCTGGAGAGTAACCATCCCGCCGCCACTCTTTGGCATCATAATCGGGGCGAGGGTGGCGCCATAAAAATCAGTTCGCAAGGTGAGCACATATTGCTCGTGCGGCCAGACATCACCGTCAATGTTACGGCGGTGCCGGAGGCTCTTTTTAAAGCCATCGCCTTGATCGATGAAGGGCGCTCTCTTGAAGCGGCCGTTCTGACTAGCGCGGACAAGGACCCAGAACAACATCTGACAGACGTTTTCCGTTTGCTTTTTCAACATCAACTGGTCGTTTCAGTGGAGAAAGAAGATGATTGATCTATTTTCGCGGGGCTATTCCAAGTT
>SBHG01000097.1 GCA_006226305.1 Alphaproteobacteria bacterium | reverse complement strand
TTCCGTTTTTTCGCTCACGCCAGGACACTCGCGTGTCCGGCTCCGCGGGGGCGCCCGAAAGGGCGACGGCCAGTCGGCCGCGTTCCGTTTTTTCGTTCACGCCAGGACACGATGTGTCCAGCTTTGCGGCCACGCTTAAAGGGCGGTGCCGGATTGCTTGTGCGCTTCAATGGCTTTGCGCATGGCATCGAGGCGGCCGCGCGTGTAAAGCCGCATGGTGATGAAAAACGCCGCCACCGCCAGCGCGATGGTGGTGAAGAAAGCAATAAAGCCCCAGACATAAAATCCCGGATCGACAAACCGCCAAACCGCCTGCAGGATCGAGAACAAGATCAGATTGAAGCCGATCGCCAGTCCGGCAAAGATCGCAAAATGCTGCCAAAATCGGCGCACGCGCACCGTCTCGTGAATGGCCACGAAGGTATCCCGATCGACGCTGACGAGGGGGTCCTCAGGGTTCTGGGCCTTGACCTGATCGTAGTCGGCGCGGGCCTGATGGCGCGCGGGGGTGTCGCCGATCATGTAAAAACGGGAGACGGTGAGGGCGGCAAGAACCGCGGCGATGATCAAAAAAGTTGTGAGCATGGAGGCCTAGGGGGTCCGACTGCATTGGTGCTTAGGGTTTCCCGCGCGGCACGGCGGCCCACGGGTTTTTCCCACCTAGCCCGGTTTTCGGGCAAGTTTCAATGGGTTTTGCCGAGAAAATCAGGGGTGGCGGACTACCACCGAAAGAGCCTGACCCCAAAGTTGGCCCGAAGTTGGCCCTGCGGTTGGTGTGTCTGGTGGGGGGTTAAGGTTAAATGCGGGTCGTGCTTGAGCGGTGTTAAACTTCTGTTTAGGATAGATCACTGGTAAATCGAAGATCTTCAGGCTTGGCCGGGCGGTGGGACGCCCTATTAAAAACCAAGCGGTAGGATCTGGGGTGTTTTGGGGAGTTCTTTCAATGCTGAAATCGATCACCGAGGCGCGGCTGCGCCAGGGATGCGCTGTTGTTTTTGCCGGCACGCTTGCTTTTGGAGTTTGCGTGGCTCCCGCGTCGGCGCGGGCGCTTTCAGATCCCAGCGCGATGCGGCAGACCTATGTGGAAGCCTATGACAAAATCGATCCAGGTGCGGCGGGTCCGCGCCAGTCCGATTACGTCTATGAACTCATCAAGGAAAAGGGCGGCTCCACCGTACCGGTGCTCATGCCCTATGAGATGACCGATTGCGCCGAGAGCGCAACCTATCACCGGCTTGGGCTGCGCGTGGCGTCCTCAAGCTACACCAGCATCCTGCACCAGGCCGGTCTTGAAATCGTCATTACGGGCGAAGCCGCCTCGCGCTATGCTGGCGCGATCTCGCCAAACTATTACAATGGCTGGCGCGCCTTTGATGACAATCGAGGCGGCGTTGTGCGATTTGGCTTTGCCGGCGCCAACTATGAAGTACAATTCCATTGCCGGGGCCTGAAAGAACCCGGTCACGGCAATTGCATGACCGCTGAAAAAGCGGAGGGGTTCGTCAAAGACATGCTGGCCGGAAACTAGCCAGCCACTCTGGGAGGGCAGGAAGATGCCGCGCATCCATCGCTTTTTGATTGCGATTGTGGGTGTGGTTCTGTTTGTGCCTGTAATGCCGGCCGCCGCGCAATCGCAATTGGATCCGGGTATCGCACCCAGCACGACCTTAAGCGCCCAGCAAGCGACACGCTTTGACGCCAATGGCAATCCCCTTCTTTCCGATCTTGTGCAGCAGCAGGTGCGCGCCCAGGGGGGTACCAAAATCCCGATCCTGATTCCATATTTGTGGACACGGGACGCCGCGGCGGCGGAGGCCTCCGGCTTTAAGATCAAAATTGTCGGCAATAATTATACAGCGATTTTCCGCCCCGCGAATGCGGCAGAGCCGATCGATATTGTCATCGAAGGCACGATGGAAGTGGTCAAGGCGCGCAGCCGTCCGGCGCGCCAGGCGCGCGAACCCTTGCCCTTTTCCTCCCTCGGCGAGCTGAGGGGCGGATCCATTACATTCCGGCGTAACGAGGCCAGCTATCTCATTCAATTTGTCTGTCGCGGCGACAAACCCATGGAGGCGCCGAGCTGTATCGAGGAAAGCGACGCCCGAAACTTTGTTACCTATCATCTGACGGGAGGCACGCAATGACCTTCCGTACACAGATTGAAATGGTTTTGATCGCTCTTGTGATTTTCATCCTTCTTGTGTTTGTCGGCGGTCCTTCGGGCGATGACGTGCCCGCGCCGGAAGAGCCGCCTCTGGTTGTCGAGCCGGACCCTGATCCTGCGCCCTCGGTCGGCTTTTCCTATTATGACGGCGGAGATCTGATCCCCGGAACCGGGACGGGCGTGCACGACACGGAAATTTATGCGCCGGGCATTGTCTTCCCGATCAGCAACCGCGAGGCCTATCTCAATTCGCAGTATTTCAATCCCGGCGGCGCCGGCGGAGGGGGCGGCACGCAGTGCACTGCCGCCAACTTCACCTACCCCTGGCGGGATAATTTCTGTGAAACCCGCTGGTCGGACCGCGCGACCTATAATTGCCCGGAGATTCAAGTCCACCGCGGCGTCGATATCCGCGCCGGTACGCTGGACGACTGCACCACCATGGCAGGGCAAACGTCGGCGCAACATACGCAAATCGAAATTGTAGCGCCGGAAGACGGTTATATTTCCTATGTCGGGAATTATTCCTTCAATCTGCGCGCCGGTCCGCGGCTTTATCAGTTCCTGCATGTCAATATGACGGCGCTGCCGGTCAGTGAATTTGAAGAGGTCGAAGCTGGCCAGGTGATCGGTTATCTGTCGAATTACTACACGGCGCCGACAACACTTCATCTGCACCTCAACCTACAAGCCAATATCAATGAGGAAGGCTTCCAGCACGTTTCACCCTATCTTTCCATGGTCAAGGCCTATGAGGCCAAGATCGGTGAAACCGGCATGGTGGTGCACGACTGATCTCATCTTTTAGACTTTGCGCGGGACGGCAAACCTCCTTAAGGTCTCAGCCCATGAGTCCGCGCCCTAAAAAATCAGCCAATAAAAAAGCCAGCCCTTCGAAATCCAAGAAGGAATATCAACGCCGGATGAAACCGGAGGAGATTGATACCTTTTTCAGCCGGTTGCAGGCGATTAATCCCGAACCAAAGGGTGAGCTTTATTATGTGAATGCCTATACCCTGCTTGTTGCCGTCGTTTTGTCGGCGCAGGCAACGGACGTGGGCGTCAACAAAGCGACAGAGCCACTATTTAAAAAAGTTTCAACGCCGGAAGCGATGGTCAAACTGGGGGAAGACAAATTGCGGGAGGCCATTCGCACCATCGGTCTTTATCGCAACAAGGCGAAGAACGTCATTCTTTTGTCGAAAAAACTTCTTGAAGAGCACGGCGGCCAAGTACCTGAAACCCGCGAAGCACTCGAAGCCTTGCCGGGCGTCGGGCGCAAGACTGCCAATGTGGTGCTCAACATCGGTTTCGGCCATCCGACAATCGCGGTCGATACCCACCTCTTCCGGGTTTCCAACCGCACGGGCCTTGCGCCAGGGGGCACGCCGCTGGCGGTGGAAACAGCGCTTGAAAAACAGATCCCGGCGAAATATCTCCTGCATGCCCATCACTGGCTGATCCTGCATGGGCGCTATATCTGCAAAGCGCGCAAGCCAGAGTGTCCCGCCTGTCCGGTGTCGGATGTCTGCCAGTTCAAGGCAAAATCAACGGCTTGATATTATTACGAGCGGCGGGTCTGACCAAAGGTGCCGACGATTTCTTTCATGCAAAGCTCTTCGGAGATGTCGCCGTAGCGGTCGGTGCGCGGCCGGGCGTCATAATAGCTGACCTTCATGGCGCCCTCTTCTTCATAAAGATAAAAAAGCGCAACACAGGACGAACTTTGATATTGCCAAAGCTCGGCGCCGGCTTCTGTTCGCTTCAAGCTCGGCTCGCCGAGGAGGCCGGTCAGATATGAGGCCCCGCGCCCAATGATTGTCATGCGGGCGGGCACTTCGACAGCGGCATATTGCTGCGGGCCAAGATCGGGCGTCGCGGGGGACTGGACAGTGCGACCTGTGTAAACCGAGCCGGTTGTGGTACAGGCCGCCAGGAGGGGCAGCAAAGTTGCCACCAGCATGCGGGTGCTGCTTCGTTTCGGGTGGCTTGCCGCCTGCGGTAATTGGATCGTCTGCAAGATTTCCTACCCCTTTTGAAAGACGTCTGCCGACCAGTCTGGCACGGAATTCTTTCTATCTTGTTAGTGTCGGACTAGCGCCAGACCGGCGCGGTTGCCTCACCTCAAGACACCTGATACCAAGATTGGCAGATTTCCTAATGAATTTTCGCTAGGACCCGTCAGCGGCCAATTTTTTCAAAACAAAGGTCTTTCATTTCATGAGTATTCCAACCCTGGACGTGATCGGCATCGGCAATGCGCTGGTGGATGTTCTCTCGCGCTGCGAGGATGAGTTTCTGACCCGGGAGCAAATTGACAAAGGCGCCATGACACTCGTCGATGAGGCCCGGGCCTTGGGACTTTATGATCATATGGGACCGGCAACGGAGATTTCCGGAGGGTCGGCGGCCAATACCATTGCGGGGCTGGCGCTCCTGGGCGGCAAGGGCGGCTTTATCGGCAAGGTGGCGGGTGATCAGTTGGGCGATGTCTTTGCCCATGATTTGAAATCCTTAGGCGTTCAGTTTCAGACCGAGCGACTGGCGCGCGGACCCGCGACCGGGCGCTGCCTTGTGCTTGTGACGCCGGACGCGCAGCGCTCCATGAGCACCTATCTCGGCGCGGCGGTGGAGCTATCGCCTAACGACATCGACGCGGTCGAAATTGCCAGCGCACAGGTCATCTATATGGAAGGCTATCTTTTCGATCCGCCGCATGCGCAGCAGGCCTTTTACGAGGCGGCCCAGGCGGCTCATGACGGGGGGCGGCAGGTCAGCCTTTCCTTGTCCGATGCTTTTTGCGTGGAGCGCTACCGGCCGGAGTTTCGCCATCTCATTGAGACGGAAGTGGATATTCTCTTTGCCAATGAGGCGGAGCTGAAGGCGCTTTATCAGACGGATGATTTTGACGCGGCGCTTGCCGCCGTGGCGCGGGACGCCAAGATCGCGGCGGTGACCCGGTCGGAAAAAGGTTCCGTGGTGGTGGCCGGGGCGGAGCAATACCACGTGGCCGCCGAGCCGGTGGCGCAGGTAATCGATACCACCGGCGCGGGGGACCAATATGCCGCCGGTTTCCTTATGGGGTTCACGCGGGGCAAGGATCTGGCTCAATGTGCGGCGCTTGGCAGCCTGGCGGCGGCGGAAGTGATCGCCCACATGGGCGCACGGCCCGAAAAGAACCTCAAAACCGAAGCGGAGGCCCGCGGCCTGCTATAATACCAAGTTTGGGGTCAGGCTCTTTTGATGGTATTATTTAGGCGCACGGCTCGCCTTTTCCGCAAGGCCGGACTGGCCGCGACGGTTTTCAAGCGCTTTTGCCACGTCTTGCGGTGCGACCCCGGCAGATTTCAGCAGAACGCCCAGGTGATAGAGTAGATCCGCCGCCTCGTGAGCCAGCTCTGAGCGCTCGCCCCGAACCGCGGCGATGACGGTTTCCACCGCCTCTTCTCCCAGTTTTTCAGCACATTTCGCCGTGCCTTTGCCGAGCAGCTTGGCGGTATAGGAGGCGCCAGCGTCCCCTTGAGCCGCGCGGGCGTCAATGGTGGCGAGGAGGGCGTCCAGCGCAGCGCCGAGGGTGGTGTTTGCTGTGTCGGTCATGGAATCTATTCTCCTGATACCATCAAAAGAGCCTGACCCGGATGTTGGCACTGGCCATGTGGGTCTTGGCTTCCTCGATGGTGAATTCGCCGAAGTGGAAGATCGAGGCGGCCAGCACCGCGTCGGCGTGACCATCGCGGATGCCTTCCACCAGGTGATCCAAGGTGCCGACCCCGCCGGAAGCAATGACGGGCACGGAGACCGCGTCAGCCACAGCGCGGGTGAGTGCGATGTCGAAACCGGCCTTGGACCCGTCCCGGTCCATGGAGGTCAGCAGAATTTCACCGGCCCCAAGCTCGGTGACCTGCCGGGCAAAGTCAATGGCGTCGATGCCGGTGGGCTCGCGCCCGCCGTGGGTGAAGATTTCCCACCTGCCCTCGCTCACCTGTTTGGCGTCGATGGCGACCACGATGCACTGGCGACCAAATTTGCGCGCGGCTTCGGCGACAAAATTCGGATCCTTTACCGCCGCGGTATTGATCGACACTTTGTCGGCACCGGCCAGCAGAAGAGCGCGAATGTCCTCAAGGGTGCGTACACCACCGCCCACGGTGAGCGGCATAAAACATTCCTGCGCCGTGGCGCGCACCACATCCAGCAAGATACCGCGATTGTCACTCGAGGCTGTGATGTCGAGAAAGCAAAGCTCATCGGCGCCGGCTTGGTCATAGATGCGAGCCTGCTCCACCGGATCACCGGCATCGCGCAGACCGACAAAATTGATGCCCTTGACCACACGGCCATCCTTGACGTCCAGACAGGGAATGATGCGCGCCTTAAGCATCTGACCCCCCCCTCAGAATCGCAAGCGCTGCTTTTGCGTCAATGCGCCCGTCATAAAGCGCGCGGCCAGAGATGGCGCCCGCAAGACAAGCGTTTTCCGGCGCTGCCAGAGCTTCAATGTCGTCCATTGACGCCAGGCCGCCAGACGCGATGACGGGAATGGAGACTTCCTCAGCCAGCGCGCGCGTGGCTTCAAAGTTTAAACCCTTCAGCAACCCATCGCGGGCGATGTCGGTGTAGATGATGGCGGCGATACCGGCCGCCTCAAAACGCCGGGCAACCTCCGCCGCGGTGAGCTCACTCACCTCGGCCCAGCCGTTGACGGCGACCTTGCCGTCCTTGGCATCGAGCCCCACGGCGACGCGGCCAGGAAAAGCACGTGCGGCCTCCTTAACAAAAGCCGGGTCCTGAACGGCTGCGGTGCCGAGGATGACACGGGTGACGCCTTTTGCGAGCCAGCTTTCCACATGGGCCATGGTGCGGATGCCGCCGCCAAGCTGCACCGGCAGGGAGATGCCGGAAAGGATCGCTTCGACCGCCGCGCCATTAACGCTTTCGCCTTCAAAGGCACCGTTGAGGTCGACCAGATGCAGCCACTCAAAGCCTGCCGCTTCAAAGCTTTTCGCCTGCGCCGCCGGGTCCAGATTAAAGGTTGTGGCGCGGGCCATATCGCCTTCTTCCAGCCGCACACAGGCACCGTCTTTGAGATCAATCGCGGGAAAGAGGATCATGGCCGCCACCTTAAAAAATTCTCGATGAGTTTGAGACCAATACGCTGACTCTTTTCCGGGTGAAACTGTGTCCCGATAAGGTTGTCACGGCCTACCACTGCTGTCACCTTCTGCCCGTAGTCGGTGCTGGCGAGCACATGGGCCTTATCGGCGCAGGCCATGTGATAGGAGTGCACAAAATAGACATGCGGCGCGGCGCCCAGATCTTCAAGAACGGGATGCGCCTTTTCGATGACCAATTCATTCCAGCCCATGTGCGGGATTTTCAAAGTTTTGTCCGAGGGCTCCAAATGCACCACGGCGCCGTCAATCCAGCCAAGTCCCGGATGGTGGCCAAACTCAATGCCCTCGCGGGCCATAAGCTGCATGCCGACGCAGATGCCAAAGAAAGGTTTGGCCTGCCGCAACACCGCCTCATCCAGAGCCTCGCGCATGCCAGCAATGGCGGTGAGGCCGGTCATGCAGTCCTGAAAAGCGCCCACGCCGGGAAGGACAATGCGCGACGCGCGAGACAAGGCCCGCGGATCGGCGCTCACGATAATTTCCTCTGAAAGACCGGCGTTCAGCGCGGCGCGTTCAAAGGCTTTAGCGGCGGAGCGCAGGTTACCGGAGCCGTAGTCGATGATGACAGTGGTCATGAGGGCACGCGTGTCACACGGGGGGGTCCCTCGTGCTAATTCTTTTTGTTGTTGTCAGCGGCGGCGCTGTCCGGTTTTCTTGGGGCGGCGGCGCGGCCCTTCCTTAGCACCTGGACGCGGCGCTGTCAGGTTTTCTTGTTGGGGGCTGCCCTGTTTTGCGAGCCTCGGCGGGCCCACCGCCCCACGGTCCCGGATACGTGGCTGATCACGCAGCTGCAAAAGACCAATGGCGTCAAGCACGTCCTTGGGCGGTCTTGGAATATCCAGCGTGGTGGCGGGTTTGGCGCGCGCAGAACGCGGTGCTTCCGGTTGTTTCACCGCCTTGGCCAGCGGCATGGCGGGACTTTCGGCAACCGGATTGCTCTCTTTCACAACAGACGGCGCTTTGGCAACAGGCGGCGCTTTGGCAACAGGCGGCGTTTTGACTTTCTCGCCGTTGATCACCAGAACATCTTCATACATGCGCCGCGCCTCGCGGGCGCTTGCCGCTTCGAGCATATTGACCATCGGCCAGCCCTTTTTGTCGATCTGGCGGCGGCGCCAATTGCCCGCTTCAAAGGCGACCAGAAGATTGCCCGCGACAAAGACGCCGACAACGGCATAGATCGGCAAGTGCAAGACAAGCCCCAGCGTCAGGATCAGGGCATTACCCACCACAAGCGCCAGGAAACTCAAAATCTGACCATGGAAGAGCGGCCAGAAGATCGGCACGCAGAAGGCAAAGGGAGAAAATCCCTCTCGGATAAAAACAGGCCGTTGCGCACGCGGTGCATCAAGCTGCGCGGGCGCTTTCAGATCAGGAGACTGATGGACCGTATAATAGGCCATCTTCACTCTTCCTCCGTCGTCAAGCGGCCTGCCAGAAAGAGATTATTCGCTTCCCAGCACGCCTTTGGTCGAGGGCACTTCATCGCCCATGCGCGGATCAATTTCGATCGCGGCGCGCAGGGCGCGCGCCAGACCTTTGAAACAGGACTCGATAATGTGGTGCGAGTTCACGCCATAAAGATTTTCAACGTGCAGGGTAATGCCTGCTTCCTGCGCGAAGGCATGGAACCATTCCTTGAAAAGTTCGGTATCCATTTCACCGATCTTGTCGCGAGTAAACTCCACCCGCCAGACCAAATAGGGCCGACCGGAGACATCTACGGCCACACGCGAGCAGGCCTCGTCCATGGGAATTTCAACATGAGCAAAGCGGCGAATGCCAAGGCGCTCGCCGAGCGCTTTTCTGACGGCAGCGCCAAGGACAATCCCCGTGTCTTCTGTCGTGTGGTGGAAATCTATGTGCAAATCGCCTTCGGCCCGAACTTTCAAATCTATCTGAGAATGCTTTGAAAGGGTCTCGAGCATGTGATCGAGAAAGCCGATCCCGGTGTCAATGTCATATTCACCGGTGCCATCCAGATCGAGCGAAACGAAAACTTCCGTCTCCCGGGTCTTTCTTTCAACAGTCGCGGTTCGCATTGTCTGTGTCTCACGTGTGGCTGTCTTGTCGGCAGCGCTTATTGCTCTTTTAAAAGGTGGCGCTTTTTAGCAGTAAACCGCGCCAGATACCAGATAATCAGGGTTC
>SBHG01000204.1 GCA_006226305.1 Alphaproteobacteria bacterium | reverse complement strand
AAAATCTTTACGGAATTCATGGCGCCCAGGGCCTCGGTCGCAGCCTGCAGAAGCCGCTCTTCATGGGCCATAATGTCAGCCCGGTCAAAGGACTGGATATAGTCAATGGCAGCGCCGAGCCCGATGCCTTCAATGATCGGCGGCGTGCCCGCCTCAAACTTTTGCGGGCTTTCCGCGTATGTCACTTTGTCGGTTTCAACGAGCGAAATCATTTCGCCGCCGCCACGATAAGGGGGCATCCATTTCAAATGCTCGGCCTTGGCAAAAAGAACGCCGATGCCGGTGGGCCCATAAACCTTATGGCCGGTGAAGACAAAAAAGTCCGCATCCAGATGCTGCACATCAATCCCCATATGGACCGTGGATTGGGATCCATCGATCAACACCAATGCGCCCTTCTCATGGGCGATGCGGATCATCTCCTTGACAGGATTGATAGTACCAAGCGCATTGGACATGTGGGTCAGCGCGACAAGCTTGGTCTTGGGCGTGAAAAGCTTTTCATACTCCTCAACGATCAACTCGCCCGCGTCGGTCATGGGGATCCAGTTCAAGACCGCACCTTTGCGTTCTCGCAGAAAATGCCAGGGCACGATGTTGGAATGGTGCTCCATTATCGAGAGGATGATTTCATCCCCCTCACCGATGTGTGACACGCCGAGGCTGTTGGCGACCAGGTTGATCGCGTCGGTCGCATTTGCGGTGAAGATCACTTCACTCGTCGTTGGCGCATTGATGAAGCCCCGCACCTTTTCGCGTGCGTCCTCATACATTTGCGTTGCTGTATTTGAGAGATAGTGCAGGCCGCGGTGGACATTGGCGTAGTCTTCCTCCATGACGTTCTGCATAGCTTTGATGACTTGCACAGGTTTTTGCGCGGAGGCCGCACTGTCCAAGTAGACGAGCGGTTTGCCATAAACCTCGCGGGACAGGATCGGGAAGTCCTGTCGGATCTCATTGATGTCAAATGCGCGCTTTGGAAGATCAAAATTGCTCATAGCCACCTCGAGACAAGAATTCCAACTTCTGTTCAATGAGCTGATTTGCGCTTTCCCTAATAATCTCATCGCCAAAATCTTGGATGGCTTCAGATACAAATGCTCTCATTAAAAGTGTCTTTGCTTGAACTTCCGGTATCCCCCTGGACCTCAAATAGAACAATGCTTCGTTGTCAAGCGAGCCAATAGTGGCACCATGAGCGCACTTAACATCATCTGCATAGATTTCGAGTTCAGGCTTGGCATCCATTTCGGCACGATCAGAGAGCAGCAATGCTCTTGTCATCATCCTTCCATCCGATTTCTGAGCGTTTTTGGCAACACCAATTTTGCCCTGAAATACACCTCGGGCACGCTCCGCAAGAATTCCACGGAACTCTTCATTGCAGGTACAATCTGGCGCGATATGATTTACGACAGTTGTCGTGTCGCAATGCTCTTTGCCGGCCTTCAGAAAAACACCTGACAAGGATGCGTGTGCGCCTTCGCCAAGCAAATTGACATAGGTTTCATTTCGAACAGTGTCGCCACCGTTCGATATCTCAAAATTCTTGAAAGTCGCGCCTTCCGACACTTCAGCTGCAATTGTGGTAATATGATTGACGGTATTACCTTCAAGCTGAAATTTCGCATGCTCTAAGGTCGCACCCTTTTCAACATAAACTTCCGAAACATTGTGGGTCAGTGAAAATTGACTCACGGAACTTACGAAGACTTCAACAATCTTGACTGAAGACCGTTCCCCCAATTGAATAATGTCGCGGCCAGACTCAATCGAGTTCCAGGGTACATTTGAAAAGCGTTCGATATAAATCGTCTGATCAATTATCCCGCCTGGCTCTACCGTTACGACCAGTCCTTTTTGAAGTAACGCTGAATTCAGAGAAATCATTCCGTCTTTAGGAAGTGCACGGTTCTCACCAAGATACCTCCGCAGAAAGAATTCATCATTCTGCAAAACATCTTCTAGTGTTCGAATTGCGATACCCTTGGGGAGTTCGGACGGAATGCTGGTCAACTTGCCGTCTTGGACAACAACCCTGAGAATATCCTCATCAACTATGCGAGACTTTTCTCGACTTCCGTTGTCGTAAGGAGCATCGAAACTATTGTCCCGAAATTTCGTGCGGATGTCCGTGTATTTCCAATTCTCCTGCCTGCGGTCAGGAAATCCTCTTGTCAGGAAATTGTCACGGCCCTTTTCTTTAAGCTCGGCCAGCCACTCCGAATCGACCACTTTTGGCTGCGTATTTAAATGCGAGGCCAATTGACTTTCGGAGTAGCTCAATTGTGTATTAGACACGACTTCGTTGCTCCTTACGCCGCGCTCTCGATGAGGCCTTCATAGCCTGACTTCTCAAGCTCGAGTGCCAGGTCCTTGCCGCCGGTCTTGATAATCCGGCCATTGGCGAGCACATGTACAACATCGGGCACAATATGGTCGAGGAGACGCTGATAGTGGGTGATGACCAGCATGGCCCGCTCTGGATCGCGCAGGGCATTGACCCCTTCTGAAACGACTTTCAGCGCATCGATATCGAGGCCGGAATCTGTCTCGTCGAGGACGGCCAGGCTCGGCTCCAATAGCGCCATTTGCAAAATTTCGTTGCGCTTCTTTTCCCCGCCTGAAAAGCCGACATTCAACGGGCGCTTCAACATGTCATCGGAGACTTTAAGTTCTGCCGCCTTCTCTCGCACAAACCGAAGGAATGACGCAGCGTCCATCTCCCCTTCGCCGCGCGCTTTACGCTGCGCGTTCACTGCCGTGCGCAAGAATGTCATGTTGGTGACACCGGGAATTTCAATGGGATATTGGAAGGCGAGGAATACGCCCGCCGCTGCCCGTTCATCAATGGAAAGTTCCGTCAGGTCCTGGCCCTTAAACAAGATCGAGCCGGACGTGATGTTATAACCTTCGCGGCCTGAAAGCGTGTAGGACAGCGTGCTCTTGCCAGATCCGTTCGGACCCATGATGGCGTGCACTTTGCCAGCTTCAATTTCAAGGTTAATCCCTTTCAGGATTTCCTTACCGCTGACTTCGACATGCAGGTCTTTGATTTCAAGTAAGCTCACTTTTTATATTCCTTTTTATCCGACACTGCCTTCAAGGGAGATACCGACGAGCTTTTGCGCCTCGACCGCGAACTCCATAGGCAATTGCTGGAGAACATCCTTGCAAAATCCATTGACGATGAGGGCAACCGCCTCTTCTTCCGACAGGCCCCGCTGCTGGCAATAGAAGAGCTGGTCTTCACTAATCTTTGATGTGGTTGCCTCGTGCTCGATGACCGCCGACGGCGTATGGCTTTCAATGTAGGGCACTGTGTGGGCGCCGCATTGATCGCCAATGAGGAGCGAGTCGCACTGGGTAAAGTTGCGCGCGCCTGTCGCTTTGGCATGGGAGGAGACGAGGCCCCGATAGGTGCTCTGGGATTTCCCGGCGGAAATGCCCTTGGCAATAATGCGGCTGGTGGTATTTCGACCCAAATGGATCATCTTGGTGCCTGTATCGGCCTGCTGATGATTGTTGGTGATGGCGATGGAGTAGAACTCGCCAACTGAATTGTCGCCGCGCAGAATGCAGCTTGGATATTTCCAAGTGATGGCCGAGCCTGTTTCCACCTGGGTCCAGGAAATCTTGGCATTAGCTTCGCGGCAATCGCCGCGCTTTGTGACGAAGTTGTAGATACCCCCCTCGCCTTCCTCGTTACCTGGATACCAGTTTTGCACGGTGGAATATTTAATCTCTGCGCTTTCATGGGCGACCAGCTCGACCACCGCTGCATGAAGCTGATTTTCATCACGCTGCGGCGCGGTGCAGCCCTCCAGATAAGATACGTAAGAACCTTCCTCGGCGATGATCAGCGTGCGCTCGAACTGGCCGGTGTTGCGCTCGTTGATGCGGAAATAGGTCGAGAGCTCCATGGGGCAACGAACGCCTTTTGGCACATAAACGAATGAACCATCGCTGAAGACGGCGGAGTTGAGCGCCGCGTAATAGTTGTCGCTCTGAGGCACGACGGTTCCGAGATATTTTTTGACCAGCTCTGGATGAGACTGCAAAGCCTCAGAAATAGGGCAGAAAATGACCCCCGCCTCGGCGAGCTTTTCTTTGAAAGTGGTCACCACTGAAACGGAATCAAATACGGCATCCACGGCGACAACGCCCGCGAGGATCTTTTGCTCACTCAAGGGAATGCCGAGTTTCTCATAGGTTGCCAGGAGTTCCGGATCGACCTCGTCGAGGCTTTTGGGTCCGTCCGCCTGGCTCTTCGGCGCCGAATAGTAATAAAGATCCTGAAAATCGATTTCGGGAATGTTGAGCTTGGCCCAATCGGGCTTGGGCATCTTGAGCCAACGGTGATAGGCCTCAAGACGCCACTCGAGCATCCACTCCGGCTCGTTCTTCTTGGCGGAGATGAAACGGATGATGTCTTCGCTCAAGCCCTTCGGCGCTTTTTCAGATTCAATGTCGGTTACAAAGCCGAATTCATATTCCCGCTTTGCCAACTGCTCGACGTCTTGTCTTTTTTCTTCTGCGGTTTCCATCACTCTTTCACTCATGCAACTTCTGACCGTGCCTTGGAGGACAAGCGATCCCGCATGTTCTTCCAGGCTTCAGTAAAAGCGGTCACATCCTCGTGCGTCGTTTTCCAACCAAGGCTCACCCGCACCGCGCTGCCGGCGATATCCTCGCTAAATCCCATGGCGCTCAGGCTATGTGAGGTGGAGACTTTGCCGGACGAGCAGGCCGACCCTGCGCTGACACCAAAGCCCGCCAGATCGAGTGTCATCACCTGCGTTTCGGATCTCACCCCGGGCAGAGCAACAAGCGACGTATTGGGAAGACGGGAGACCTCACGGCAAATGATTACAGCTTCGCCTGCATAAGCGGTCATAACCTGTTCCATCTCGTCACGCCATTTGGCAAGCACGGCCATCTGCCCCATGTCCTTCAAGGCGAGTTCTGCCGCCAACCCCATCCCAACAATTCCGGCCAGATTTTCTGTGCCCGAGCGACGGCCGAGCTCTTGACCGCCGCCCAGGATCATCGCTGAGACATCAAGCGACGGGCGGCGCAACAGCGCACCGACTCCTTGTGGACCGCCAAATTTGTGGGCCGAAAGGGTCAGGAAATCCGTATCCAGAGCGGCCATATCAACGGGTATCTTTCCAGCTGCCTGGACCGCGTCGCAATGGAACAGTGCGCCTTCTTCATGGGCAGCCTGGGCAAGCGCAGCGATGTCCTGGATGCGTCCCGTTTCATTGTTGGCAAGCATGATACAGACGAGGGTTTTTTCATCTGATCCACCCAACAAGTCACGCAGGGCTTCCTGGTCAACAGCGCCGACATGATCAACCGGGATGAGTTCAACCGTCATGCCTGTGGCGGCAGCTGTTTTGGCAACTGAATCGTGCTCCGTGGCAGAAACCAGCAATCGCTCGACCTTGTTGGCTTTTACAGCCCCCGTAAAGACCAGATTGTTGGCCTCGGTTCCGCTGCCGGTAAATGTCACCGACTTGGGCTCCGCCCCCGCCAATGCGGCGACTTGCGCACGGGCATTTTCCACAAGAGCTTTTGCCGCACGACCATGGGCGTGAACCGACGAAGGATTGCCGCCCTCTGCCATGACTCGCGCGACCGCTTCCGCGACCTCAGGCTTGGCTGGCGCGGTGGCGTTATAGTCCAGATAGACAAAGGGGTGTGACATGACTATTCGGCGACTTGGGCTGTTGGCATTTGTTCGGTGAGGTTAATCACATCGCGTTCCGGCTCGACATCGAAAATCCGCGCCGTACCCGAAACCCGCTTTTCAATGACATCGGCCAATGTCACAGAATTCAAATAAAGCTGAATCTGCCGGTTGAGCTCCATCCAGAGATCGTGTGTGAGGCAGCGACTGTTCGCGCCCGTACAGCCAATGTTGGCTTCCGGTTTACAACGTGTTGTGGTGATAGGTTCATCGACGGCGAAAATGATATCCCCAATGCGGATTCGATCCGGCTTGTCGGCAAGACGATAGCCGCCACCCGGGCCGCGAGAGCTCTTCACAAGGCCGCCCCGGCGCAGTTTTGAAAAGAGCTGCTCAAGATAGGAAAGGGATATCTCCTGTCTGGAGGCAATATCCGCCAAGGTGACAGGCCGACCAGCCTGGCTTTCTTTGCAAAGATCAACCATGGCCATGACCGCATATCTACCTTTGGTACTGAGCTTCATGAGACTTACCTCAAATTTTGGGCCGCCGCCTCTCAAGCGACTGTTGAGATTTTGACACAGAGGCAATTATTCCTTGCCAAGGCGCAAGCGACCTGTGCTATGACGTGCCCCGCCGAAAGCGGCGGAAAATCGCTGATTTCAGCACGACAACCAGAAGATTGAAGGACCCTGTCCGTCAGCGCGTTTTTATAGCCTCCAGATAGTTATCCTGACCAAAAGAGTCAAGTATTCTATCACCCAAAAACGGCTAATTTCTGAGAAAAATGCTCTGATCTTTAAATTATCTGACTATATTAGTCAGAAATTTCCGGGACAGCTCCACATAAAACGGGAAGGAAAAGGCAGATCCATGCCTGAAGTCATTTTCACTGGCCCCGCGGGACGACTGCAGGGACGCTACCAGCCCGGAGCCGACGCCAATGCACCGATGGCGCTTATTCTCCATCCGCAGCCGCAATTCGGCGGAACCATGAACAATCGGGTCGTTTACGACATGTTCTATACGTTCCAGCGCCGGGGGTTTTCTACCCTGCGCTTCAACTTTAGGGGCGTCGGGCGCAGCCAGGGTGAATTCGATTCAGGGGTTGGTGAGCTTTCTGATGCCGCTGCCGCATTGGACTGGCTGCAACAGCAAAACCCCAATGCCCGTTATTGCTGGATTGCCGGATTTTCCTTTGGCGCCTGGATTGGTATGCAGCTCTTGATGCGCCGCCCGGAAATTGCCGGTTTCATTTCCGTCGCGCCGCCGGCCAATATGTATGACTTCTCGTTCTTGGCACCCTGCCCCTCCTCCGGGCTTATTCTGCACGGCAAGACGGATCAGGTGGTGCCAATGGTTGACGTCCAGAAACTGGTTGACCGTCTATCGGCTCAGAAAGGCATCACCATCGACCACGTTGAGATCGAGGGCGCCAATCATTTCTTCGAAACACGTCTTGAAGAGATGAATACGGCAGTGGACACCTATCTCGATTCCCGTCTGGCGGAAGCTGACTTACCGTTTGAAGCGCCTGAAGATCCTGAGGACAGCGACGAAGAGGAATAGGCGCGCTGCTTCCCTAGCTTGTTGGCGAATAATGGCGGCCGCCGGTTTGCGCGGCAGCAACCCCCGTTGTGGTCGGGAGGCTCAGCGGTAGCCCTAAAAAGCTGCGCACAGCCAGAAAAGCGAATGCCTCTGCCTCCAACGCGTCTCCGCGCCACCCAATTTCTTCAGCAGTTTGAACAGCGCCGGGCACTCGCATTTCAAGTTCACGCATGATTGTCGCATTGTGACGCCCTCCGCCACAGACAACCCAGCCACGTGCTTCTTCCGGTAAAAAACTTTGCGCCCTGGCAATCGCCTCAGCGGTAAATGCGGCCAGTGTCGCCGCGCCGTCTTCAATGGACAGGGGGGCCAGCCGTTCGGCTGAGAAGGCATTGCGGTCGAGAGCCTTTGGCGGCGGCCTGTCGAAATAGTCATTGGACATGAGCGCGGCAACCATTTTTTCGTTCACCTCCCCCACGAGCCCCAGAGCACCATAGGAATCATAGGGATGACCGGTATGGGTCGCGACCCAGTCGTCGATCAGCGCGTTACCCGGGCCTGTGTCAAAAGCGAGTATCTTGTCGCCAGAGCAGAAAGTAATATTGGCAACGCCGCCGATATTAACAATTGCTGCCGGCGCGGTAATCCCACTCTCCCCCAAGAGCGCGGCGTGATAGAGCGGCACCAGAGGTGCGCCTTCGCCGCCGTGAGCGAGATCCGCCGCGCGAAAATCAGACACCACCTCAATACCCGTGCGATCCGCCATTCTCTGAGAATCGCCCAATTGGATACATCGGTGTCGAGCTGGATCGTAGAGCAGGGTCTGACCATGAAATCCAATAAAGTCGATGTCGCGAGGCCGCAGCCCCTCGCTCTCAAGGAGACGTTCAACGGCGACGATATGGGCATCGGTCAGAGCTTCCTCCAGCCTTGCCACGGCTGGTGGTAAATCCTGTTTTGTGAGTGAATGCGCGCCGGTAATAGCCATCTTCAAGGCACCACGCATGTGGGCGTCATAGGCCAGCTGCAGCTCGCCGCCACGCCCCATGATCCGCCGCCCGTCGGTTCGCAGAATGGCCGCATCCACCCCATCCATCGAGGTTCCGCTCATCAGGCCTAACGCCGTGAAGCTCTTTTCCATGGGTTTTCCCGGGTTCGCCCTTTCAATTCTGGTAAAAGCCATGATACACAACCGGCCTGAACCAGTATGAAAATGATCCAGATCTGTGGCAACCCAAATGGCAAATTATAAGTCAGATTTCATGAACACCCTGTTTGAACGGGGCTTCATTCACCAATGTACCGATGAAACGGCGCTCGACCAGGCGCTAGTGGATGGAACGGTGACAGGTTATATCGGCTTTGATTGCACCGCCACAAGCCTTCATGTGGGCAGTTTGATCCAGATCATGATGCTGCGCCATCTGCAGAAGGCCGGTCATAAACCGATTGCGCTTCTGGGCGGCGGCACCACCAAGGTTGGCGATCCGACGGACAAAGACGAGTCGCGGCCTCTTCTCAGCGATGAAAAGATCGCGGAGAACATGGCAGGCATACGCAAGGTGTTCGACAAGTTGTTGACTTTTGGAAACAAAAAAACTGACGCCCTTATGGTGAACAATGACGACTGGCTGTCCAAGCTTGGTTATGTCGAATTTCTGCGCGATTACGGCACTCATTTTACCATCAACCGCATGCTGACATTTGACAGCGTCAAACTGCGTCTCAGCCGGGAACAGCCCATGACGTTCCTCGAGTTCAACTATATGTTGATGCAGGCCTTTGACTATCACGAACTCTACAATCGTTACGGCTGTACACTTCAGATGGGCGGTTCGGATCAGTGGGGCAATATTGTCAACGGCGTTGAACTTTGCCGTCGCAAAGATCAGGCTCAGGTTTTCGGCCTGACAACACCGCTGCTCTCTACCGCCTCTGGCCAGAAGATGGGTAAAACCGTTGGCGGCGCTGTCTGGCTCAATGAAGATATGTGTTCGCCTTATGATTATTGGCAGTATTGGCGTAATTGCGAAGACGCTGATGTAGGCGTTTTCCTGCGCCGCTTTACCGAACTGCCTTTGGACGAGATAAAGCGACTTGAAGCTCTTGATGGTCAGGAAATCAACGAGGCCAAGAAAGTCCTCGCCAATGAAGCGACAACCATGATCCATGGCGCCGAGGCCGCCGCACAGGCTGCGGAGACCGCCCGGCAGGCCTTTGAAGAAGGGCTTTCTGCGGCTGGCCTTCCTACGATCGAGGTCCCGGCGACCGCTCTGAAGGACGGCATCTGGGCGCCAGAGCTCTTTACGGCGGCGGGTCTTACCCAGTCGAACGGTGAAGCGCGCCGTCAGATCAAAGGCGGCGGCCTGAAAATCAACGACGCGGGCCTGACAGATGATCAGCGGCAAGTGAGCGAAGCTGACCTTAATGAGGAAGGCGTCGTCAAACTTTCCTTCGGCAAGAAACGCCACGTGCTGGTTAAACCGGTCTGACGCTACTGGACTTCGGTTGTTGGGGTCTTCTCTTCCTCATCGGTCTCTTCGAACTGCTCGACGGGAACGCGGGTTGCCTCTCGCTGGTCACCACCTTGGAATATCCGGCGGAAGAAGCCGGGCGCCAGTCCCGATAGCGGATTGACATAGACCGAGGGGCCGCTTGTCGGCCCGGTAATGCCATAGGTAAACGCGAAAATGCCTTCTCCGGTGCGCGACACCAACATGGGGCCAACGATGGGCAAATTGCCGAGGGCGGAATTCAGTGTGTAAGACGGCACAATCGTGCCTTGGAAGTCCGTTGTGTTGTTGCCCTGGTCAAAGGTGCCCACCAGGGTCAGGCCAAGAGCAGAGCCAGACGCTGTCGCATCAGAAATCCCAATGACACCTTCATCATTGACGGTAAACGGTGCCTTCAGGCTCTGGAAGTGAATACCGTCGCCGTTCAGCGTGTCGGCCAATCCGCGCAGGGACCCGACTGTAAGGAGCTGGGCCAAAAGCGGAGCTTTGACAATTTTAAAATTGTCGACCTTGAGGTATCCTGTCATCGAACTGGATGAAGTGACATTTTTGTAACTTTGTTGCCGATCCTTGAGGGCTTCTTTGACCGCCTCGTCTTCCAATGAAAGCTCCTTGCCTTCTTCTGCACGCGCCTGGGCGAGCGCGTAGGCGTTCAAAACCTCTGTATCGGTGTAATCATCCTTGGCGGTGCCGTCAGCCAGCGGGGCGTCGTCAAACTGCATCTTTAATGACAGCTCGCCGCCAACCATTTGATCCACGCCTGTAATGCCTTTGATAATCCGTCCGCCGTCTGAGGAGGTAATCGTCAGATTGCGGCGACCTTCGTCGTCCTGGGCTAACGAGGCGAAAACCGTACCGCTGTCATGGAACGTACCATTGAGATCAAGGGCCGTGAATTTCTCACCATCCGATTCAATATCAAAGACGACATCGCGCAGCGCCACGCCTTTACGCAAATAGAGATCGTTGACCTGCGCTTCAAATGTCCAGGGTGAGGTCAATTCGCGGCGACTTTCCTCCTCCGACGGGTCTCCGCCACCAAACTCAACCATCATATCTTCCAGGAATGGCGCGATATTGAAATAGTCTCCGATAATTGAGATGTGGAGCTGGTCATCATCGGCGTCTCTGTCCGCCCGAAAGCGCACATCTACAAAATCATCCACCCAAATGCGTTTGAACAAAGCCTCTTTGAGCTTGCCGTCTCGGGCCAACGACATGCTGCCTTCAACGCCCAAAGCCTCGCCGGCCACTACAAAATCCTGCAGATGCAACTCGCCGGTTTTGGTAAATTTAACCAGCATGCTAGCTTCGGCCTTTCGGCCCGACTCTTTGTAATACTCCATGGCAGCAACCTGAATGCTCGCCGGGGTCATATTTGCCTTCACGCGCACTTCGGAAATGTTTGAGCCGCTTCCCTTTGCGACAATGCGCACGGGCACATCACCGGTAATGGCGCCGCCGGTATCGAGCCCCCAATCGATTTGGGTTGAGGGATTGAAATTCAGATCAAGCACATATTTGGAGGTGTCGCTCGACTGATTGCTAAAATCTTCATCCCACCGAACTTTCGTCGGCGCGCCCTCGATCAAGATTTCGCCAACGCCGGTTAACCCCTGGAGATTGATATCCAGATCAATATAGCCGCCATCGACACTAAGTTCTGCGAAGAGGTTGAGAATATCGACCTCATCGACCCGCGCCTTGGCCTCGAACCCGATATCCTCAAGCGGAACATGGCGCAGCGAGGGAATGGAAAAACTCATCGTCGCCGACCCGCGCCCGCGATATTTTGCCGGATCGGCGCCAAAACGCTTGAGGTATCCCAATGGCGGTTGATCGATCAGGGTCAGGATGTCATTGGCGGCGCCAGAAACTGTCGTCTCGATCAGAATTGGGCTTCCCTTGATCGAAAGGTGTTCAATGCGCACGGTTGACCCTTTCGCCACCGTGAGCGGGGCTTCCACCACCTCGCGTACCTGCCCGTTCTTCAAGACAAGATCAAAGGTTTCTCCGGTGAGCACCATGTCGGCAGCGGCGCCCTCCAGTCGTGGCAGGCCTTTCACGTAGGTGACTGCTGCGTCCTGGACATCAAATACAAAATTGACAGCATCCGGATGGTTGGGCAGATCCGCAAAGTCACCCACTGCGGCATTGATGGTGAGATCCCCCCGACCTATCAGACCACCTTCGATGTTGGCCGTAATCCAGTCGCGGGCGCCAAGTGCCATGTCGCGCGGCCACAGCACATCGATCATATCTGTCGGAAGGTTTTTCAGCGTACCGGTGGCAACTACTGCAGGTGTGGGATCCGCCTGATAAAGATCGCCCTGCAGTTCAATGCTGGTTTTGTCGATATCAAGGGCCAGTTTGTCCAGACGCAAGCGCCGGTCCTCAAAGTCCAACACCCCTTGCAAGCTAAGGTCGTCAATCGTCACAACGTGTTTCATGCGCACCGGCAAATTGAACGAGAGGTCCTGCCCCGAGAGATCAAACCGGAGGCCGAGGAACCTCAGTCGCTCATCGGTTTTAAAGGACACCTGCGCCGTACCGCCCAGGGTGGCTTTATTTTCACCAGCGACAAAGTGCAAACGGCGGATATCAAACCATTGCCGGTCTCCGTCATAAGCAGCTGAGAAAGCTCCATATTCCACTGGCACGGTCTCGTCTCCGAATTCAACGAACCGGAAACTGCCCTCACCAACCGACAGCTCCAAATCGGCGTGCTTAAGCTCGCCATCGCTGTCGATCTGAATGCGCGCTTCGCCGCGAACCGGAAAATTCAACTCCGAAAGATCAGAAAAATAATTGGATTTGGAGGCGAAACTTGAGGGCGACAGATCGGAGAACTGCAAAGACGAGTCGATCTCATTTGTTTGAGGGTCGATATGGCCAATTATCATGACCTGGACATTTTCCGGACCGACACGCACGTCGCCGGACATGTTCCAGGCCAGACCCGCCTGCCCTCTGGCAATCGAAACCAACGCGCGCGGCGCAACCCACAGGCTACCGGATGTTTCGTCAAAAAATTCGATTTCGGCGTCAGAAATCGTAAATCGCTGTAAAGACGCGATGGGAGAGCGAGAGCGCGTTTCGGTGTTGAGCTCATCAATCAGCCAGGAAAAGACTTTGCCGCGATCCTGCTGGGTCGGCATCGCCGCAGCCGCGGCCTCGGCCTCCTGCGGAAAGCCCAACTCAAAAGAGCCATTGCGCCGCCTCACAATCATGGCCGAGGGGCCTTGCAATTCAATGCGGGTCAGATTGAGCTGCCCTTTAAAGAGGTCCGGCAGGGAAAGATCGATCTCTACAGTAGGTACCTGACCGATCAATATGCCGTTGTCGTCGTTAATCTGAACGTCGACAGCCGTCAGATTGATGGTCCGATCCTCCTGCGACCACACGAGCTGGGCATCGGAAATCTCAACCTCAATGTTATCGGCGGACGCGCTTAGGATGCTCTCAATCTGGGAGGTAAAGCGACCAAAAGAGACCGGGCCTTTTGAGAGCTGCCAAAACAAAACACCCACGAGCACAACCATGACAGCCGCGACACCGGCTGCGATCTCCATGATATGGAGGAGTGTGACTCTTAAGGACGATCTGACCACAGATACAAAACTTTCGGCTCGCTGACCTGGCCTTTGTCGACATTTTTTGCCTTTGCCGACCCCCTAAGGCGCCATCAGCGGTATTCTTTCAGCGCCTGACGATTCTCAAATTTCCCGAATCGGTGACGCTGGGGGACCCTGTTTTATTGGGGCATGCTAAATATAAGACTTTGATAATTCAACAATATCCCAATCCGTCCACAAGTGGAGCGGATCGAACAAACATGGCGCTCTCATATCGAGTTTAAAGTCAGGATAAAAGACAATAGGGACAAAAATATGAGCAAAAAGAGACTTCAAGCCAGCTGCCCGCCGCGTTAAAACACCCTATACGCAAACTTCCCTTTGAAACCAAGGAGATAGTATCCGATGAGTGACAGCCTTAAGGCCGGTGACAAGGCCCCCGCGTTTTCGATGCCCGTGAGCGGCGGCGGAAAGATCGCCCTGAAAGACTTTAAGGGCGAAAAACTGGTGATGTTCTTTTATCCCAAGGACATGACACCGGGCTGTACGACAGAAAGTAAAGAGTTTAGCGCGCAAAAAGCCGCCTTTGCCCGGGCGGGGGCCAAAGTTCTTGGGGTCTCCAAGGATTCCCTCGCCCGGCACGAAAAATTCATCGAGAAGGAAGGGCTCAAAATCCCTCTGGCCTCCGACGCGGACAGTGACGTGATTGAGCGTTATGGCTCCTGGATCCTCAAAAAGCTTTATGGCCGGGAATATATGGGCATAGATCGGTCGACTTTTCTGATTGATGAAAAAGGGATCGTGCGCGAGGTCTGGCGCAAGGTCAAAGTCAAAGGCCATGTTGACGCCGTCCTTGAGGCAGTTAAGGCCTTGAAGTGACTTCTGTTTTTGACGCCGCCCAAGAGGTTTTGGCCACTGCCGGGGCGGCGGACAAAGCTGCAAAGGGGCTTTTGGTCGCCCGAACCTGGGCCGGGGGAGCGCTTTCGCTGGAGCGGACGGCTCGCCCCCTCCCTGACCGACCCGCGCGGCCGGCTCAGCCAGTGCTTTTGGCGCCGAAGGATATGCCGCGACGGCGCCTGGGAAGCCAGGACGGGCGCATCGCCTTGCTCCATTCGCTTGCCCATATTGAGCTCAACGCCATAGATCTGGCCTTCGACATGATTGCCCGGTTTTCCAGCCAATGCGCCGAATTGACCGGCTGTGTTGAGGACTTTATCTCGGACTGGATGCAGGTCGGTCTGGAAGAGTGCAATCATTTCAACTTGTTATCAGCGCGACTTGAAGCGCTGGGTAGCTTTTATGGCGCCCTGCCCGCGCACGACGGCTTGTGGGAGGCCGCTTTTGAGACCCGCAACGACTGGCTGGCCCGGCTTGCGGTGGTGCCCCTGGTGCTGGAAGCACGCGGACTTGACGTCAGCCCTCAGACCATTGATAAGCTTGTCGAGGCGGGTGATGAACCCAGTGCCCGGGTTCTGAACCAGATCTACGAAGAAGAGATCGGCCATGTGGCGGTTGGGACCAAATGGTTTGGACGGGGATGTAAAGCGCAGAAAACTGCGCCTGAGAGGACATTTCACACCCTTGTTTCGACCTATTTTAAGGGCTCGCTCAAGCCGCCCTTCAACGAGGCTGCCCGTGAGGCGGCGGGTCTTTTACCGAACTTTTACACCCCTCTGGCAAGGTGAGTTTAAAGGCGGGTAACGTTAACTGAAGTTTAATGCTTCAAAAATGCATGGAGCCCCTTGATTCTTTGCCGATTTTTCGGTGGAATACCGCTTGGGTAGGGGCAACATGTTCATGAATTCGAGGGAAGTTTTCGATGGCCACAGGCTTTGTGTCCACCGTTAAGTCGGTACTTGGTCGCTGGTTCCCAGAGCGACAGTTCTATCACCGTAGCCACGGTGAGGTTCGTTTTATCTCCTTGTCCGCGCGTAATCAGATCGGGCTGGCGATAGTTTCATTTGCGTTTTTGACGTGGGTTGCCTACGCGACCGTCAACGTCGTGTTCAAAGAGCAAATCATCAATTCAAAGCAGAAGCAGCTGCAAGCGACGAAGATCGAGTATGAGGTCAAGATGTCGGAGATGCAGTCGGCTTACGATGAGCTGAACGCTGTTCTGGCCTTGGCACAGGAGCGCTTTGAGGAGACCACCAAAGAACTTGAGGCCAAACACGGCCAGCTACAAACCTTCATCAATCGCCAGGCAGCAACCCAGGCGGATTTTGAAGAGGTGCGCGAGCGGCTCGGTAAGCTCGCTTCGGCAAGCGAGAATGACAACAAGCGCTCGATCCAGCTGATGCAGGTCACAGATTTGGAACCGGCCCGCCGCGTCTCGCGCATGGGGGTCAACGATCAGGACGCCAACATCACTTATGTGGCTCAGGTCATGCGCGCGGTTTCGAACGGACGACTGACCCTTCACCACAACACAGCGCAAGTGAGCGACAAGGTCACCAAGCTTGATGAGCGGGTGACACAGATCAATCGCAGCCGGTCTGAAGAAATGGCGCTGGTTGAAGAGCGCACCAGCCGCGCCATTGAACAATATGAGAGCTATATCGAAACGACAGGGCTTAATCTGGATTCCGTGCTGTCGAAGTTCAACCCGTCTGAATCCGCTGTCGGCGGGCCTCTGATTGCCCTGGCGGATTTTGACGGAAGCGAAGAACAGGTCGAACGGCTCGATGATTTCCAACGCCAGGTTTACCGGATCGATCTCAAGCTCGATCACATGGCAACCCTGGAAGCGGCACTCTCGGCGATGCCTTTGGCTTTACCCACTTCCCAGATGACCCGCTTTTCAAGCCCCTATGGCCCTCGGCGCGATCCGTTCACACGTAAAGCCGCGTTCCATTCCGGGCTCGATATTGTCGGCCCGCGCCGCTCTGCCGTCCTTGCGACCGGCGCAGGAAAGGTAACTTTTGCCGGCACCAAGGGGGCTTACGGACGCATGGTGCAAGTCGACCATGGTCATGGGTTTAGAACCCGTTACGGCCATCTTTACAAAATTCTAGTAAAGAACGGCGATACTATCGAATTCGGGGATACCGTTGGATTGCTCGGAAGCAGTGGTCGCGCCAGTGGGCCTCATATTCATTATGAAGTCTGGTTCGACGGCAAAACCAGAGATCCGAAGAATTTTGTGAAAGCAGGACGCCATGTTCTCAAAAGCTAAAGACAATAAGGCCACAGGCCACAAACCAATACCGCAACCGCAACAAGTGAAGGGTAGTAAAGTGAAATCGGCTCCATCCATTATCAGTGGCGACATGACGGTCCATGGGACCCTTACGGCCACTGGCGACATTCAGGTCGACGGCAAGGTTGAGGGAGATATCCAAAGCTCCTCACTGACGATCGGCGAAAAGGCAACTGTGCACGGTGATATTACCTGCGAAGATGTGGCAATCCGTGGCCGGGTCATTGGCAGTGTTCGTGCAAATCGGGTTCAACTGAGCTCAACGAGCCATGTGGAAGGTGACATTCTGCACCAAGCCCTGGCAGTTGAAACCGGCGCCTTCTTTGAAGGCAATTGCCGTCACTCCGACAATCCCATGAACGAGGCCCTGCCCTCTGGTCGCGCCAAGGGCGGTATTAAGTCCCTCGTCGGGGACGACAGCGCCAAAATGGCTGACGCCCCGCGTCCCTCGCGTGGCAACGGTGGCGGCCGGGCACCCGTGGAAGCCCAGTCGGCCCTGCAACGTCTGACCGGCGGTCGCAAGAGCGCTGACTAGATCAGACATCCTTGCGGTTTAGGTTTTTAAAGGCCCTTTGAGGAGATCCTCGAAGGGCCTTTTCTTTTGCTGCCCTGTTTCATGTCCGAAAATGGCCAGACAGAGGACGCGATTGGTTCTAAGGTAGTCTTCATGGAACTCAGCCGCGACGATTGTTATAAGGCCCTTAAGGCACGGGACCCCCGCTTTGACGGGACTTTCTTCACCTGCGTCTCGTCGACGGGCATCTATTGCCGCCCCATCTGTCCGGCCACCACCCCCAAGCTTGCCAATTGTGAATTTGTCAGCTCTGCCGCGGCAGCGGAGGACGCTGGTTTTCGACCCTGTCTTCGGTGTCGACCCGAGACCGCGCCAGGTTCACCCGCCTGGCACGGCACCGGCAGCACAGTTGCCCGGGCCATTCGTCTGCTCAATGAACATGACGCGAACGGCGGCAATCTTGAAGAGCTGTCTGACCGACTCGGCATCGGAACACGGCATCTACGCCGCCTCTTTCATGAGCAGCTCGGCGCTTCGCCCAAAATGCTGATCCAGACCCAGAGATTGCATGTGGCCCTTCACCTTCTCAAAGAGACCGAAACCAACATATCCGATATTGCCCATGCGTCAGGCTTTCGCAGCATCCGCAGGTTCAATGACGCGATGCGCAAAACCGTCGGCATGAGCCCGAGTGAATTTCGAGCCCGACATCAGCTATCTGCGCGGGTCAAATCCGATGCCCCTCTCACACTCCGACTTGGCTACCGACCACCTTATGACTGGACGGGTCTGATGAGCTATTTGAGGATGCGCGCCGTTGCGGGGATGGAGGTCGTCAGCCCAACTTCTTACACCCGCAGCATTCGAATTGAAAACACTTGCGGTATTTTGCATCTGGAGCATGACCCCAGGGGTCATGCCATTCTGGCCCGCTTTGACCTTTCCAAGCCGACAGGCCTTGGCGCGGCGGCGCGGCGGGTGCGCGATATGATGGATACGGATTGTCGGCCCGATGCGCTCTACAACAGTTTTCAGGCGGACCGACTCTTACGCCCCCTGATTAAGAAATCGCCCGGGGTGCGCGTGCCCGGCACGTGGGATATTTTTGAGCTTATTGTTCGCGCCGTCATTGGCCAGCAAATCAGCGTCAAGGGCGCGACCACGCTCCTCGGCCGATTGGTCACCCTTTATGGCGCAGAACTGGAGGCCCATGAAACATCCATCACCCATGCTTTTCCCACGCCGCAGGCTCTTGCGGACGCGGACCTGACTGGGATCGGGCTCACGACATCGCGCGCCAGCACTTTGCGCGATCTGGCTAAGGCCTTCTGTGAGAACCCTGGTTTTGTCCATCCTGCTCAGGAAGTTTCACAAGCCCGCGAACGGCTCACGTCCATCAAGGGCATTGGCACCTGGACCGCCGATTACGTGGCCTTGCGGGGACTGAAATATCCAGATGCTTTTCCCGCGGCCGATCTTGGCCTTCTGAGAGCAGCAGGCGCGGACACAGCAAAAGACCTCGCCGCCTTATCCCAGGGCTGGCGCCCCTGGCGGGGTTATGCGGCCCTTTTACTTTGGCATTCTCTTTCATAAATGGTGACATGATGAAGACGCAAATCATTGAGTGGCAAACCCTTAAGACCCCTGTCTGTCCCCTCGCCTTTGCCTGGAACCGGACGGGCCTTGTGGCAGTGAGTTTCGACGAAAAGCCCTCCCATTTGAGGGCACACGTTGAACGACATGGATTGGGAGCGTTTTCAGAGCGCGCCACCTCGGGCAGTGCTTACGAGACGGCATTTCTGCGCTACTTTGATGGGGATCTGAACGCATTTGACAAAATCCAAGTCGCGCCCGTTGGAACCGCCTTTAACATGGCGGTCTGGGCGGCCTTGCAAGAAATCCCGTGCGGACAAACACGAACCTACGGCGAACTCGCCGAAGGACTTGGTAATAAAGGCGCGGCGCGGGCCGTTGGTCTGGCCTGCAATCGCAACCCCATCGCAATTGTTATTCCCTGCCATAGGGTCGTCGGCAGTTCTGGGAAACTGACTGGCTTTGCTGGCGGCCTTGATGTCAAAGCCTGGCTTCTGACCCATGAGGGCGTCAGGACCGAGAACAAGCAATATCAATTGCTCTAGATCCCGGTCTTAACCTGGCATTAAGGAACAATGGAAAGTTAGCAAATGCGGGGCGGACTATAGTTAAATTAATTTGAATGCCTTTACCAAATCCTAGGATTCGCCGTTCAGAATGTTCCTCGAAAAGGCGCTCGTCGCGCAATTGATGAGGAAGGGTTTTTACCAATGTTCGACAAATCCACCAGCCAGAACCGCAGTGCTCGGGACAAGAGTGAGCAACACGTGGGGACTACCGTTATTTCTTCTGACACTAAGATATTGGGGTCGATCGAAACCACGCAAAATCTCAAAGTTGAGGGGACAATTGAAGGCGATATCAATTGCGCCCGGCTTGTTGTGGCGGAAAGCGGCGTGATCAACGGCGATGTATTGGCGGAGTCCATTGAATCCAATGGAACGATTAACGGCACGGTCAAAACCGAGATGCTTCGCCTGACCAAGACTTCAAAGATTGACGGCGGTGTTGTCCTGAAAAACTGGATTGTTGATGCCGGCGCCAAAGTAAATGCAACGTGTCACTTTACCGATCACCCAATGCACCACGAAGGCGCTGAGCCTGAGGCCAGCAAACCAACGTCAGAAGACAAAGTTGAAGAAAAAGACGTCAAGGTTGTGGAACGCGCGATGGAGAAAAAAGCTTCCTAAGCGAAAACTTTTCGAGCGATTTTGAAACCGGCTCTGGGTCTTCAGGGCCGGTTTTCTTTTGCCTTCGCCAGATCACGCCTTATAATTGATTTAGCAGCTCCTGTTCTCTTTTTGCGAAAGACTCCCATGCGCGATTTTACCAAAACACTCGTGGCTGGCTTTTATGCCCTTTCCCTTTCCTTTCTGATTTTGCTGAACAGCGCACCGCTGGCCAGCGCGCAAGAAACGGCAAACGCCCCCGCCCTTTGGAAGGTTAGCAAGGGTGACCATGCGCTTTATCTTTTTGGTACTTTTCATGTCTTGCCGAACGGGACGCAATGGCGACACAGCGAACTCGATTTGGCGCTTTCGATGTCAGACTCACTTTGGTTAGAGGCAGATACGGAAGACCAGCAAGCCGCGCTGGCCTATGTGGAGGCACATGCCTTTGCGCCCGCTGACAAGACTCTCTGGGACTATTTTTCCCTCGACGAGGCGGAATATATCGAGGTGTCTCTTGCTCAGATTGGATACCCTTCCGCGCTGCTTACGCCATTTCGCCCCTGGTTCGCCTCCATTCAGCTCGGCGTAACCGTTCTTATGTCTTATGGCTACAGCCCCGAAAACGGGGTTGAGGCCAATCTTCGATATGAGTTCGTCAATGCCGGGAAGGAAATCCATTTTTTGGAAACCCCCGAGGAAAGTCTGAATTCATTCACCGGCCTAAGTGACGATGTTCAAGCCAAATTGTTTATCGCCACGCTCAAGGATGTTCAGACATTGGAGCAAGACATCGAGACCATGTTGAATGCCTGGTTGACAGGCGATGTGGAAAAGGTGGTGGAACTCATGGGTCAGAATTCCAGCGAAATCCCTGAATTGGATGAAGCTGTTCTTTACAAGCGCAACGAAAACTGGATGCCGAAGATCAAGGCCCTTCTGGAGCAGGATGGCACCGCGTTTGTCGCTGTGGGTGCAGCACATCTGGTGGGCGACCGCAGCGTCATTGATCACTTAATATCTGAGGGCTATTTAGTCGAACGTCAGTAATTCGGAACGCGTTCTATTGGGATTAAATCCACACCAGACAGAGTACGCCCGCCGCGATCAGGCCTACACCCAGTATTTCCAGTGGCTTGATCTTTTCCTTAAAAAACAGACTGGATACGCCGATTGCCAGTATAAGTTCGATCTGACTGAGCGCTTTGACGTAAGAGGCTATCTGCACCGTAAACGCAGTAAACCAGCCGATTGATCCCAGGCCGGAAAAGAACCCGATGAACAGGCAGGAACGCCATTCCTCTAACAGAGGCGCCAAAAACGCGCGGCGTTTCCACAACAGCCAGATCACCATGACGATGATCTGAATAATGATGGTGAATAAAAGCGTGGTTGCGCCACTTAACAGAAAATCCTTTTGCCCCAGAGACAGGCTCGCGGTTCGGATTGACAGAGACGTCAGGGCAAAGAGCAGCCCCGCCCCAAGCCCCAGGGCTGCTGCCGGGTTCCAGATCAGGGACCAACCGGATGTGCCCAGATCCTGACGGGCAACATTTAGAACAATGACGCCAAGCACAGAAATGACGATGGCGATCCAGCCAAAAAGCGCGATCGCCTCGCCAAAAAAAACGGCACCCAAAAGCGCCGTCAGAAAAGTTTCAGAACGAACATAGGTGATGCCCACCGCGAAATTGCGCAAGTGGAACAGGCGCAGCATGAGAACCGTCGCTATCACCTGCGCCACAGAGGCCAGAAACACAAAGCCCCAGAAGGTCAGTCCCGGCATAGCGAAACCACCAGCGCCCTCGCGCGACAGCAAGAAGACGAAATAACCAGCCACGAAGGGCAGCCCAAAAAGATATCGGGACAGAGCGACAAGGACCTCGTCGAGCCGCCGGGACAGCTGGCGCTGGGCCGCTGTGCGAGCGGACTGGGAGACCACCGCAAGCAAGGTCAGCCAGATCCAGGCATTGGCGTGGTCCAAAATGGGGGTTCCCTTCAAATCGGTGATTCTTACCGAAGTTTTGTACCATATCGCCCGGACGGCGTGAAAAAGGCTCGTCAAGGAGGATTGAGCCGGATATCCTCAAAAGAAAAATGGGAGGACTCAATGAAACTCACGCATCTTCTAGCGCTCTCAACCGCGCTGGTTGCGGCTCCGGTTACGATGGCTCAGGCCGATGAGGAGCGGCATCTTTTTTGGGGGGACACTCATCTCCACACCAATTACTCATTTGATGCCTATCTGTTTCAAAATCAGAAAATGACCCCAGAAATGGCCTATCGCTATGCGAAGGGCCTGCCGGTGGTGCGCGATATTACGGGGACCCGGACCCAGATTGAAACTCCGCTTGATTTTCTCGTTGTTGCTGACCACGCCGAGCTGACCGCCATCCCAAAACGCATCTTTGAACAGGACGCCCTGTTGATGAAGACCAGATTTGGCAAGCGCATCAAACCGCTTATCGAACAGAACCGTGGCTCTGAGGTTTTTGCTGAAATTGTCGCGCTGGCCAATGCCGGCGGTTATAGCGAGGAATTGATCGAACTCACTGGCGATGACCTGCGCCGTCCGGCCTGGGAAGATCTGGTCAACGCGGCCGAAGCTGCTAATGAGCCTGGCAAGTTTACTGCTTTCATTGGCTGGGAGTGGTCTTCGCTTCCCGATGCCGCCAATCTCCACCGGGTCGTCATGACGCCGGACAATGCCGAGATGGCCAAAAAATATCTGCCTTACAGCTCCACGGTATCGACCCGTCCGGAGGATCTTTGGGCCTGGCTCGAGAAAACAGAAGCCGAGACTGGCGCCGAGTTTCTCGCAATCCCGCACAATATGAATATTTCCAAGGGGCTGATGTTCCCTGAAACCGACAGCGATGGTCGATCCATCACGGCTGAATATGCGCGCACCCGCATCGAGTGGGAGCCCATAGCGGAAGTTACTCAGTATAAGGGGGATTCAGAAACGCATCCGCTTCTGTCACCGGACGATCCTTTTGCTGATTTTGAATCTTATCGGCACCTTATCGACCTGCGCCCCGACACAGATCACCTGGCCTCAGTGACCCCCGGCGATTATGCCCGTGGAGCGCTTCGGCGCGGCCTGGAAATTGAGCAAAGCGTTGGGACCAATCCTTATAAATTCGGCATGATCGGCTCGACCGACGCCCACACTGGGCTTGCCTCGGTTGAAGAAAATAATTTCAACAATAAATTTCCAATATACTCTACTCCGGCGGTGCGTTCTTCGACAGTGAGTAACCGCATAGGCGGCGATGGTCCCACAGGCTGGAGCTATGGGGCGCAAGGGCTTGCCGCTGTCTGGGCCGAGGAAAACACCCGAGAGGCCCTTTTTGACGCCTTTAAACGGAAAGAGGTCTATGCCACCACAGGCCCGCGCATGATGGTGCGGTTTTTTGGTGGTTGGAACTTTAAAGACCGCGATGCGCGCGCCAGCGACCTTGGCAAACGCGGCTATGGCAAAGGCGTGCCCATGGGCGGCGATCTGACCCGCCCAAGTGAAGGCGGGCTTTTTGGCAGCGCCAGCGCTCCTTCATTTTTGATCCAGGCGGTCAAGGACCCCAAGGGCGGCAATCTGGACCGGTTGCAAATCGTCAAAGGCTGGGTTGATGCCGACGGCGTATCTCATGAGAAGGTCTACAACGTCATTGGAGCGGACAACCGCAAGCCAGATGCTGAGGGTAACCTGACGCCGGTTGGCAATACGGTCGACATCAAGACCGCGCATTACACCAATACGATCGGCGATGAGGAACTCAGCGCCGTATGGCAAGACCCCGACTTTGATCCTGATCAGCGCGCTTTCTACTACGCGCGGGTTTTGCAGATCCCGACACCGCGCCATTCGCTTTATGATGCGGTGGCTCTGAATATTGAACTTCGGGAAGGTGTGGCCGCGACCATACAGGAGCGGGCCTATACCTCACCGATCTGGTACACACCGTAACACGCTAGAGTTATGCACCCCTTTGTTCAACGATTTCTGAAAGATCCACTCTTTCAGTTTCTCCTCATCGGGGCGCTGCTTTTTGTGGCGGTAAGCGTGGTGCGAGGGCCAGAGCTGCCTGAGACAAACGCGCATCGGATCCTTGTCTCGGAAGCGGATATACTCACTTTTTTGCAATTCAAGCTCGGCGCCTTTGAACCAGACAAAGCAAAGGCGCGCCTAGCGAGCCTGTCACCACAAGAGCGCCAAACCCTCATCCAGGACTTTGTGCGCAATGAGGTCCTAGTGCGAGAAGCTAAAGGCATCGGGCTCTCTGACAACGATGCGGTGATCCGGCAAAGGCTTATTCAACGCATGGAGTTTGCCCTGGAAAGTGTCGTTGCGCCGACTGATGAACCTGATGAAAAGACTCTTCAGGCCTACCTTGACGCACATCCGGATCTCTTTCTGGCGGAGTCGAGCGTGACTTTCACACATGTGTTCTATCGGGATGGCACGGTTCCAGCTGAAGATGAGGTTCTGTTTCGGTCAAATGAGCTAAGCAGTGGGGCCGCTCTCGAAATGGGCGACCCATTTCCTTATTTCGACACCTACTCAGAACGCACCGCGCGGTTTGTCATCAGTCATTTTGGTGAAGCCTTCACCGCCGAGCTCTTTGACACTCACACGCCCCTCGGGCGATGGATCGGCCCGCTAACGTCCCCTCACGGGAGCCATTGGGTCTATTTGAGTGCGCGCCAGGAGGCGCGTCAGCCACGCCTTGAAGAAGTGCGCGCCCTGGTACGCGACGATTATTTGCGCGAGGAAAGGGACCGCGCCGTCGAGGCAGCCATCTCCGCCCTCGTCAAAGGTTATGAGGTAGAGATCGCACCGGACCTCACACAGCCATGAGGGGTCTTGGTCTCACCCTCTTCGCCCTCCTCCTTATGGCGCTTCCAGCGCAGGCGCATGACAGCCGCCCTGTATCGTTCACTGTTCTGGAGGTTTCGCCTCTCAATTATCAAATCGACCTTGTGGTGCCGGGCTCAGTTCCTTTTAACAACCTGCCCGAACCGGCATTGCCTGAAGATTGCGTGCCGTTAGGAAGCGGCGGCTATCAGCCAGGTATCGGCAAACGCGTGACGCGGCAGACTTTACATTGCGAAGTGAGCCTTGCTGGACGGGATGTTGGGCTTGCCTTTCCCGACTATAATCCCTCTCTAACCACGCTCCTTCGTGTTACGTTTTTGAGCGGCACTCATTTCACGCAGGTGTTGGGGCCCAACGTCGCCGCCTGGCACATACCGGCAGCGGAATCCGCATCTGGTGTTTCCAGCCAATACTTCGTGCTTGGCACAGAACATATTCTGTCCGGCTACGATCACTTGCTGTTTGTCTTATGCATGTTGTTTATTGCGCGCACGCCGAGACGCATCTTCTGGACAGTGACCGGATTTACTCTTGCTCATTCGGTGACCCTGGCGCTGACCGCTCTTGGACTGGTCGGTGTATCCATCCCTCTTGTTGAGATGTTGATTGCCCTTTCAATCGTCTTTGTCGCGGCGGAAATCGCGCGCAACAATCGGAGCTCTCTCACCTACGCCTATCCCATTGTGGTTACTTCCCTCTTCGGGCTTCTTCACGGCTTTGGGTTTGCCAGCGCGCTTTCAGAAATTGGCCTGCCGCAGACCCAACTACCGCTCGCGCTTCTCATGTTTAACCTTGGCATTGAAGCAGGGCAGATTTTGGTGGTGGCATTTGTGCTCGGGCTTACATGGGCCGCGCTCCGGTTTACCTCGTGGCCGGTATTGAAAGCTGAGCGCGTGCTCTCTTACGGGATCGGCACAATCGCCGCCTTCTGGTTTGTTGAGCGGCTGGTGAGGGCTATGGCTTAATCCAAGTCCTCGACCTCGACGGTTTCACCGCCTGCTTTGGCCGCCAGGGCTGCGGCCAGGAATGGGTCAAGCGCGCCGTCCAGCACCGCTTGCGGATTGGAGCTTTCGCAGCCAGTGCGCAGGTCTTTGACCATCTGATAGGGCTGCAGCACGTAAGAGCGGATCTGGTGGCCCCAACCGATGTCTGTCTTGGAATCGGCGGCGGCTTGTGCCGCCTCCTCGCGTTCCTGCAGCTCTTTCTCATAGAGCCGCGCGCGCAGCATGTTCCAGGCGGTCGCTCGGTTCTTGTGCTGCGAGCGCTCGTTCTGGCACTGAACCACAATGCCGGTTGGAATGTGCGTAATGCGCACCGCACTGTCGGTCGTGTTAACGTGCTGCCCACCGGCGCCGCTCGCCCGATAGGTGTCGATGCGCACGTCCTTTTCGCTGACATCTACCTCGATCTTGTCATCGATTTCCGGATAGACCCCGACCGAGGCAAAGCTGGTGTGACGCCGCGCATTTGAGTCATAAGGCGAAATCCGAACCAGTCGGTGAACCCCACTTTCGGTCTTGAGCCAGCCATGGGCCTTATCGCCTTTCACATGGATGGTCGCGGATTTGATGCCAGCTTCTTCACCGGCGCTTTCTTCGACAAAATCGACCTTGTAGCCGTGAGCCTGGGCCCAGCGCACGTACATGCGCAACAGCATGGAGGCCCAGTCCTGGCTCTCGGTACCGCCCGCTCCGGCATGGATTTCAACATAAGTGTTGTTGTCGTCAACCTCGCCGGACAGGAGGGCCGCCAGCTCCAGCGATCTCGCCCGGTCCCGCAGGTCCTTCAGGGCCGCCTCGCCCTCGGTTACGAGATCCGCCTCGCCCTCAGACTCCCCAAGCTCAATGTATTCGATGGCATTGGCGAGCCCCTCTTCCAGCTCCTTATAGCCGGTCATGGCGTCATCGAGATTGGTACGCTCACGCATGAGCTTTTGCGCCTCTTCAGGTTTGTCCCAAAGAGTGGGGTCTTCTACGCGGGCATTGAGTTCATCGAGGCGGCGCTGGGATTTATCCCAGTCAAAGATGCCTCCTCAGCAGTTCGAGTGACTGCTTGATTTCATCGACAAAGGTCTGGGCTTCTGCGCGCATGGGGCGTCATGTTCCTTCAAGAAGAAAATTTCGAGCCGGACAATAATCAGCGTTCGCGCAGGTGTAAAGCCTGACGAGCGATCAATACAGGCCGCCGGTCCCAGACTTAAGCGCATTGCCATTGGGCTGATCCTGGCCGTAGTCCACATCCGGATTGTAGGCCGCGTTGGGATCGTAAGCCCCGCCGCCGATCACCTCGGGCGCGACATCTGTCGGTTCGGTGCCAGGCTTGAAGGCCTCCAGGATCACTTCCCGGTCGCCCGGTTGGGCCAGAAGACCGGTCTCGCGGTTAATCCGCACCAGTCGAATACCCTCCGGGGTTCGGAAGGGCACGGCCGGTTTGTCGCCGATCGCCATTTGCATGAAATCGCGGAAGATCGGCGCAGCCACCATGCCGCCGGTTTCAGACCGGCCCATGGCGCGCGGTGAATCAAACCCGACAAAGACACCAACGGCCAAATCAGGAGCAAAGCCAACAAACCAGGCATCCTTTTCGTCATTGGTGGTGCCGGTCTTACCGCCGAGCGGCTTGCCCACGGACCTGATGGTGCGCCCGGTGCCGCGCAGCACAACCCCCTCCAACATGGAGACAACTTGATAGGCCGTGCGGGTATCAATGATCTGGGCGCGCGTGTCCACCAATTGGGGTTCACTTTGTCCAGTCCAGCCTTGCGCATTGCAATCTGGACAATCGCGTTGGTCATGACGATAGATGGTTTTGCCATCCCGATCCTGAATGCGGTCGATCAGCGTCGGGGTGATCTTTTTGCCGCCATTAACCAGCTCCGCGTAGGCGGTGGTCAAGCGGATGAGAGAGGTTTCGCCCGCCCCCAGAGCCATGGAAAGCACAGGCTGCATATTGTCACGTATGCCAAACCGCTGGGCATAGTCGACAATGGGATCCATGCCAATTTCCTGCGCCAGGCGCACGGTCATCACGTTTTTCGATTTTTCAATTCCGAAGCGCAATGTTGATGGACCATAGAAGCGGTCTGAGTAGTTTTCCGGCTTCCACCACCCCTGATTGGCGCCCTGGTCGATGACAAAGGGCGCATCAAGCACAAGGGTCGATGGCGTATAGCCAAGGTCAAGAGCCGCCGCGTATACGAACGGTTTGAAGGAAGATCCCGGCTGGCGATAGGCCTGGGTTGCCCGGTTGAACTGGGACAGATCAAAACTAAATCCCCCCGAGAGAGCCAAGACACGGCCGGTGTGAGGATCGATGGCGACAATGCCACCGTTCACATTTGGAACCTGACGCAAGGCGTAGTGATCTGGCAGATCCGCGGCGCTCAAAAGCAACAGCGGCTTCTTCACATCACCACCGTCCTCCTCGTCAAAAGTGAGTTCCTCTTCCTGGGGTTTTTGAGGGGCGCCATTGAGGTAAATCGGCTCGACAAAAACAACATCACCAACGTGAAGGACGTCTGGTGGTCTTTTGACCTCAGGCCCTAAATGTTGACCTTTGAGCCAAGGACGCGCCCACAACATTTCTTCCAACGGAACACGTCCGCCAGGCCCGCCAGTGGCAAAGCCGACATTGGCGCCCTCTTCGTCTATTGAAAGCACAACGGCGATCCGCCAGGGATCCACCTCCGTCGGCAGGGTCAGCTCATCGATCTGCTCCTGCCAGCTGAGGCCTTCCGGATGATTGAAATCGATTTTGGCCAGAGGGCCGCGCCAGCCATGGCGCTGATCATAGGCCACCAGACCACTCCGCAGCGCTTTAACCGCTTTGCCTTGCAGATCCGTATCCAGGGTCGAGCGAACGGACAACCCGCCGTCGTAGAGATTTTTATCTCCGTAGATGTCGTAAACTTTTCGGCGTACCTCTTCCACGAAGTACTGAACGTCTTCTGTTTGAACGCCGCGCCGACGCGGTTTGACTTTCAATGGTGTGGCCTTTGCGATCTCAGCCTGCTCTTCGGTTAGATAACCGTTGACCTCCATGCGTTCGATCACCCAATTGCGCCGTTCAACGGCCGCCGCGGGTCGCCGGGTCGGATGATAGTTCGCCGGGCCTTTCGGAAGCGCCGCCAGATAGGCAGCCTCTTCGACGGTCAGCTCATCCAGCGACTTGTCGTAATAGTTCAAACTTGCAGCCGCAACGCCGTAGGAAGAAAGTCCGAGATAGATCTCATTGAGATAGAGCTCCAGGATTTCATCCTTGGTAAAAGCCTGCTCGATGCGAAAGGCCAAGATGGCTTCCTTGATCTTGCGATCCAACTTGCGTTCGCTGGTCAGCAGAAAATTCTTTGCCACTTGCTGGGTGATCGTCGACGCGCCCCGCATGCGTTGGCCTTGCGAATAAAGCCGCACATTGGCAATGGCCGCTTTTACGATGCCGACAAGGTCAACCCCATTGTGGTGGTAAAAGTTCTTATCCTCGGCCGAGATAAAAGCCTGAATGACCACATCGGGGATCGCTTCGGATGGAACAAAGACACGGCGCTCGCGGGCAAATTCGGCAATAACCGAACCATCGCCGGCATGCACGCGGGTTGTCACCGGGGGCTTGTACTCCGCCAGCACCTGATAATCCGGCAGATCACGCCCTAGTTTGCCGACGTAGTAGCCGACCACGGCCAGCACACCCAGACCGACGATCACCATGGCGCCGAACAAATAGGAGGCTATTCGCAGCCAGCTGAAACGGCGCTTGTGTTTGCGCTTACCGCGCGGTTCAGAATCTTCCGGCGCGATCGGTTCCGGTCGCGGCTCATCGCGCTCAGGCACCATCGATTGCAGGTCGTTATTTGGCTGTGTGTCTATCGATCCTGGCTCTGCGCCAGGAATGTCTGAATCCGACATAATTCTTCTACTCGCCCATCCCCAACATCTGGCCCTTTATAGCCAAATAATACGGCCCAGTCATGGCCAATTCGTGAACTTTTCGGCCCAATTTACTTTAGAAAAGCCTGTCGGGAGGTGTAATAGCCGCCAAGCTCCTCATTCTTGAAATGCTGGTCGACCGAGGAGGTGATCCCGCGGGCCACATTGGCCTGCCAGCGGCTGGACTTGAGGTTCTTTTCATCGGTCTTATTGGACAAGAACCCCAGCTCCAAGAGGACCGAGGGCACGTCCGGCGCTTTCAAAACAACGAATCCGGCGTAGCGGTGGGTGTTGCGCAGAAGCGTGGTTTCCTTCTTGAGCTGAGGCATCAAAGTCTCAGCAAAGGCCACGGAACGGTTCATGGTCTCGCGCTGGGAAAGTTCGATCAGGATCATGGAAACGTCGCTCGATTCCTTGTGGATATTGACACCGGCAATGACGTCGGCACGGTTTTCCTTCGAGGCAAGCTCAGCGGCCGCCTTATCGGAGGCCTTTTCAGACAGGGTATAAACCGACAATCCGCTGATCTGGGGATCTTTAATAGTATCGGCATGGAGGGAGATGAAAAGGTCAGCCCCGGCTTTGCGCGCGATTTCAACCCGATCGTCGAGGGAATAAAAGACGTCTTTGTCGCGTGTCATTACAACGTCATAACGCCCTGTTTTTTCGAGCTTATTGCGCAGTTCCTTGGCGACCGAAAGAGAAACATTTTTTTCAATGAGCCCTGTGCGGCCGGTCGCGCCCGGGTCCACCCCGCCGTGCCCCGGGTCGATGACGACGACATATTTGCCCTTTTTACGCGGCTCGATTATCGGCGTGCGCGGCTGAGCAGCGACGACTTTTTGATCTTTTGGCCATCCGGCCGAGGCAAGAAAGGCATCCCGGCTGGTTGTTTCCAAATCGATGACGAAGCGATGTCCTTTGCCATCTCCCGGCGGCAAGGCAAAAACCTTGGCGATTTTCCCCGGACGGGTCATATCGATGACGATGCGCGAATTGCCGGGACGAAAGTGGCCAAAGCGATAGCCCGCAACCAAACCTTCGCCCTCCTTGCCGGAGTTTGCATCTTCGGCCCAATCTACATCCGGCAGGTCAATGACCACCCGATAGGGATCAGCCAGGGTAAAAATGGACGGTTTGGCGGGTTGGCTCATGTCGAGCACAAAACGGGTGTAATCGCCATGATTGTGAACTCGAATCGAACTGATCTTCAGGTTTTCCGCATGGCCTGTCCCCTGGCCTACCGCGCCCCAAAGGAGTACGGCCAGAGCAAATATCCAGCAATGAGGAGCCAAGCGAACCATAGACCCTGAATTCTAGTATTTCTGGCGAAACCAACAAGGGAAGATCTGAGAAAAACCCACACAAACCCTCAGATTATTCCTATCGCGCTGCTGGTTAATGGGGCGTTAACCTCTGATAACCTCTCCTTAGGACACCTTGCCTTATGCTGCCAAGGCCCCATATGAGCCTTTAGTGGCAAATCCACTTGCCTCTTTTGAGAATATGTGGCTACTAAGGATCGTCAGAACTTTTTGCACGCATCGGGTGTGATCTTTATATCAAGCGCGATGACGAAAATGACACAGATTCAGGTAAGTCCCTGAAAAACTGGTTATTTCGCAGGATCTGGCGAAACTGTAAAACTCTCGTGATGCGAGAAAACTTTTCCGACCCCGCCTGAATTTTTGCGCGCAAGGTCGATGAAAAACATTATGCGGCTTTGGTTGGCCGATCCGCCCCCAAAAGAGGCGGCCCAACGGACACAAAGCCAAGATACGAGCGTCGGTGACTGTGACGAAACTTCACTCAGCACCGATATAGATTGGAAACAATAGGCATGCTGCGCGTTGCAGTGACATCTTTAAACAGAAACCCGATCCTCGCTTTTGCGGGCCGATCGGACAACGCGCGTTGCGCCGAATTTTCGGGCGCAAACCTATACTTCAACAAAAGTGCAGACACAGCGGTAAGCCCCGGCACAGCAAAACTGTCGCCGGATGCGCTACCGCGGGAGCACTTTGAGGACCCCTTTAATGGCAAAGAAAATGCTTATCGATGCGACCCACCCGGAAGAAACCCGGGTGGTCGTCGTGCAAGGCAATCGAGTCGAGGAATTCGACTATGAATCAGCAAACAAAAGACAGCTTCGCGGTAATATTTATCTAGCGAAAGTCACCCGCGTGGAGCCTTCGCTCCAGGCGGCATTCGTCGACTACGGCGGAAACCGGCATGGCTTCCTCGCCTTTTCAGAAATTCATCCGGATTATTATCAGATCCCCGTGGCGGACCGCGAGGCCCTTGCCGCTGCTGAAGCAGAAGCGGCACGGCGCGAGGCTTCCCTGGAAGATCAGGAAATTGAAGGCAAGGGGTCGGATGATGATGACGACCTGGCTAATGGCGAAGACACATCTGTCTGGGCGGAAGCTGCCAAACGATCCGGCAAACCCCTGACAGCGGAAGATGCGTCGATCTGGAGTGAGATGCTCGCCCGATCCGAAGAGCGCGGCGACGCTGGCGACATGTTGGTTGACATCTCTAAAGCCGCCGACGAAGAAAGCGACGAACGCGAAGATGTACGGCGGCGCAGACGGCGCAACACGCGCCGCTACAAAATTCAGGAAGTCATCAAACGCAGACAGATCCTGCTGGTTCAGGTAACCAAAGAAGAGCGCGGCAATAAAGGCGCGGCGCTGACAACTTATCTGTCACTGGCCGGTCGCTATTCGGTTCTTATGCCGAACACCGCGCGCGGCGGCGGTATCTCTCGCAAGATTGCCAATGTGACTGACCGCAAACGACTGAAGTCGGCGGTCTCAGACCTCAATGTCCCGGACGGCATGGGCCTGATCATTCGCACGGCAGGCGCCAACCGGAATAAATCGGAGATTAAGCGCGACTATGAATATCTCCTGCGTTTATGGGAGAGCGTGCGGGATCTAACCTTGAAATCAAGTGCGCCTGCCCTCGTCTATGAAGAAGGCAGCCTGATCAAAAGATCGATCCGCGACCTTTACAACAAAGATATTGATGCGGTCATGGTGGAAGGCGAGGAGGGCTACAAGGAAGCCAAGGCTTTCATGAAAATGCTCATCCCGAGCCATGCCAAGAATGTCCAGAGCTACAACGATCCCCTGCCCCTGTTCCAGCGCCATCAGGTGGAAGCGCAGCTCGATTCCATGTTCAATCCGACGGTTCAATTGAAGTCGGGCGGCTATCTGGTGATTAACCCGACGGAAGCATTGGTATCCATCGACGTAAACTCTGGCCGGGCGACCCGTGAGCATTCCATAGAGGACACTGCTTACAAGACCAATTTGGAAGCAGCCGAAGAAGTCGCAAGGCAACTGAGGTTGCGCGACCTTGCAGGTCTTATTGTTATCGACTTCATCGACATGGATGAGCACCGCAACAACCGGGCTGTGGAGCGCAAGCTGAAAGACAGTCTGAAAACGGATAGAGCTCGCATTCAAGTGGGCCGCATCAGTTCGTTCGGTCTATTGGAAATGTCGCGCCAGCGCATGCGCTCCGGTCTGCACGAAGGCAGCACAGTCACCTGCCCGCACTGCGAAGGTACTGGACTTGTTAAGTCGACCGAATCCGCTTCCCTGTCGTGCATCCGCGCCATTGAGGAAGAAGGCATTCGGGCCCGTACGGCAAACTGCATCCTGAAGGCGCCCGCCGACGTGGCAATGTATCTGCTCAACCAGAAACGCTCAGAACTCTCACGCATTGAGCAGAACTATCTTCTCACGGTGACCGTTGAGATCGATAGCTCCCAACTCTCAAATGAATTTGAGATCATCCGCGGTGAAAGTCTTTCCGAAGCTCAGTCTGAAACAGTCGGCCAAACCATCAGCATGGAAACCGGCTATATCGAGCTCGACAAAGATGATGTAAGCGAGGTTGAAGCCGACGATGACGTGGACGAGGATGAAGAGGACGCTCGTTCACCGCGCCGACGTCGACGCAGCCGCCGCGGCGGACGCCGCCGCCGGGATGCTTCGGGGACAGAGGATGAGCGCGATGACTCCGAACTGGACAGCGATGTCGAGGAAAACCTGGAGGCCTCCGACGCGGATGACGACGAAGATCGCCCCAAGCGCAAAAGACGTCGGGGGCGTCGTGGCGGCAAACGCAATCGGCGCGGAAAGGCCTCCGACCTGGATCTTGATGACCAGGAAGATGGCGCTCTTGCCGTGGCAGAGGCGGGCGATGGCGAGCCGGTAGAAGAAGCCGAAGAAGAGGCGGCCGCGGCGCAAGCTGAAACCGTCACAAAACCAGTGGAAGCGGCTGAGGACGACCTGGATGAAGCCATGGTCGCAGAAGGCGCGGATGTGGCGCCCTCGGACCCTTCAGATTCGGACGATGAAGATAGCGACTTGAACGAGGACGCCGTTCTTGAGAACGCCATGCCCCCAAAGCCGGCCAAACGTGGCTGGTGGCAACGCAAGTCCGTATAACCCTTTGAATTTAAATTATATTTGTTGACCTTTTCAGATCCGGCCTTTGTCACAGAAAGGCCGGATTTGACAGCGACACTTGTCGCTCAAGCGCTTGTGAAGGCGATTTAATGCGACCTTGGTTGACGCCCCTGTGAGGGGGCCCTAGGCTCGCTCGCACAAGGCACCGTTGACAGCAAAGGGTCCATTTTAGGAAATCAGAGTATGCGTTTATTGCCGTTTACCCGCTCGCCCGCCCGTCTCGTTTGGGCCGTCCTTTGTGTTCTCGCCTTTAACCTTGGCCCCATCCCGGCGGCAATGGCTCAGTCTTTGATCCGTGATGCCGAGCTGGAGAACTTTCTCGACGATCTGATTGACCCTGTGATCGTGGCCGCCAATCTGGAGCCGGAGGCGGTCAACTATTACGTCATCAACGACCCCACCCTGAATGCTTTTGTTTCCGGCGGCCAGAATATCTTCTTTCACACCGGACTTATTGTTGCGGCCGATACACCCGGTGAGCTTTTGGGCGTCGCCGCTCATGAGACCGGCCACATTGCGGGTGGTCATTTGGCGCGGTTTTCTGATGGGGTCGGCGCTGCAAGCGTTCCCATCTATGTTGGCCTTGGGCTTGGCATTTTAGCCATTGCATCTGGTAACCCGGATGCAGGTATGGCCTTTATCGCCGGCGGACAACATGTGGGCACAATGAATTTTCTGTCTTATTCGCGCGGTCAGGAAGCTGCCGCCGACCAGGCAGCGGTGACTTATCTTGAGCGTGCCGGAGATAGCCCACAAGGGCTCATGGACTTCTTTGACAATTTCCGCGAGATGGATGTGGTCTCGGGCGCCGAGCGGTACAAATATTGGCGCACCCACCCGCTTTCTTCTGACCGGATACAGGCTCTGCGTCAACGGGTGGAAGAGTCGCCTTATCGGGGGGAAACCCAAAGCGCGCAAACGCGTTATCAATTTGAAATGATCAAGGCCAAACTCAACGGCTTTATTGATCGACCGGAGGCAGCCCTCAGACGATATCCCCTCGCCGATCAGAGCGATCCGGCGCATTACGGCCGCGCTGTTGCTTATTTTCGCATGAGCGACGTGCCAAAGGCGATTGGCGAGATTGATCACCTGATAAAGAAATACCCCGACAATCCCTATTATTATGAATTGAAGGGCCAGATTCTTTTCGAATGTGGAAAGATCAAAGAGGCAATCCCCTTCATTCGCAAATCAGTTCAATTGGCGCCAGGTGAAGCCTTGTTGCGTCTAAATCTTGGACAGGCCCTTGTGGCCCTGCCCGGCAGCGATCAAGACCCGGCCACCACCCAGGAAGCTCAAAAGCAACTGCGCAAAGCTATTGCCTTTGAAAAAGACCTCATCTTTGCCTATCACCAGCTGGCCATCACCTATGATCGGCAGGGCAATGCCGGAATGGCGGACCTTATGACAGCCGAACGGCATTACTACATGGGCGATTTGCACACAGCTGGCAATTTTGCCGCGCGCGCCAAAGACAAGTTGCCCGAGAATTCGGTTCATTGGAACCGGGCGATGGACATCCTTCAAGTGGTCAAAATACAACGCGGCAATGGTCGCTGACCACCCTCTCACCAGACAGGATATAAGAGAAAGCTATCCGACTATGAAAATCACTGGACCTCACATTCTTTCCTTCACCCTTGGCGCGGTTGTTGTTGCCGCGGGACTTGGGCTTGGCTCGCTGGCATGGTCGGAAGACAAACAACAGTCTGAGTTTGATGAAAATCAGGTTCAAGCCATTGAACAGGTGATCTACGAATATCTGATGAGAAAGCCCGAAATCATCATTGAAGCGGTAGAGGTATTACAAGCACGTGAGGAAGCTGCCGAACAGGCGCGCGTTGCCAAAGCCGTCGTTGATAATAATGAGCTCATCTACGCCGCCCTGCCCGGCACCGTGTTTGGCAACCCTGAAGGGGATGTTACCGTTGTTGAGTTTTTTGATTATCACTGCGGGTACTGCAAAAAGAATTTTGCAAGCCTGATGAGCGCGGTCGAAGCGGACAAAAACCTTCGTCTTGTTTTGAAGGAATATCCTGTGTTGGGCGAAAACTCCATCCTAGCCTCGCAGGCCGCTCTCGCTTCGCAACGCCAGGGCAAATATACAGAATTTCACCAGGCGCTCATGGCCGCCTCCGGCAAACTCACCCTCGACCGGATCGACGCGATTGCGAAAAGCGTCGGCATAAACGTCACCAAAATGCATGAGGACATGAATGACCCGATCATTGCATCCCTGATTGACCACAACCGAGATCTGGCGCACGAACTTGGCATCAACGGAACCCCATCTTTCGTCATTAACGACAAGTTGTTCTACGGATATCTGGATCAGGAAACCTTGTACCGGGCGATCGGTCAGGCGCGCACGGAGGCGTCCAGCGCGCAATCCGGGTGAATGTGTTTTTGTAACTGCGTATAAATTTTATTATTGAAATCTCTTGGGAGGATATCATGAAAAAATTCGGCATTGCCGCATTTTCACTTTCAGTACTTTTTGCGGCCCCGGCTTTTGCGGGCACACTTGAAGAAGTCATTGCAAACGGAATGACGATTGAGACAGCGAACGCAACTTACACTGTCACCTTGAATGACGATGGCACCTATACCACCGACATTGGCATCGAAGGTACTTGGGAGCAAAGCGGCGATGAAATCTGCTTTACCCGTACCACGGGCGAGTCGTCTTGCCAGGTTCTGCCTGATGGCAAAGTTTCCGGCGACAGCTGGGAAGGCGAAACGGCAGCGGGTGAAAGCGCGACCGTCACCATCAACTAAATCGCTCCGGAAGCGCGTAAGTCAAAGACCGTAAGTGGGTGGCGAGTTCTACGCGCGAATTAAACTGTTTAAGCTCATCATATGGGAGCGGATCGCCGATAATGACATCGACGGTCCCTCCCATTTTTTTATGGACTTCGTGGAAGAGAAGCGATTGCCGCAGCGCTGTTGAGAACTGGGATACGGTCTGGAATAGCCGGCCGTTCTGACCGCCAAAATGTATGGGCAGGACCGTTGCCCGGGCCCGGCGAATGAGATGAGATGTAAAGGGCTGCCAATCTGGATCAAGCGGCCGCTTAAAATCAAAGAGATGTCGGGCCGTCGAAACCGTGCCCCCGGGGAAAACAACGATGCACCCATCCTCTCTCAATATGCGGCGGGACTCTGATCGCGTCGTCAAGTTGGTTTGCATGGCTTCGCGGGTTTCGCTGAAGTCGACCGGCAAAAGATAGTCGGTCATTTCCGGTACCGCGCAGAGCGCAGAATGGGTCAGCACCCGAAAGTTGAGCTGGGTCTCCTGGGCCAGTCGCCCGATAATGAGACCGTCGAGCACGCCAAAAGGATGATTGGCGACGATGACAAGGGGGCCCTCTTTCGGGATCCGCCTCAGACTTTCTTCAGACACATTGACTGTCATGCGCAACCGCGCCAGCGCTTCTGAAAAGAAAGCGCTGTCGGGATGTCCTTCGGCCACATAGGCCTCGTAGAGGCGTTTGAGCTCGGGTTGACCGGTGACAAGCTCTATGAGGCGGATCACCTTGCGCTCGAACCAATTGTGACAGGCATCGGCGTAAGAGAACCGAAAGTCCTTATCGACGGTGCGAGGTTCGACAACCGCAGTCATGGTTTTAGATCAGTCCTGCTAGCGGACTTGAGGGGTCCGCATATTTCTTCTTAGCCATGCGGCCGGCCAGATAGGCCTGGCGTCCGGCTTCCACCGCGTGCTTCATGGCGCTGGCCATTAGGACCGGATCCTTGGCCTCGGCAATGGCTGTATTGACAATAAGGCCGTCGCAGCCAAGCTCCATGGCGATTGCCGCATCAGAGGCCGTGCCAACACCAGCGTCGACCAAGACCGGCACCTTGGCGTTTTCAATGATCAGGCGGATGCCAATCGGGTTTTGAATGCCAAGTCCTGACCCAATGGGTGCGGCCAGTGGCATGATCGCCGCGCAACCCATGTCCTCAAGCAGTTTGGCCATGATGGGATCATCGGAACAATAAACCATGACATCAAAGCCATCCTTGATCAGCAGTTCGGCGGCGCGCAGCGTCTCGGGCATATTGGGATAGAGCGTTTTCTGATCGCCCAGGACTTCCAGCTTGACCAGATTCCAGCCCCCCGCCTCGCGCGCCAGGCGCAGGGTTCGCACAGCATCCTCACCGGTAAAGCAGCCAGCGGTATTGGGCAGATAAACCACCTCGTTCGGATCAATGAAATCGACCAACATGGGCTCGTCCTTGTTGGTCAGATTAACCCGGCGCACCGCGACGGTAACGATCTCAGCCCCTGACGCCTTTAGCGCGGCAGCGTTCTCAGCGTAGTCCTTGTATTTACCGGTGCCGATGATCAAGCGCGACTTGAAAGCCCGCCCAGCAATGACAAGGTTCTCTTGGTCGTTAGTCTTGGTTTCTACGGCTGCCAGGCTCATCAGGCTTGCGCTCCTTTTGGCATTCAAATTCAAACAAAGTTACCAGGCTCAGTCTTAGCGCATCGCGCCGAGGCTGGCGAAGGGCAAATTCATCCCCCGCCGATGAAATGAACGATTTCCAGGCGGTCCCCCTCCAAAATGACGACCTCGTCAAATTGCGATTTTGGGACAATCTCCAGATTGCGCTCAACCGCCACTTTGGCACGCGGCAGGTCGAAATGGGCAAGCATTGCCGCCACATTTAACCCTTGGGGAATCTCTTTTTCCTCGCCATTTAGACGGATTCTAATCATCAGAATTAACTGCCTTTGGACTTCCGGGCGCTGCGCATGCCCGAGAGATAGTCTGATTGGGCCTCAGGTCAAGAAAAACCGGGCAGAAAGCGACTGAAACGCTCAGAATCTGGCCTTTTTTCGTGACTCAGCGCCGGTTGAATTTGTTGTTTTTTCAAGGGTCTTCGCTATAAGGGGGGCGTATCCCTTGACTCGCGGGCCACTTGAGCGCCGCATCTTGAGATTTGAACCAAAGACCAACCTGGAACCAATATCTTCATGGCCGGTACGATTTTTATTCTCAATGGCCCAAATCTGAACCTTCTGGGGCAACGCGAAGTCGATGTCTATGGCGCGACCACGCTGGCGGAGATTGAAGCGGCTTGTCGCGATGCCGCGGCGGGGCTCGGGTTTGAGATCGATTTCCGCCAGACCAATCAGGAAGGCGAACTGGTCACCTGGATCCAGGAAGCGCGCGAAAAGGCCGTGGGGCTCGTCATCAATGCCGCAGCCTATACCCATTCGTCCTATGCTATTCCGGACGCTCTGGCGACATTTGAAGGCACCAAAGTTGAAGTTCATCTATCCAACATCTTCAAACGTGAAGAATTCCGCCACCACTCGACGCTTTCAAATCAGGTCGATGGTGTGATATGCGGACTGGGACCTCAAGGCTATGTTCTGGCGATCGAAGCAATCGCGGAGATAGCCAATTCATGATTACTTTTCAAGTTAACCTATAAGGATCAGACGTGAGCCACAGCAAAGACGGTTCGAAAATCGACCAGGACCTTATCCGGGACCTTGCAACCCTGTTGAAAGAGACCGAACTTTCCGAAATCGAAGTTGAACAGGACGGCCTGCGTGTGCGCGTCGCTCGCCAGCTTGCAGGTGTAACACAAGTAGCGGCAGCGCCTATTGCGGCGGCCGCCCCTGTTGCCGGAGCCGCCACAGCCCCGGCAACCAATGAAGCGGATCCGTCCAACCACCCTGGCGCGGTGAAGTCGCCAATGGTCGGCACGATCTATGTCGCACCTGAACCCGGCGCACGCCCCTTCGTTCGTGTTGGAGACACCGTCAGCGAAGGCGAAACGGTGCTGATCGTCGAAGCCATGAAGACCATGAACCACATTCCTGCGCCTAAAGCGGGCAAGGTAACCCAGATCCTCGTAGAAGATGGCCAGCCGATCGAATTTGGCGAGCCGCTTTTGATCATCGAATAGATCGGGGTCGCATTACATGTTCGAAAAGATCCTGATCGCCAACCGCGGAGAGATCGCGCTTCGAATTCACCGAGCTTGTAAGGAAATGGGCATTTCCACGGTAGCGGTGCATTCAACAGCCGATGCGGACGCCATGCATGTCCGGTTGGCGGACGAGAGTGTTTGTATCGGACCACCCTCTTCGGCAGCGTCCTATCTCAACATCCCGGCGATTATTACAGCCTGTGAAATCACTGGGGCAGAAGCGGTTCACCCAGGATACGGGTTTCTTTCTGAAAACGCCCGATTTGCTGAAATTGTCGAAGCGCATAACCTGACGTTCATTGGCCCCAAGGCGGAACATATCCGCTTGATGGGCGACAAGATCGCCGCCAAGCAAGCGGTTATGGATGCGGGGATCCCTGTTGTTCCGGGATCGGATGGCGGCATCACTGACAACAAGGAAGCGGCCAAGGTTGCCGAGAAAATTGGCTATCCGGTTTTGATCAAGGCCGCCGCCGGCGGTGGTGGACGCGGCATGAAAGTCGCGCCGACCGCAGCGGATTTGCAAACGGCGCTTTCGAGCGCCCGCTCCGAGGCAAAGGCCGCTTTTGGGGACGATGCAGTCTATCTTGAAAAATTCCTCGGCAATCCGCGCCATATTGAAATTCAGGTGATTGCGGATTCGCACGGGAACGTGGTGCATCTGGGGGAGCGGGACTGTTCACTCCAAAGGCGACATCAGAAAGTTCTGGAAGAAGCGCCAAGTCCGATCCTGACACCGGCCGAGCGGGAAAAAATCGGTCATGTCGTTTCTGACGCAATCTCAAAATTGGGCTATCTGGGCGTCGGCACGGTAGAATTTCTGTACGAAAACGGTGAGTTCTATTTCATCGAAATGAACACACGTTTGCAGGTGGAGCATCCAGTTACCGAGATGATCACCCGCCTCGATCTGGTGGAAGAACAGATCCGCATCGCGGCCGGCGAACCACTTGGCTATACCCAGGAAGATATCGTGTTTATGGGCCACGCCATCGAGTGCCGCATTAACGCCGAAAACCCGAAAACCTTTACCCCGTCGCCGGGTACTATCCAGGATATGCACATGCCGGGCGGCCTTGGCGTGCGCATGGATTCGGCCATCTATTCCGGGTACAAAATCCCGCCCTATTATGACAGCCTGATCGGAAAGCTGATTATTCACGGCACCAGTCGCGAAGAATGCATTAAGCGCCTCAACCGCGCCCTACATGAACTTGTCATTACCGGCATTGAAACCACGATCCCGCTGTTTGAAGATCTCATCGAAAACGAACAGTTCCTTAAAGGGGATTACAGTATTAACTGGCTGGAAAAATATCTGGAGAGCTCTTCCTAACCGAAGACGCATTCTAAATCAGACGTGACAGAAATCGACACAAACCTGCTGCTGAATGCCTATGCAGAGGGCATCTTCCCCATGGCGGAAGATCGCGAGGACAAGGAGGTGTTCTGGGTCGATCCAAAATTTCGCGGCGTCCTCCCTCTCGATGCGCTCCATGTTCCAAAACGATTGGCGCGGCGGATCCGGCGGGATGAATTTCAATTTTCCATTGACCGGGCTTTTCACGAGGTCATCCACGCCTGTTCCCTGCCTGCACGCGGACGGCACTCTACCTGGATTTCAGGGCGCATCGAATCCCTTTACTCAGAACTGTTTGAGCGTGGTTTTGCTCACTCCGTTGAAGTTTGGAAAGAGGGCGAGCTTGCGGGCGGTCTCTATGGGGTTTCTCTTCGAGCCGCCTTTTTTGGCGAGAGTATGTTTTCGCGCCAGACCGATGCCAGTAAAGCGGGACTTGTCTTTCTTGTGGCGATATTGCGCCGCTTTGGCTTTCAGCTGCTCGACACGCAGTTCCTAACGGAGCATCTGGCGCAGTTCGGGGTGATTGAAATCCCCCGCGCAGACTACAAGGAACGTCTCAATCAGGCCCTTCATTCAGAGGGGGTTGAGTCTGTGTTGTTTTCGCCGTCTGTGTCGCCAGAGGCCTCATCCTGGTTTGACCCCTCCGGATCGGCCTCTTCAATTTCCGGTGCGACTTCCGTCGTAACCGGCGCCACTCTTTTGCAGTCGATCAACCAGACATCATAAACCGGATGCTCAACCGCGTTGAGGCCGGGGCTTGAGGCAAACATCCATCCAGTGAAGACATCCTTGCGCTCGCCGTCCAATGTGTTTTCTTCCACATCCACAAAAGCAGTAGTGTTGGGTGTTTCTTCGGGCGGGCGCTTGTTGCACTGATGAACAACTATCTCAAAGCGCTCAAAAGCCGTTGGCACTTCGAGTGGGGCCTCAACAACCGAAATGCGACCTGTCACCTTGTCCAGGGCGCGGAAGACCGCCGTATCCCAATAGGACGCATAATCAATGTTGTCGACGGCCTGAGGGGCGATGGAAGGCAGTGCTTCGATGTCTTCTTTGCCGATCGAACTTTCGTCTTCATCGACTTCGGTTTCTCCGCCGATTTTCAGATTGTCAAAAAAATCATCTGATGTGCCGGTATCCTCATCGTCCGCATCAGTGTCTTCTTCTGCGTCGTCTCCGGCATCGCTTGTGCCAAAAAGGTCTTCGTCAAAATAATCCGGCGCAATGGTGGTATCGTCATTGCTGTCCGTGTCGCTCTCATCCTGGGCCATCACCGGCGCCGCGATCAGCGCGAGCCCTAGAGCCCAGACCGCAAGCAAGGAGATTTTTGACTGAAAAACCGACACGTTAGAAACGTCCTACCTCTATTCAGAATCCGACTGGCCCGTGGCGAAGATCGCCTTGCCGATCAGCCCCATCAGATCGATTGAGCCCTGGGTCATGGTAATCTCACCCCCCTCGCCCAGCATGTCCATGCTGCCGCCGGGTTCAAGCGAGATATAGGAGCCACCAAGCAGACCTTCGGAGGTGATCTTGGCCGAGGTGTCCTCGGGCAAAAGCACCTCTTTGTCGATAATCATGGTGACATTGGCGTAATAGGTCTGTTGATCCAGCGCCTGATCGGAAACAGTTCCAATCTTGATGCCAGACATGCGCACATCGGCACCCACCACGAGGCCATCAACCCGGTCAAACTGAGCGATCACCTTGTAACCACCCGCGGTATTGTTCATATCCGCGGTCTGGTAGGCATAGGTTAAAAAGAAACCAGCAACGACCAGAACCAAAGTTCCAACCAGTGTCTCAACGATATTGCTGCCCATAAGATTTCCCCGCTGCTTTCAGCGCCGACCGACCCCCATCGGCCCGGCGCTCAAAATCCTCTTCGGTTTATTCCGGTGACCAGGCTTCGTAGTCGCCTGAGGTCTTGGCGCGCGCGCCCTTGTTCCACAAACTGCCCGCCGGATGATAAGCGTTCGGTGTGCCGGTCAGGTTTGGCTTATGAGGCTTTTCCCAGTCCTTGAGTTTGAACGGCGCCTGGGTAGGCGGCTCATCAAAGGTATAGTGCAGCCAACCGTGCCAATCGGCCGGGATGCGCGAAGCCTCAACGGTGCCATTGTAAATGATCCAGCGGCGCTTTTGGCCGCTTTCGCCGGAGGCCACTTTTTCTTCGTAGTATTTGTTGCCATTTTCATCGGTGCCGATGTGCACGCCGCGCCGCTTTGTGAACCAAAGGGTGCCGACTGTTGCATTGTGCCACCAGGTAAAAATCGTCTTCAAAAACCCAAGCATTTCTTCTCAGCCCTAAGCCTTCATGGAAATTGGTTGGAACCGGTGCGCCCGATTGAGGGCGCCCGAGTCACCTCGTTGCGGCGCAATATGGCATTCTCGATGGTTACGGTCCAGCATTGGTAGTGGTTCTAACCTCAAAAAACGGCGGTTTCTTGGCCGCTGTGGCCTTCAAGGCCCGACCCTGGGGACCAGCATTTCAGATGCCCCCTTCAGTTCTCTTAACGCAGGCCAAAAACGAATCTGTTCTTGTCATAATCGCGGGGAAGCCGAGCCCCCATTCGCCCGGCTTGTCCCTGCCGCGGCGTCAGAACCGCGCCGAAACCCGAGTCGGAGGGGGTCAAGATCAATATCTTGTATATTTCCCCCTTCTGCGACACAAAAGCTGTTGCGACTCCGCGGGCAAAAAAACTACAGTTGGGGGGAAGTCGGGGTTTGAGGACTAGATCTTGGGGTCGATCAGGATCCAACTGGGAACACGCTCCGTTTCATCAATAAATTCAATCTGTTAGGCGAAGCTCCCTCAAAGATGAGCGTTCTGCGCCTGGCGGCGTTGTCCCTTTAGACGAACCGAAACTCTAACCGCGAGAAGGTCTTTAAGACATGCGTATTGCCCGTCGTTTTACCGGCTCAGATGCCTCCCCCTATGACGCCCTGAAATTCCGCGAAACGACCAGCGAGATCCGCAACCCGGATGGTTCCATTGTGTTCCGGTTGGACAATGTCGAGATTCCCGCCGACTGGAGCCAGGTGGCCGGCGATATCATCGCTCAGAAGTATTTCCGCAAAGCAGGCGTGCCCGCTGCCATCCGCCGGGTACCCGAAGATGGCGTGCCGGAATGGCTGTGCCCTTCCGTCGCGGATGAGACAGCTCTCAATGGTCTTACCGCCGAAGAACGCTTTGGCCCGGAACGCAGCGCCAAACAGGTTTTTGACCGGCTGGCAGGTACCTGGGCCTATTGGGGCTGGAAAGGCGG
>SBHG01000173.1 GCA_006226305.1 Alphaproteobacteria bacterium | reverse complement strand
GCCATTCGCAGCCGCGCCATGCAGGCTGCCCGTCCGGTCAAAGGCTTTGATGTGCTTCTCAGCGAAGAGGAGGGCTGCGTTACCGTGCAGTGGACGGGGCAAATGCCCAAGGCGCCGGTGACCTCTTGGTTCGGGGCCCCCAGAGCCAGACCCTCGCAAAAACATGCGCCCAAAGAACAACGCTGCGAGGCCAAGGTTTTCTTTCGGGGGAGTGATACGCCGCCAGACGCCTGGCCAGCGAAGGAAGACGGCAATCTTCTTGTCAAGGCGCCGCCTGAATGGCCGGCGCACTTTAACTGGCAGTATGTGGTGATTGCCCGCAGCATGACTGGCAAAACCCCTTCGGGTTGGGAAATGATCCAGCCGCGCGGCAAGAAAAGTAGTTTTGCCTCTGCTGGTCAGTGTGCGGACTATTTCATCAAATCGATCACTCAGGCGGAGCAAAGATCAGAGGGTTTGCCCGTCGGTGGTGTGCTTGTGGGTTTTGGCGCTCTGGCGATTGTTATCGGCGCGATCTGGGTTGGCGCCGACTATATTTTTGCTGGCGATGATGGAAACGTTGCCTTTGAAAACTCCTATGACAACTACTCGCAATTTGGCTCGTTTGAAGATGGCGATGATGATCGGGCCTATGGCAAGAGAGGTGCGCAGGTCTCAGTTGGCGGGGATCAATCCGCCAGCAATAGCACCCTCGCCGAAGAAGGATATGATGCGGGCGCCACGGGCGATGAGGGAGCCAATGGCATTGCCTCAGATGGCATAGAAACGGTTGGCGGCATTGAGGGGGCTGACAGCTCCGGCCTTGCTGGATCGGCGGCGAGCGGTGTTTCGGAGCCGGTCGCCTTTTCAGACTTGCCGTTCTGCTGGACCGATGCGGACGGTGCGCCTGAGCCCGCGGTCGCCGCTTATCGCGAGCCGGGCGGTATTCGCCTTGAGCCGAGTTATCCGTCCTCCCGGGCTGGGCAGTTTTCAGCCTTGCCCCTGGACGGGCTAATTTTTTCCCACCCCTTGTCGGTGGCCGAATTTGAAAAGATTTATGAACCCATTTTTCTTTATAGCCTCGATAAGGGCTGCCGATTGGCGGCGCAGGAAATGGGGGCCTCCTCGCCGGATCTGGCGGTAGAGGACTATCGCCGGGCACTGTCGGGCTATTTTTATATTATTCCGCAGAAATTCTGACTTTTATTAGGGTGCGTTCTGCAATTTGACTCGACTCTTAGTTGAGGTTTGAGGCAAATTGAGATGCTGTCCGCGGCTGCGGCGTCCCGACTCAATTGAGGCAAAATCGCCTCAATCTTCTGCAAGATTTCTTTTTTTGGCCTTATTCAGCACTGACACCCGCCCCAATTGGGCAGCAACTTATTAACCATAGCAGGGGCCGCTTGAGGGCCTTGCTGAAACCTCGGAAAGCACATCAGACGGTAGGGGGATGTGAAAACCGGGAGAGAAGCGGAACCCTCCGCTTGTTCAGGTTTAAAGGGTTTTGGGGCGTACCAGAAAATCATGGATCCCAAAGTAGCGTGAACGGTTCAGATGGCTCACGAACCCTGTGAGTCTGTCTGGACCACAACTTGGGAAATAGCTCTTGGCATCAAGAGCACAGTGCAAAAAGAGGTTGGAACTCATGAGCATTTTTCAAAGAGATGAGCTGAAAGCTCAATATGAAGCGACAGTTCACGAATTGCCGGTTGGCGGTGAAGCACGCCGTCCGGCGCGCGGTAATCCCGAAGAGATTAATCATGATGCTTCAAGCGGATTGCTTGAAGAGGTGTTTGTGTCGGATCTGGTTGATGAAGTATGGGAAAAAATCCATAGCGACAGCCAGCTGACGCAGGAAAAAGCCTATGAGCTGATCCGCAATCGCGCCGATAATTTGCGGAGTGAGCTGGTTGAGCTTGCCTATTCACGCAAGCACGGTCTTGAGTTTTCTGTCGATGAAAGCGCACAGCGCCGCGCGGAAAACCCGAACCTGATTGAACGGGGAAAAGGCTCGCTGCAAAGCAAAAGCAAGGCGCTTTATAATTACAATTCAAAAACCGCGGCTGACCGGGTCATTTCAAAGAACCTTGAGCTGTCGCGCCGGTTTTCCAAATTTCAGTCCATCTATTTCGGCGGCGCCATCGCCTGCACCCTGATTGTTGTGGCGGCCCTGTTTGTTGATTTCCACATCATCAAAGAGTTTTGGCACCAGGCCATGGTCAATGAGTATATGCAACTGCCGCCCGAGCTGGCAGGTTCTGTCTGGTTTAAATCCTTCCAGGTGCTTTTTGCCACGATTGGTATTCACCTGTTCCTGCGTATCTTGCCGGTCTGGGGGCGGAACCTCTTTGTGGGCACAATCTTTGCCCTCACGGTCGCCATGATGCTTTCGCTGGGCTTCCTCTATGCCCACAATTCCTTGCCGAATGACAATCAAGCGACCATTGAAGGGCGCGATACCAGCCGGTCGAGCCTCGGCAGTGCCTTGGAATCCCTTGGTCTGGAGCCTGAAAATACGTCTGTCAACGCATCCCGCCCGCCGGTAGAGCTGCCGCAGTGGATGGAACAGCTGGCTGTTTATGATGCCTTCGGATGGATGTTGTCTTTGTCTGTCATCTTCTTCCTGGTTGCTTCGATTGGCGCTTTGTTCCTGATCTGGGCTGAAGAAGGTGTGCAAAAATTCGCGGTTGGCCGCGATTATCAGAACCGGCTGGTGCGTACCGAGCGTTTGCGCCGTCTGGACTCTCTGGCGTTTCAATTGAGATAGAACGCCTCGCTCGGAACCAGGACCGGATTTTGTTCCAACCTCTTTCCGGTTCTGGTTCCTTTTTCTCCGATGGGTTAGAATAATCATCAGATTTGAGAGGGGACGGGAAATGAACATGAAAAAATTGATCGCAGGTCTGGTCGTTGTCGGATTTGGCTTATTTGGGTCTCAGGCCCTGGCTGATGATGGACCATCTCGGCTCATTATTGGGCTTGATCTTTCGGCGAGTAATCCGCTCGTGACCGACAATGCTTATGCGAGTAAGGCGGGGCGGCGCGTTGGCGATGAGATCGGCAAGCTGGTTTATCGCTCCGAGCTGTCCGTGCGCACCTTTGGTGCCTATGACGCAGATGCCAACCCCTTTACCTTTGATGCGATAGCCAGTGTCAATGATGAACCGGAAGCTCTGAAGAACGACATGACACTCTTCATTTCCAACGTTCCTCTGTTGGTGCAACAGGGCAAGCTGCAAACTCAACCGATGACCAATATCATTGCCTTCATGGAAGAGCTGTCCTTGACCCTTGATTGCCGGGAGATGCCGACCACAATCATTCTGGTGACGGACGGTGTGGAAGACTCTGAATATGTTCGGCTCATTCACCGGGACGCGCAATTGCCCTTGCCGGAGAAGAAGATCTTTTATCGCTGCGCTGAGCTCCAGATCCTGGGCCTGGGCCGCGGGATCAATTCACCCAGTGAGACCAAGCGCCTGCGTGAAGAGTGGGAGAAATGGGCCAAGGCGGCGGGCTTCAAAAATTTTGTCGGCCTGAATGATTGGTAAGGCTCAGCCGCGGTTCTGAGCGGCCAGATTTTCCTCAATCATTTCTTTGAGATCGGCGGGCGTTTTGCCCGCCTTTTTCATGGCGCGAATGGCGTGATCCTGGTCGCGCTTGGAAAGTTTGCGGCCATCGCTGTCGAGCAGGAGGTCGTGGTGGTGATAACGCGGCGCCTCAAACCCCCAAAGTTCTTGCAACAGGCGATGAATATGTGTCGCGCTATAAAGATCGCGGCCGCGCACGACATCAGTAATGCCTTGCAGGTGGTCATCAACGACCACGGAGGCATGATAGCTGGTGGTCGAGCCTTTGCGCGCCAGAACGATGTCGCCCGCGGATGTGGCATCGACAGGTGTTGGCCCCTTGGGAAGGCTGCCATCACTACCGACCTCATCAAATGTAAGACTTGGGGGAACCTTTTTGAGCGCCTCGGTGAGATCAAGTCGCAGGACATGGGATCTGCCGTCTGCTTGGTGCCTGTGGATTTCGCGCGGGGTCAGCTTTCGGCAAGTCCCTGGGTAAAGGGGACCGTCCGGGCCAATGGGAAGGTTTGCCGCCGCGGAGGCCTCCAGGATTTCCTTGCGGCTGCAAAAGCAGGGGTAGGTCAATCCAAGCTCTGTTAAGTGGTCGATATAGCTTTTGTAGACGGCAAGGTGGTCGGATTGGCGGCGTACCGGCTCTTCCCAGGTCAGGCCAAGCCAATGTAGATCCTCCAGAATTGCGGTTTCAAATTCCGGACGACACCGTGTGTGGTCGGTGTCTTCAATCCGCAAAACGAATCGCCCGTTATTTTGGGCCGCGAATCCAAAAGCCTGCCAAGCGGCGAAGGCATGTCCCAGGTGGAGAAAGCCCGTCGGGCTCGGGGCAAACCGGGTGGTGATGTTTAAAACACCTGGGGGCAACTTTTCGGGCTCTGTCATAGGTTTTGGCTAATCGATTGCGCTGGTGGGCGCAAGAGAGTTTTCGCCGGGCTGGGCAAGACAAACCGCTGGATTTTGCCTTCAAAGACGGTAAACTTCCTTCAAAAGGTGAGACCTACTTGAGAGGAGGTGGCGCTCCTTGGTCTCGCCGATGTGCAAGTAATCATGGGGGATGGCGTGAATATTCATGTCCAAAATGCCACCAAGCTCGCGTCGCCGGATGCCTGTCCGGCGCTTGTTCTGAACGCGGATTATCGACCGCTCAGCTATTTTCCCTTGTCACTGTGGTCTTGGCAGGATGCCATCAAGGCGGTCTTTCTGGATCGGGTGAATATCGTATCTGAATATGATCAGGCGGTGCATAGTCCCAGCTTTGAGATGCGTCTGCCCAGTGTTGTCAGTTTGAAATCCTATATCAAACCGGCGCTCTATCCGGCCTTTACCCGATTTAATGTCTTTTTGCGCGATAAGTTTGAATGCCAATACTGCGGTATCGGCGAGGATTTGACCTTCGATCATGTGGTTCCGCGCTCACGGGGTGGTCAGACGACCTGGGAGAATGTCGTGGCGGCCTGCAGCCCCTGTAATTTGAAGAAGGGCGGCCGAATGCCCTCGCGGGCGGATATGTTCCCGTCACAAAAACCTTATCGTCCGACCGTGCATGACTTACATCGCAATGGGCGCGCCTTTCCGCCGAATTATCTGCATGAAAGCTGGATGGACTATCTTTATTGGGATACCGAGCTTGAGCCTTGAGAGGCGCCTCATCCTACAAGGCGATTGAGCTTGCAAGAAAAAAGGCGGCCCCTGGAAGAGCCGCCTTTCATTTTGACTATACCGGCTGAAGCTTATTCGGTTGCTTCCTCGTCGCCGCCCATCATGTCATCCATGGCGTCAGCGGCATCGTCCATAGCTTCTTCCATGGCGTCGCCTGCTTCGTCCGCTGCTTCTTCCATGGCGTCGGAAGCCTCTTCGGTTGCTTCTTCGACAGCCTCATCCGCTGCATCCATCGCATCATCAGCGGCTTCTTCAACGGCGTCCGTTGCTTCGTCCATGGCCTCACCGGCTGCGTCTGCAGCACTGTCGGTGGCTTCTTCGGCGGCTGGCGCGGCCGGTGCCTCATCGGAGCCTTTGTCGCCGCAAGCGCCAAGAGTTAATGCACCTGCAAAAGCAAGCGCTAGAAGTGTCTTAGATGTAAAAATATCCTGCATGTATCCCAAGTCCTTTACGCGTTATGGTGAGAATCAAATCAGTTCTCGGATCAATTTTAGTTTTTTGACCTGAAATTGTCTAGGCCCCGTCTGAGGTGAGGCGTGAGAACCTTCAATGCTGCGATAGGCTTTTTTGTTTAAACTTTTTCTGAAAGCCTGATGGCAAGCCGGGTTCCGGCCTTGATGGCATTCGACAGGATACGGTATCCGGGCGTTTGCTCCGCGCCTTGCTCGATCGCAATGTCGTGATGTTCGATTTCTTCGTCGCGAAACTTGGCGATGGTTGCCTTAAGGTCGGTTTCATCCTCGCCAATTTCGTCAAGCTGATTTTGATAATGCTCGTCGATGACATCTTCCACGGCCGCCGTGCAGGCCATGGCCGCCTTTTCTCCCATCAGGGCGGTCGTGGCGCCCAAAGCAAAGCCGGCGACATGCCAGATCGGTGTGAGGGCGGTCGGGCGCACTTGACGTTCATTGAGGATGCGGTTGAAGGTCTCCAGATGGACCTGTTCCTGGGCCTCCATATGGCGAATGGTTTCTGCGCTCGCTTGCCGGGTACCACGCTTGCTCAAGACAGCCAATTGGCCCTGATAAATGCGGGTGGCGCCATATTCGCCCGCGTGGTCAACCCGCAGCATTTCGGACATGCGTTTTTCGCTGGACTTGGCGCCCGGGCGCAGTTGCCCCATATTTTTTCGAGGCTTGGGGTTGGTCATGGGCATGTGGGCTGCCTCCCGAACTAGTCTTACGTGGCGCGGCGCGCTTTTGTGTTGCGTAGTAAAGCGGCGCCGCTGATAAGCGTCAACGTGGTCGCAATCAGGAAATTATAACCTGCCATGGAGATTCCGAAAAGGGACCATGGAATCTCGTCGCAAAGCACCACATCGCTGTTTTCCAGGGCCAGCATGGCCTCAATGCTCATTGCGGCCCCTGAAACGGTACAAGAAGCGGGTCCGGCCCACCATTTGTACTCAACGCCCGCATGATATCCGGCCAGATAAGCGCCGTAACCAAAAGACGCGGTCACACAGACCAGGAGGATCCAGGGTAACCAAGTTGCTTTGGTTTTTTCAAGATGGTCTGCGGCAACTCCGAGAAAGGAAAAGGTGATGGCGGCCCAATAGGTTTCCCGTTGATCGAGACACAAAGGGCAAGGGGGCAAATTGGCGAAGGACTCAAAGCCATGGGCTGTCGCCAGGGTCAGAGCGGACACCGCGATCATCAGAACGAAGATTTGGCGATCTGTCAGAGATTGGGCCCGGTGAATCAGGTCTTTAAGTTGCAGCATAGGTTCAGTCATTATCAGAAGTAGGATTTAAGAAGATGAAGGCCCTCAACACCGAGGGTAATACCAAAGAAAAGAAGTAGGCTCACCCAAAGGGTGCCGATTAGGCCGCCGAGCACGACCAGGCGGCCGTCCCGCTCCAAGAAGCCAATGGACATGATGGCCACGCCAATGCCCGGCATGGTGTTGGTTGCCGGCAGGGGAACCAGGATGGACGCGCAAAAGATTGCCATAAAGGCGCCAGCGATTCGCTCAGCGGTGCCCCGGGTGGCCCAGATCAGACTGGGGCGGGCAATGCGCTCAAACCAGCCGACATATTTGGCGGCCCGGTCGGCCATGGTAGCCAGGCTATCTCGGGAAATGGTTTTGCTGCGTGCTTTTTCTGGCAGCCAGAGTGTTTGACGGCCTGTCGCAATCTGCAAGGCGACAAACATCATCGGTACGGCTACAGCCTGGGGGATGCCATAAAGAAAAGGAATACAGACCGGCAGTGCCAGCACCAGCTGGACAACACCAAATCCCCGGCCTGAGAGCTGGTCGACCAGAGCGCCCACGGTCAGGGTTTCGCTGTCGCAGGCCTCAGCAATGCGGCGCAAAAGGTCTGTGGTCGATTCGGACGGGGGACTTTGCGTGTCGGTTTGGTCGGTCATGGTTTACAAGCACCCTGGCTGAGGGCGCGGTTTGGGGGGTTGCTTTGGGTCACCCTACAGGAAATGCTCTCTATGTTGGGCAAAATTGTTGAGAGAAGATGGCGCTTGAGGGCATTAAACGCAGTTGACGGGACGCCCAATTTACCTATGATGCCCGCTCTCCGGCAGGCTTCAAAAAAGGGTCCTGGCGAGAGATTTTGCGGATGTGGCGGAATTGGTAGACGCGCGGGATTCAAAATCCCGTTCCTTCGGGAGTGAGAGTTCGATTCTCTCCATCCGCACCAGATTCTCTGTGATGGCCGGGGCGGCAGATCCTTCATTCTTATTCAATATTCGGGCGGTTTGGGCTGATGGCTTGCCCGTGGTCGCGTGATGGGGCATGGTTTGTGCCGGGTCTGTCCTTTCCGGGCGGGCTGCGATCAGAAACAGGGGGAGGACTGATCTGATGCCGCGCTTGAATTTGCAAACAGTGATTGTGCTTCTGGCCGGGCTTGTGCTCGGTCTGATGGCCTGGAGCGGCGGCCTGTCGGGATGGGCGGTGGCGCAGGACGATGAGGATCTTCTGCCCTCGGACCCTTACCTGGCCGAACTTTATGCGGATACCTGCATGGCCTGTCATGGCAATCCGGATAGTGGGGCGCCCATGACCGGCGATACGGCCGCCTGGGAGGATCGATTGGCCCAGGGTGAAGATGTGCTGCTTGAGCATGTTATTGACGGGTTCAACGGTATGCCGCCTCTTGGATCGTGTGTTGACTGCACGGAAGAGGATTTCCTTGATCTGATTGACTTTATGGCGAACGGGGAGTGAGCCATGCTCAGGCGCGATCTTTTGAAATCTCTCGCCGTGGGCAGTTTCTTCGCGGCGCATCCGCAATTTTTGGGGTCGGCTTTTGCCGAAGAGGGGCAGCGCCGGGTAATTCCCTGGCAGAACTGGTCGGGTAAGGAAAGCTGTGTCCCCCGTGTAAAGAGTGCGCCGCGGGACCTGGATGAGCTTGTGAGCCTGATCCGCGCGGCGCAAGGTCCGGTGCGCGCGGCAGGCTCTGGACATTCCTTCACGCCGCTGGTTCCAACCGATGACACGCTTATTTCGCTCAGGCGGTTTTCAGGCCTTAAGTCCCTGGACGGGGAAAAGATGCGGGCCACCTTTGGGGCGGGTACGCGGCTTGGCAATGTGGGCGAGCCCTTGGCCCAGGCCGGACAAGCCCTGCACAATATGCCTGATATTAACAAGCAAACTCTTGCCGGTGCCTTTGCCACCGGGACCCACGGGACGGGTAAGTCTCTCGGCGCGCTGCACAGTCATTTGACCGAGCTTCAAATGGTGACGGCGTCTGGCGATCTTTTGACCTGCTCGCGAGATCAAAATCCGGAGATATTCGATGCGGCGCGGGTTTCTCTGGGATCGCTGGGTGTTTTGACGGAAGTCACCCTGCAAAATCGCGCTACTTACAAATTGAAACGCCATTCCTGGGTGGAACCGCTTGAAGATCTACTTTCCCGGGCGGGGCAGTTGGGGGAGGAAAATCTGACCTTTGAGTTTTTCTTTATTCCCTTTTCCGACATGGCAATCGCGACCACGACGAACGAAACGGACGAGCCGATTACGGGCCGTCCGCCGGATGATGACAACGAGGGCGTTCTGGAGCTCAAGGATCTGCGGGACAAGCTTGGCTGGTTTAGCGCGCTGCGCTCCTGGCTCATCAATCAGGCGGTGAAAGGCCAGGGGGAAGAGGAGTTTGTCGATGAGTGGTGGAAAATTTTCCCTTATGAGCGAGAAGTGCGTTTCAATGAAATGGAATATCATTTGCCGGCTGAAGTTGGCCCGGATGTAGTGCGCGCCATTCGGGATGTGATCGAGAAAAAGCATCACGAGGTCTTCTTCCCTGTCGAGTTTCGCTATACGCGTGCCGATGACGCCTGGCTCAGTCCGTTCTATAACCGTGCTTCGTGCTCGGTGGCGGTGCACCGATATTTTGAAGAGGATTTCAAACCCTTTTTTGCCGATGTAGAGCCGATCCATTGGGCCCATGAGGGCAGACCCCACTGGGGCAAGATTCACACTCTGGGCGCCGCGGCGCTTTCAGAGCTTTATCCTCGATGGCAGGATTTCCTGGACGTGCGGGCCGAGCTTGACCCTGGCGGCAAGTTTCTCAACACGCATTTGAAGGATCTCTTCGGGCTACCCTGATCAGGATGAACGCGCGGGTCGGTTTTTTGCGAGGATGGTAATCAGGATCCCGCCGAGGATGACGAGGCTCGCCAGGGCAAAGCGCAAAGTGAGATTTTCGCCGAGGAAGAGAATGCCTCCCACTGCTGCGACCACCGGAACGGCTAGTTGCACGATAGAGGCCTCCATGGCGGAGAGGCCGCGCAAGGCCGCATACCACACCACATAGCCCATGCCAGAGGCAATGGCGCCGGAGGCAATGGCAAGGATGACGCCAGTTGTCGATATTTGCGAAAAAGCGGCGGGGGCAATCCCGAGCACGAGGGCAAAGGGGACGGCATAGAGGAAATTGCGTGCCGTAGCGGTTATGGGGTCCGTCTCAACTTTGCCGTATAGCGAGTAAAGGCCCCAGCCAATGCCGGAAAGAATCATAAGGCCGGCAAAGAGCAGCGGTGGTGCGGCCAATCCGGGTGACAGAAGATAGATCAATCCGACAAGGGCCAGCACGGCGCCGAGCCACTCTCCCTTGCGCATGCGCTCGCCTTTGATAAGTGACAGGCCAATCATTGTAACCTGCACAGATGCAAATAAAAGAAGCGCGCCGGTACCGGCCGGTAGTGCGACATAGGCCAGTGAAAAGGCAATGGCGTAGAAGAACAATGCCAGGGAGGGGCGCCATTTGGGTCGGGCGAGCGCCGCCAGGGAGCGATTGCGTATGATGACAAGAAGGGCCAGAAAAACAGCGCCGCTTGTTAACCTTAAGCTGGTGAAGGCCAGAGGATCTATCTCAGGACCTTGCAGCGCGGCGCGGCATAATATTGAATTTGCCGCAAAGGCGACGAGCGTTATCCCCGTTAACGCAGAAGTTTTTACCGCGCTTTGTGGCTGATCCGGCATCTGTTTTCCTCTCGCCCGCCTTTAGCGAGCTCAGAATTGCTGAATTTGACGTGGGCCGCAACCCAAGCTTTTCCACGGTCCAAGGGGCTGGCGGAATGGCCAGCAATTGGCTATTTTTAAAGAGATTTTCATCTCCCGGTTCAGGGAACCATTTTGACCAAACCTAAGATTACAGTTCGATTGGCCAACGAGTCGGAATACGACGAGGTCGGAGCGATAACCGTCCGCGCCTATGAGTCTGTGCCGGGGGCCCTTGAAGAGGGCCGCGATATTTATCGAAGTGTGCTGGGCGATGTCGCAACGCGGGCCCGGTCGGCAGACATTCTGGTGGCTGTGGACGAGACCGGCGCAATCCTGGGCGGCGTGACTTATGTGGGCGACAGCGCGTCTGACATGTCGGAGTGGGATGAACCCAATGTTGGCGGGTTTCGCATGCTTGCTGTGGCACCGCAGGCGCAAGGGCGGGGCGTGGGGCGTCTTCTGACAGAGGCTTGTATTGAGCGGGCCCGCTCGACATCCCGGGAGGCTGTGTTGCTTCACACCATCAAGGAATTCGTAGCCGCTCAACATATCTACGCGAGCCTGGGATTTCAGCGGGATGAATCGCTCGATCATGACCTTGGCTATGTCTATCTGATGGGCTATCGGTTGCCGCTCAAGTAAATCAACAAACGTCAAAGGAAAGCTTTCATGCGCACAGTTCCAAGCGATATTGAAATTGCCCGCGCCTGCCAAATGAAACCCATTGGGGACGTGGCGGAGGGGCTTGGCATTCCTGCCGACAAACTGCTCCACTATGGCCCTTTCAAGGGGAAGGTGGCTTTGGATTTCATTGAGCAGCAGCCTGACAATCCGGCTTCCAAACTTATTCTTGTCACAGCGATTTCACCGACCCCGGCAGGGGAAGGCAAAACGACGACAACAGTGGGGCTTGGGGACGCTTTGAACCGGATTGGGAAGAAAGCAGCTATTTGCATCCGCGAGCCATCCCTTGGTCCCTGTTTTGGCATGAAGGGTGGTGCAGCCGGTGGCGGCATGGCGCAAGTGGTGCCGATGGAAGACATTAATTTGCATTTTACCGGTGACTTTCATGCCATCGGCGCGGCGCATAACCTCTTAAGTGCTCTGATCGATAATCACATCTATTGGGGCAATGAAAGCGGACTCGACAGTCGGCGCGTCACCTGGCGGCGCGTTGTCGACATGAATGACCGAGCGCTGCGGCAGATCACAAATTCACTTGGCGGTGTCACCAATGGATTTCCGCGCGAAGATGGGTTTGACATTGTTGTTGCCTCGGAAGTCATGGCGGTTTTCTGCCTGGCAGAGAGCCTTGAAGACCTGAAGGCTCGCTTGGGGCAGATGGTGGTTGGCTTTAAGCGCGATCATACGCCGGTAACGGCGGCGGAAATGAAGGCGCCGGGACCCATGACAGTGCTTTTGAAGGATGCCCTGGCGCCCAATCTGGTGCAAACGCTTGAAGGCAATCCGGCTTTTATTCATGGAGGCCCCTTTGCCAATATCGCGCATGGCTGCAACTCGGTCATTGCGACTCAGACCGCGCGCAAGTTGACGGATTATGTGGTGACAGAGGCGGGCTTTGGCGCCGATCTTGGTGCGGAGAAGTTCTTCGATATCAAATGTCGCAAAGCTAAATTGAAACCCGATACGGCCGTAATTGTGGCCACGGTTCGTGCCCTCAAGATGCATGGCGGGGTTTCCAAGGACCAGCTGGCGACGCCAGATGTTGACGCCGTGCGCAAGGGCTGCGCCAATTTGGGGCGTCACATTCGCAACGTGCGATCCTTTGGCGTGCCTGCCATTGTTGCGATCAACCGGTTTGTCGCAGATTCAGAAGATGAGCTTCAGGCGGTTGAAGACTATGCGGGCGCGCTGGGCTGCCCTGTGGTGCGCTGCGAGCATTGGAGTGAAGGCAGTGCGGGGGCTGAAGATCTTGCGCGACAAGTTGTTGCGCTCGCGGAAAGTGGCGCCTCCCAGTTTGCGCCGCTCTATCAGGATGATCTTCCGTTGTGGGAAAAGATTGAACGTGTGGCGATGCGTATTTATGGTGCCAGCGAAGTGCAGGCGGATAAAAAGGTGCGCAATCAGATCCGCGAGTTTCAGGATGGTGGTTACGGCAAACTGCCTGTCTGCATGGCGAAAACGCAGTATTCATTTTCCACTGACCCCAATCTTTTGGGCGCGCCTTCCAACCATTCGGTGACTGTTCGGGAGGTGCGACTGTCCGCAGGAGCAGGGTTCCTTGTGGTGATTTGCGGGGACATCATGACCATGCCGGGATTGCCAAGGTCTCCGGCCGCACATCATATTGATCTTGATGAAAATGGTGATGTGGTAGGCTTGTTCTGATCCGTGTGAGGAGGCGAAAATGGCAGGACCTCTTGAAGGCTTTCGCGTCGTTGATTTGACAAGCATGATTTCCGGTCCTGTGGCGACCCAATTGCTGGCGGATCAGGGCGCCGATGTGGTCAAGGTGGAACCTCTGACGGGCGACCTGGTGCGCTATATGGGGTCTGGTAAAGACGGACGCACGGGTACCTTTCTTTCCAGCAACCGTAACAAGCGATCATTGGCCTTGGATCTGAAGGCTGAAGACGGCCGGAAAATACTGAGCCGTTTGGTGTCGACAGCGGATGTTTTCGTCCAGAATTTTCGCCCCGGTACCGCCGAGCGTATGGGGCTTGGTGAGGCGGCGGTTCGTGCGATGCGTCCCGACATTATCTATGTGTCAATCAGCGGGTTTGGGGAAACCGGCCCCTATTCGAAAAAACGGGTCTACGACCCTCTGATCCAGGCGCTCAGCGGACTTGCCTCTATTCAGGCGGACCGGGAAACCGGAAGGCCCAAGATGATCCGCACCATTATTCCGGACAAGTTAACCGCCATGACGGCCGCACAGGCGATCACCGCCGCCTTGTTGGCGCGCGCCAGAACAGGCGAGGGGCAGCACGTCAAAGTCTCAATGCTGGATGCGATGATTTCCTTTCTCTGGCCGGAGGGCTTGGTGCAATTGACCTTTCCGGGACAGGAAACCCAGGTCTCGCGAGCTCAGCTGGCGCAGGATCTGGTGTTTGAAACCGCCGATGGGTTTATGACGGTGGGGGCGGTTTCTGACTCTGAGTGGCAGGGTCTTTGTGCGGCGCTGGGTCAGGAGCAATGGTTGGAAGACGAGCGCTTCGATACGCCTCACAAGCGTGTGGTCAATGCAGATGCGCGGTTGAAGCTGACGCAGGAAACCCTGATCAATAGAACAACGGCTGAGTGGCTTGAGGTATTGGATGGGCATGATGTGCCTTGTGCGCCGATCCTTGACCGTGCCGGACTTTTGTCGCATCCGCAGGTGCAAGCTAATCAGGCGATTGAGGAACTGGAGGACCCGCTGGTCGGGCCTTACCGGCAACCACGTCCGGCGGCGCGCTTTTCCCAAGCGCCTTATCAACCGCCGGATGTCGCCCCGCGGCTGGGTGAACAGTCAGAGGAAATACTGGGCGAAATCGGTTACTCGGAAAGCGAAATTGCGGCGCTGCGCAAAGAAGGCGTTATCAAAGGTCCGGCCCTCTAAAAGGGTGCCATGAGGTAGAGAGTGCCTGCCGCGATGGCGACGCCATAGGGAACGGGTCCGTCTTTTTGCAGAACCCGCGGGAGCATTTTATTTTCATCAGGGCGCAGTTTGGCGGCGAGGAAGCGGGCGATAATGAGAATAAGCGCCAAGATGCCTCCGGCGATAAAAACAGCGGCCAAGAAAACCAACATATGCTCCAGACCCGCCCAAAGACAAAGGGCCGAGAGCAGTTTTAAATCACCACCACCCATAAAATTGATGTTGATGAGCATCAGGCTAAAGGCCAGCATCAAGGCGGAGGCGGCCAGATGCGAAAGCCAGTTAACCGGCACTGGACTGGCCAATGCGGCCACCACAAAGAGCCCCGCGCAGGCGAGGACCAGCCAGTTGGCAATGTTGAATTTGATGATGTCGACACCTGCCGCATAGATGAGCAATGCAGCCAGAATGAGTTGAAAAATATCGGTTGACCCGAACATTGTCGGCGGACTCAGAAAGCGTCTTTGGACTGTTCGGCCAGCATTTGTTCAACGCGCTTCAGGTTTTCTTCGGCGGTTTTGTAATAGGCGGGACTTTCCTCGGCGGCCAGATTGAAATAATGCCGCGCGCGTTTGAGGTCTCCCTTGAGCATGGCAATATAACCGATGTTGTTAAGCGCAATGTAGCGGTCCTGCTGACTGACCCCCTCAAGGGCCTCAGAATAACGGCCCAGCTTGGCGAGGGTGATTTGACGGTTGGAGGTGGCCGTTTGATTGCGTGGATCGATATTTAATGCGGCTTCAAAATGTTTAAGTGCTTCATCCGGCTTGTCCTGTAAGAGAAGCGACATGCCCACATTGTTGCGAAGCGCCACGGAATTGGGGTTTTGCAAAAGACCAAATGCATAAGCGTTGTTGGCGTCGTCCCAGGCCTCGCGGCTATCGTATATCTGGCCCATGGCATTCCAGGATCGCCAGAGCGACTGATCCGCGTCGACGGCGGATGAGAGGTTCACGAGGGCGCGGTCGCTTTGTCCGTCTCGCAGGAAAGCAAGACCCTGGCCCTGAAATGCACGGGCGCGGAAGGTGTCATCTGTCACCAGTTCCTGATAGAGCGTGCGCGCATCTTCTGTATGGCCGAGCGCCAGATTGCTTTCGGCAAGGCCAAAGAGTGCGTCTTTGTTGTCGGGCTCTGCGGTCAGGACCTTTGAAAAACTGGCCTGGGCACCTTCTGCATCACCGTCTGCTAATTGCCGCAGCCCCCTGGCAAAAGTTGAATCGACGTCCCGATGTTGCAGGGTTGCGGGAGAGTCAGGGGGTGCGGAAAAATCCTGTTTGCCCAAAAGGTCCGACGAGCACGCGGACTGTAAAACAGCCAATCCCAGAATCGAAGCGATCAATGTCTTGTTCATAAGGACTTACTCTTTCTGGCGACTCACCCTGTCAGGCCAGTTTAATGCCGGTTCCAATCGTAATCTAGGTCTGCAACAGAACCCGAAAGATGCGAATGATCAGGGGGGTCATAATGGTGAGCATCAGCGAGGGCAAAATAAACAGCACCAGAGGCAATGCCAGCTTGACTGGCAGTTTGTTGCCCCGCTCCTCGGCGTCCAGCATGCGATTGCTGCGCATTTCGGCGGCGTAAACCCGCATGGCCCGGGCGAGACTGGTTCCAAGCTGTTCGGACTGGATAAGCAGGGTGGTCAAAGAGTGAACTTCGTCGATATCGACACGTTCGGCAAAGTTTCTGAGGGCCTCGGACCGGCCAACCCCTGCCTGTAGCTCGAAGGAGATCAGGGTCATTTGTTCGGCGACGACGGAATGGACGCTCTCCATCTCCTCACCCACGCGTTTAAACCCGCTGGCCAGAGAAGAGCCCGCGTCAATGCAGATCAATAAGAGATCCAAAGCGTCGGGCAGGCCATCGCGCACGGCCTGTTGCCGATTTTCAATCTGGTTGTGCACGAGCAGAAATGGCAGGAAATAGCCAAAAACAGTGCCGCCAATGACGATCAGCAGTACCACATTAGCCGTCAGACTCGGCGCCGCGATCTTGACAAGGACGAGCCCGAGAAACGGGAGCAACAATGCGAGAAGAACGCGCAGGGCGAAATAAATTTCTACAGCGGACGGATTGTAAAAGCCGGCTTTGATGAGCTGCTTACGAGCGGTGCTGCGCACCTCTTTGTCCTTGGGGCCGACCCTTCGGTCAATAGGTGACAGAAGTTTAGACCAGGATGCCAGGCGGTTGTCTTGTGAGAGGCTGGTTTGACCGCGCGGGTCGAGGCCCTTTTTCTGGGCTTCTTTCATGCGTCGGGCGGTCGCGTCCTGTCCAAAGAAGATGGCCGCGATGGCAAAAACCAGAAGCGCGATCGTGACAAAGACGCTTAAGGCGATCCAGACGGGTAGGGAAGCATTCATGATTGTCGCCCTCCTAAATTCTAATCCGTACCATCTTCCAGATGGTCAAGGCGCCCAGGGCAAGAAGTAAAACCGCCATGCCCTGCAGCGGTATAAACAAGGGATCGTCCATGACTTCGGTGAAAAACTGGGGGCTGGTGAGCCAGATGAAGCCCGCGACAAAAAAGGGCAATAAACCAACAATCCAGCCGGACAGGCGCCCCTCGGCGCTCACGGCGCGGATTTTCTTTTGCATGGCGACACGCGCGCGGATGACCTCGGACAGGTTTGTGAGGATCTCCACAAGGTTCCCGCCGGTTACACGCTGAATTTGGACCGAGATGATCAAGAACCGCAAATCCTGGTTGGGAAAGCGTCGCGCCATATTGTCGAGACTTTCCTGCATGGACAGACCATAGGTCATTTCGTCCACGGCGATCCCGAATTCACTGCCGATAGGATCGGGCATCTGGTCGGCAACCAGGCTAAGGGCGGAGGTGACAGGGTGGCCAGCCTCCAAACCACGCACGATCAGATCAATGGCTGGTGTGAGCTGATTGGTAAAAGCTTTTTGGCGGCGATGGGAGCGGATTTTAAGAACCCCATAAGGAAACCCGAAGCCGACCCCAAAAGAAAGCGGCGCCGTGATATAAAGCGGCGAGGCGGTGACGGTTTCAAGCAGCAGAAACACAAAGAGGCCGAGGCCAACCATGAAGGCCAATAACCGCCCGATGGGCATAACAACCCCCGCGGTCCACATGATATCCGTGAGCTTTGGAAACATGTTGCGGGCAATGGCCGTTAAGCCGCCCTGTTTTTCGATGCGCAGCAAGGAAAGGCCGGCTTTGTTGTCGCCCTCCTTGTTGATCAGGCGCATACGGCGGTTGATGTCTTTCGATCCGGACCGCAGATCGTGAATGAGGAAATACATACCCTCTATGAGGAGGAGGGCGGTTAAGAACAGCCCGGCATACATGATGTAAAGGGTAATGTTGGTCATCTTCTTTTGCGCCCTCCCAAAATATCTTCAGGGACAGGAATACCCATGGCATGAAACTTGTCGTAAAAGTGCGGACGCAGTCCTGTGGCAACAAACTCTCCCATCACTTTTCCGTCGGCATCGACGCCCGTCTGCTCAAATCGGAAGATTTCCTGCATGGTGATCACTTCGCCTTCCATGCCGGTCAGTTCCTGGATGCTGACCAGCTTACGGGTGCCGTCCGAGAAACGCCGGATTTGAAGAACCACCTGAATGGCCGACGCGATTTGCGCCCGCATAGAGCGGGTTGGCAGGTCGAGCCCGGACATGCCGATCATTTGTTCGATCCGGCCAAGAGCATCGCGCGGCGTGTTGGCGTGAACCGTGGTTAGTGAGCCATCATGTCCGGTGTTCATGGCTTGCAGCATGTCGAAAGCCTCGCCGGAGCGCACCTCCCCAACGATGATGCGGTCTGGCCGCATCCGAAGGGAGTTGACGACCAGGTCGCGCTGGGTGATTTCGCCTTTGCCTTCAATATTGGGTGGTCGGGTTTCCATGCGAGCAACATGGGTTTGCTGCAGCTGGAGCTCGGCCGCGTCCTCAATTGTGATGATCCGCTCGTGATTGCCAATGAAGGAGGAGAGGGCGTTTAGCAACGTCGTTTTACCGGTCCCGGTCCCGCCGGAAATCAAAACATTGAGCCGGGCTTGTACAATCCCTTCAAGAATGCGGGCGTTCTCTTCAGTTAAAGAGCCGATCTCGATCATCTTTTTGATGTCAATCGGGATCTTGGCAAATTTACGGATCGACAAGAGGGATCCGTCCACGCCGACCGGAGGAATAACGGCATTCACCCGGGACCCGTCTGGGAGCCGCGCATCGACTTTCGGATTGGATTCATCAATGCGCCGCCCGGCATTGGAGACAATCTTGTCGATGATACGCAGCAAATGCGCCTCGTCCTTGAATTGGACATCCGTAAGTTCCAACATCCCGCTGCGTTCGACAAATACCTGCTGATAGGTGTTGACGAGAATGTCATTGACGGTCGGGTCTTTGAGGAGCGGCTCGATGGGGCCAAGACCTAAAAGTTCATCAACCACTTCGCCAATGAGTTTGTTCCGCTCGGTAGCGTTCATCGGCACTTTTTCCGATTCCAACATGGATCGCACCAAGCCGGAGATTTCGAGCTGAACATCATCATGCGTCATCTTGTCGAGGGCGCTGAGGTTGATGTTCTGAATGACCTCCTGGTGGAGGCGAACTTTCAGATCAAGATATTTGTCAGAGGTTTCAAAGGAGTGGCCGCGCAGGGTTGGCTCAGCTCGGTGAGGCTTTTCAGAAACATCTGCCTCTAAATCCGGTCCTTCCGATGAGGAGAAAAAGCTGCGAAAGCCCTTTTCCTTCTTTTCGGGTCCTTTGATCTGGTCTGATGCCATGGCTTAAGTACTCCTTGCCAACCTATTTCCTGCGAAAGCGTGTAAAGAGATGATCTGGTCTTGTGGCCGATGCCGTCTGCAGGTCCGGGCGCAGTTCCAACAATACCTTGTCCGTGAGCTGCTGCATGTCTTTGTAGGCGCCCGAGCGATCATTGAGCTCTTTTAGGAGGATGCCGCGGTTGCGGGCTTCTTCAATATCCCGGCTGTCTGCCCTGATTGTGATGGGAATGTCCTTTTTTAAGGCCTCCGCCGCGTCAGAAACACGCTGGCGTCCGGTTAAACCGCCCTCGGCTTTATTGGCAACAAGTACAAGGGGCAGGTTTTCAAGATCCAGGTTATTCAGGGCGTCGATAATCTTTTGAGCACGGTGGACCGAGGTGACATTGGGCTCGAGAACCAAAAAGACCATGTCGGAGGCGCTGAGGACCGGCTGGGTCCAATTGGTCCAGGTATGCGGCAGATCGATAATTGTGAAATTAAAGGTTCGACGCGCGGTTTTGACAATGGAGACGGCGCCCGAAGCGGACATGGCATCAAGAGGGTAGATTACCTTTGGTGCGGTCAGGACATTGATACCCGAACGATGGGATGTCATCGCTGTCTGCAGAAGCGAGGGGTCAAGGCGCGACCCGGAATCCATGACGTCCAGGATAGATGAGGTCGGGACCAGGTCGAGGGACAGACCCAGATTGCCGAATTGAAGGTCGTAATCGAGCAGACCGACGGAAGCTTCTCCATTGCCCCGGAGGCCCGCGGCAAGCTGTAAAGCCAGAGTGGTGGCGCCGGCACCGCCGCAGGTATGCAGGAAGGTGATCACCTTTCCATCCGTGGACTCGGCGGCATTTTTGCTTTTGGAAATGTTCGCGATGGTATCTTTGAGCGTGGTGACCAGGTCCTCCTGGGCAATGGGTTGAGGGATATAATCCTGAACCCCGAGACGCATGAGAGCGCGAATGTCCTGGACGCTTGCCTGAGGCGAAGTGACCAGCGTGGCGCGCCCGGGGTGGGACTGGATCAGGCCCTCAAGTTCTCGCACAGCACCCGCATCTTTTAAATCCAGCTCAATGAGGAGAATGTCGGACTGGTTTTCACCCAGAACCTCGAGGATGGGTGTGCCATTTTGTCGTTGACGCACATCCGTGCTCAGGTCGCCCAAAGACTTGGCCGCGGTTTCAATTGCACCGGCGGTCGCGCCCGATTGGGTGATGGTTATGAGGTTGTACGCCTGCGACATCCTCGAAAGTGTTCCTTCTGTTTACCTGTTGCATTGTGGGAACACGCCCCACGCTGATCAAAGCTTTTCGTTCAGTTCTGATCCAAATAACATCCAAACACCCCTTCGCCAGATTTCTGTGCAAGGCTTGCGCCATTCCGGCAGAAAAATCCAGGAAAGCTGCTGTGTGATGATTGGGTCAAAATCGTTCGCTCCTATGGTTAATTTAGTGCTCAGGCTGGGTTGTTGCTATTTGTCCGGTTTTTAAAAACTTGAGATTAGGCCATTGTGATTTGCAGGGGGAGGAGACTCAAACAGAGAGCGTCTTCGTCCCCTGACGACAAAGACGCCCCTTCATTTGTGTGTGGAGCAGTCCTGACCACCTTAAAGTGCCAGGACGGCCCCAATGGTTTAGTTGCCACCCGAGGAAAGAGATGAGCTCCTGGGAGCCTTGGGCTCTTTCACGCTGTCGGTTTGATAACGCTCGGTAGCGGCGGCGGCGTTGTTGCCATCGGCCACCACGTCTTCTTCTGATGGCGTCGGGTCAATAATCTGGGCAGCCATATTATTGCGGTGGGCTTCTCCAAACGTCGCGTTCAAGGGTTCGTTGTGACCAATGCATCCGCCTAAGGCCGTCGACAGAAGGAGGGTTGCCAATGCGAAATATTTCATGGGGAAATCTCCTTTTGTCACTCGATGATATATCCGACGGCACCGTCGATGCCTTCGTAGTGTTTCAGTCGGCTTGATTCGACCACGCCTGCCAAGAATAACTCAAGATCGTGCGGTTTGACCACATAGTCGGTTGGCAGTTTGAGGTCCTTTGGATTGACCGGTTTGACGAAATGCGGGGTGATAATGATGACCAGCTCCGTTTCGTTTCGCTCAAATTCAGCGCTGCGGGCCAAGGCGCCGAGAATAGGCACATCGCCGATACCCGGAATCTGAGAAACTTTGTCGGTGAACTCGGACTGCAAAAGACCGGCGATGGCAAAGCTCTGCCCATTTTTCATTTCAACAGAGGTCTTTGCGCGGCGCGTGGTCAGGCCCGGGACACGGTAGCCACCCAGCTCAATCGAGGATTGGAAATCCAATTGGCTGACTTCTGGTTCGACGATCAGGGAAATATTGTCGCCGAGCACCGTTGGCGTGAAAGCCAGGGAAGCCCCATATTCTTTGAATTCGATTGAGATGCTGTTGGATTCGTCACTTCCGTTTGTCGTACGCGGTACCGGAACCGGGAACTCCCCACCGGCCAGGAAATTGGCGGTCTCGCCGGATTTGGCGATCAGGGTCGGCTCGGCGAGAGTAGTCACGATGCCTTTTTCTTCCAGGGCATCCAGCATGAGTTCTACATCGGCCTCACCGATGAATTTGGTGCCCGTCAAGGTCGCGAAAGCATCGGGATTGATGATCCCGGAAACCATGCCGGCCGTGTGGCCGCCGCCGTTGTCCCAGGAGACTTCAGATCTCAGGCCCAGCTGTTTTGCCAGGTTGCGCTTAACCTCGGCAAAGCGAACCGAGAGCATCACTTGCTGCGAGTTGCTGACGCCGAGAAAATTAGATACCCGACCGGGGGCATACCGCTCGGCGATGGCTGCGGCTTGGGAGGCATCGGCGCTTGAGTCGACCATGCCGGAGAGAATGATGGAATCATTGGCGGCTCTAACCTCAATCACCTGATCAGGGAGGATCTCAAAGAGGTCGCGTTTAAGGCTGCGCGTGTCGTGGGAGACGCGAATATCGACAACGGCGATCAATTTCTTGCCTGGGCCAAGGATTGAAAGGCTGGTCGAGCCAATCGACTTGCCGAGCACATAAACAGATTTGTTAGTCAGGGGCATAACGTCGGCGACATCCGGGTTGCCGATCAAAAGCTCCTGCACCGAGGAATTGACGCGCAAGATGCGTGACTTGCTGAGCGGTACAGTGACATAACCCGCATAACTTGAATCGTCCTGATCGACGCTGACCGCCGCGCCCGAGGTCGGTTGAGCCTGTGCCGATAGCGGTGAGGCCGTCACCGCGCCAAGCGCTAAGGCCATGGCTGCCAAGCGACCCCATCTTGAAAGTGTCTTAGTGCTGATATCTTTTGATGTCATGGCCCCTTGCCCTTGCTTGATCGTCGCTACTTGTGTCCGATGAATGATTATCTCTTGAATTGATTTATTCTCGCGCCACTTTTTGTGAACTCGACGTCGTCCCGCGCGTCACGCGCACGGTGGGACTGGTATAGGTCGGTGCTGGTGTCGGAGCCGACGACGAGGTTGATCTGGCGCCCACGGGTCTGAGGTCATTGACGCTGATGGTTTTGTACCGGGTTGCTTCTTCGGTTCCCGCGCTTACGTAGTTGCGCAAAGACAAAGTCAAAGTTCCGATTGAGGCGGCCAGGGAGAGCTTTTGTGCATCTTCCGGGGAGACCTCCAGGGTCACCGCCTTTGGTACCACCGGTTCGGAGGTGTCTTCGTTGGAAATCTGGTCAACGCCCAGGACACGTAAGTTCTGGATGATAACGTCGGTGACCATGGAATCGCGTGCTGCTGATCCGGTTTTTGTATTGCGTGTCAGCATGATGTCGACCCGGTCGCCCGGTAAAACAAATCCAGCGACGCCATTGACGTCGTTAACGCGGATTGTTGTGGCGCGCATGCCGTCGCTGATGACTTGCGACAGGGTCGCCCGTCCGCCAAATCCGGAAACACGGCTGTGCAGGACCATTTCATTGGGCTCCATATTCTGAAGGGCCACGCGGCGGTCCGCGCCGTCAAGAATTTCATTGATGGTCTTAAAAGAGCCAGGCGGCACGTTGTTCGTGGGCCAGGAAACTTCTTTCAGATTGTCCCGTGTCAGGTTGTCGCCAAAGGAAAGCTTGGTGGCTGCAACCACAACAGTTGTTTGCGCGATCGTCGTTGATGCCTGCGGCTGGGCCACCGGCTGGGCCTGGTTTTGCAAGAAATTCATTACCAACCAGGCGGTGATGCCGCCAACAACTATTGCCACGATGAGCATTAAAATCCCGGTCGATCGCATTGCAGCTGCTCCTAAAAATTCTAGAAAGGAACGGTGTCTTGGAATCTGACGACCCCAAGACACCGAGGTATTCTTGCCTTTGGGAAAAAGGCCGTCCGAAGTTTATGGAGCCGGTGTCAGAGCGGTCTGAAGTGCTGTCCAACGACCACTTACCCACGTACCGACGAAAATAATCGCAGCAATGACGGCAACCGTAATGAGGCCGATCAGAAGCGAGTATTCGATCATGGTGGCGCCTTCAGTCTTTTCCTTCAGATCATGGAACCGACGTTGAGCCGCTACGTAAAGTTTCAACATTTGATAATCTCCCATATTCAAAATCTTGAGAGTGACTAGTTCAAATGGTCTGCCGGAATGTCAGGAAAATTCCCCCCGCCGATCAGCCCATTTACCCACGTCAGAACCACCGTAACACCCCATCACTGGATACTGACCCAGGCACTATAGCAGAGGCAAAATTGGGAATTTGCGGGTTTTGGAGGGTCTCATATCTCTTGTCGGTGGTATTGGTAAACGTTAAAACTTCGTTAAAACAGAGACTTAGCTGTTAAGGAAAAATTAATCCTTCCAAATCGCGCAGGATTTGGTGCCGTGTTGCGGGGGTTATTGTGACGCCTCCCGTAGAAATCGCGGAAAACTGCCAATTATTAACGATTATGGTAAAGGGGGAATGGTTTAGGGCGGTTAGGCGCCTGGGTTTGGCTAAACCCCCGTATGTGGGCATCAAAAACTCCGTTAGCTGGCAGTATTTCCTGCTTAATCCGTCAGCATTTAGCCGCGGTTTTACCATAAGGCCTTGATTTGGTGTCATTTTGAAACAGCTTGGACATCGCAGATAAGAAGATAACCAGAACGGCTCTTTTTTCAGATTATGAAAAAGGGTCTGTGGTAACAGAATTTGAGCACCCCGATTTTATTAACAGGCGACACGCTTGCGTGCGCCGACGGATGGGTGTGCCCAATTGACCCTGCCAAGACTCAATAAATTACAGGTGCCTTACCGCGCGCGGCTTCTGGGTCAGCTCACAGAGGCCATCGCGGCGATGCCGGAAGGCGAGGCTGCGGTTTTGGTCGCCCTGATGAAGCTCACGCTGGCGCGGGCCGAAGCGGCAGGGCGGCAAGACCCCTTTGCGACACCCCTGCCTGTAACAGTGGGCGACCTGAAGGAATATTTGCCGTTCATGCCGGCAGCACGCCTTAGGGCCCTCTTGGAGAAATTGCGCCTCGAGCCTGCCGTTTTGAGACGGCAGGGTTCGTCGCTGGTAACAAGTGATGATGCCGGGATCCCGATTCTTGATATCATCCGTACACAGATTTATGGCAACCGGCTTGTTCGCGCAGCCTGGTGGGTTCGGATGGGGTTGTGGTCTCATTGGCAACTCAATGATCTGGAGCGGTCCTTTATTGCGCGGTCAATTGTTGCCTTGTATTCAGCATCGACAGAAGAAGTTGCCTCCTCTGCGAAACTTATTCTGGCGAAGATGGCGGAGAGTCAGACAGCATTTCAGATGCCGCTGGTTGTGCAACCTGTGCTCCGGGATATGGTGATCAAGCATTCTGACATTCAAGCCGATCCTAGAGTTTGGCTGGAGGCCATTCACCTCTTGGAACAAGCAGAGCTTATTATCTGTCCGGCGGACCGACTGTCGGTCCAACACTTTGAAGACCTGTTAGATGTCCGGACACATTCTAATTCTAACCTGCCTTTGGAGGCGCCGACACGCCACTAATTATTGCTTGGCGTTCTTTAATACCCCAGATCAGGCGGCGTTTTGTCACGGGTCCCTCCTAGAACGCTGATTTCATGTTGTTATTGGTTAATTTCACATCCCGGATGTTGACACTTTAGTAACGTCGCTCATAGATTCTCTTTGACTGATAAAGGGTCATCTGAAGGGGTCACAAGCTTTGTCCGTGTGCGGCCTGTTGTCGCGACGGATTTATTCGCCTGTGTTGGAGAGGCGCGTGGCTAGATGAAACGAGTGTCAACGGAGAGAGAGACAGGGCAGCTGGAGACCAATCCAATGTCTCCTCTCATTCGTACAGAAGAATCGCAAGACCTGAAACGGTTGAAGCGTCTGGATCGGGGGCTTGCAAATGCCTTTCCTGAAAAGATCGGACGCATCCCCAATAATCCGGTTATTGCGGCGGTAATTGCTGCGCTCTTTAAAGGCGGCGAGCATGCTCGCCAACTTCAGGGGGGGTGGGCCGTCGACGAGACCGGGCGGCTGACCTATCGGCACATCGGTAAAAAGAGCGGGCAGGTGATCATTTATGTTGACCTGCCGGGCGGGCGTGATGGGCTTGACGATCAGTGGGCTGTTGTTGAACATTTTTCACCTCTCACCGTTGATACGCTTATCGTGTTTTTGGCACAGCTTTGCGAGCCGGGGGCATTAAGTAAAACCCGCGGGCCGGCGATGGAATCCATTACGATCTCATCAAGTGCCGTCATGCGGTACAAGAACATGACACGCTGGGGGGCAGAGCGTGCGGCCTTTCGGGATAAATTGGCAAAGGAAATTGAAGCCCTTTGCCGCATTCGATTTGATGTTCTGAATTTTCCGGCCTTTGATCCGCAGAGAGGAAGCTGGGCGGCCGATGGAATTTCTATTTTTGGCGATCGTGTGCTGGACGTCGCGCGAACTGTTGCTGTCCACCCCGACAAGGAAAACAAGGCCTTTGTCGACCACTATTGGCATGCGCGGTTTGGGCAGTGGGGCATGAACTGGATGAATGCTCAGGGGAAGGTCTGGCTTGGACCGATCCCGAAATCCCTGGTCGAGTTTGATCATCGCAAAAATCGCGGTGCGGATGTTCTGGCCAAAAAACTGGGCGTGAGCACGCTCCTGCTTTGGGGTGCCGCCCGATCGCGCCATCATCTGGAACGCCGGATCGACAATTTGCTGGAGAGTGTCGGCGAATTGCCGCAAGTTCCAGAGCGATCAGCTCATTGGGCAGGCCGCATGTTTGACAGAATGGTCGACGCCAGTTTGATGCTGGAGGAGCATGAACTCTTGCAGCTGACCTATGATGGCGGCGAATGCGTGCCGACAGAAATTGAACGCAACAAGGGTTGGGTCAAGGGGTGGCTGGGTTCGAAACTGCAGGTTGAAAGACCTGGCTATCTGACCGGGTCATGAGTTGCAAAGTGCCGTGGGTGTGATGATGTCCGGCGTCATTTTCTTGTAATTTCAACAAATCATAATAGGTTTATCTTCTCGGCTGTGGGGCGACAGAAAGCGACTGCAAAGTCGCTGACCCGAGACAAGGAGGATCACATGACGATTAAGCAAATGGCGGCGGGGCTGCTGGTAATGAGTTTTTGTACCTCGGCGCCCGCTCTGGCGGATGACGCGGATGTGCTCAAGGGTTATCAGAAGACCGGGGAAACGGAAAAATGTTTGGACCTGAGCGATATCCGGACGACCCGGGTCCTTGATGGATCGCATATTCTTTTCAAAATGAATGGCCGTCGTCTTTATCTTAACACTCTGCCGCATGAGTGTTCGTCTCTTAATTTCTACAAGGCCTTTTCCTACAAGGTCTATGGGTCGACGCTCTGCTCTTCGGACACGATTACGGTTTTAACCGGCGGCGCTGTTTCTGGGCCGACTTGTGGTCTGGGCCTGTTTGAAGAAGTCGAAAAAGTGGAGACGTCCGGGAACGAGTAATCGGATGATCTCTATTGGGATAGGATCAAACGCATTGCAGAAATTCTGCGATGCGTTTTTTTTCGTCTGCCGGATCATAAGGCACGGCCTCCCCGACACCCCATACGGGCGCGGGCCAGGCGGGGTCTGAGGAAAACCTGGCAATAATGTGGACGTGAAGCTGAGGCACCATATTGCCAAGTGCCGCGACATTTAATTTTTCCGCATGGGTTGCCTTTTCAAGCCCCTCCGACGCGCGGCGGATTTCATTCCAGAGCGTGATCTGATCGGCCTCGGCTAAATGATGAAACTCGCGGATGTTTGCGCGGGCCGGGACAAGTATGATCCAGGGGTAGCGGGCGTCCTTCATGAGGTGCACATGACAGAGAGACCACCGGGCAATCTCCAAGGTGTCCTCGGCCAGTCTGGGGTGGAGCTCGAACATGTCGCTGTCTCTTTTTGTGGGGCCCGTTGTTTTTTGATGGTCGCCACTCTAGCTTGATGACAAGATCGGGCAATAACAAAATGCCGACTAGAGTCGGCGCAGATCAGGAGGAGGAAACATGTCACGTGTGGCAGGAAAAATAGCATTGGTTACAGGCGGTGCAGCTGGGATTGGCGAGGCTTGTGCCCGCGTGCTGGCGCGTGAAGGCGCGACAGTCATTATCACCGACGTTCAGGACGCGCGCGGGGAAAAGCTGGCCAGCGACATCTATGCTAGCGGCGGCAAGGCGGCCTATAAGCATCAGGACGTCGTGACGGAGGCCGGTTGGCAGCAGCTTATCGGTGAGATTGAAGACGAATACGGCGGTCTTGATGTCCTGGTTAACAATGCCGGCATTGGTAATGGGGGCGCGATTACCGAGATGAGCTATGAAAGCTATAGCCAGATGATGGCGATCAATGTGGACGGCGTTTTTTTGGGATGCAAACATGCGATCCCGCTCATGACAAAGTCCGGCGGCGGCTCGATTATCAACATTTCCTCTGTCGCAGGCTTGAAAGGGGCGCCGGGGCTTTCCGCTTATAGCGCCTCAAAGGGTGCGGTGCGTCTGTTGTCGCGCAGCCTGGCAATTGAATGCGCGCGGGCCGGGATCAAGATCCGGGTCAACAGTGTACACCCGGGTATTATTGATACCGAGATTTGGACGAAAATTAGCGCCTCTACAGCGGATAATCTCACGCCCCTTGGCGGCGCCAATACGCTGTCGGCGAAAATGGTTGCGGAGATGGCGGCGGTTCCGATCGGTCACGCGGCTGAACCGGTTGAGATCGCGAATGGGGTCCTGTTTCTGGCAAGCGACGAGTCGCGGTATGTCACCGGGTCTGAGCTTGTGATCGACGGTGGGATGTGCGCCTGACTGGGCTCAGGACTGATATTTACGCCAATGGGGTTTTTGCTTTTGCGTGAAAGCCCTGACCCCTTCTTTGTAATCTGGCTCTGTTGACAGGTTTTCGATCAGCTCCTCGGAGGTATTGACCGCGCTGGCCACATCGCGGTGAAGGTCTGTGTAGACCTGCCATTTGGTCTCCCGAAGTGAAGCCGGGGCGATGTTTTCTGTCAGGCTTTGCGCATAGGCCAGGGCCTCGGGGAGCACATCTTCCGTTTCAAGGAGGCGGTTGAGAAGACCCATCTCCATGGCTTCCTCGCTTAAGAATATCCGGCTGGTGAGAAGCAGGTCCATCGCTCTTGTCAGACCTATTTGGCGTGGCAAAACCCAGGATAGTCCAAATTCAGCTGGAAAATTGAAGCGCCCATGAGCGGCGGTGAATTTTGCGCCTTTGGCGGCAAAACGAATGTCGGCGAAACAGGCAAGCACCAGACCGACACCGGCAGCGGCACCATTGATGGCGGCGATGACCGGCTTTGACAGGCCGAAGTGATAGGCAAAGGAGGCATCAAATTCCGGGCGGACGCCGAAACCCGGTTCGGCCAAGGGGTCCGGCGTGCCCGGATCATACCCGCCTTTTTCGACGTGCCCTTCGAGGGCGGCCATATCGGCGCCGGCGCAGAAGGCTCTGCCCTTACCGGTGATGACGATGGCGCCGATACGGGCGTCCTGTTCTGCCTGTTCCAGACAATGGCGATATTCTGTGTGCATGCGGCCTGTCCAGGCGTTCATCCGGTGTGGCCGGGCGAGGGTAATGAGAGCCACGCGGCCGCGCTGTTCATAGTCAATGGTCTTGAGTTCCATGGCCGAGCCCTTTCGATGGCAACATTCCATAACACCTCAAAAAAGAAGGTATTTCCCTGATTTTGAAGTGTTTTTGGCACTTTTACAAACAATCTGAGGTGGCTTCTTAGGCATGTTTTAAGAGGGGTCGGCTAGATTGGGCGTCAGGTAAACGGCGCCTTTCATGACCTCATGGAAGGCCCGGCGGGGTGAAATCGGCGAGGGGAAAGCACACAACAATGTTGGTGGAAACCCAGGATATCAATGGCGGCATCGGACTGCGCGACTTGTTTCGCAATGGCCGGGCGGGTGCTGATGACGCCCGTGGCGCTCGCTTGTTCTGTGAAAAGATGCGCCTGTGGTTTGAGAACGCCAAAACCGGAAACCCGATCAACGCCCTTTGTGGTCTGGTGATTGTCATTGGTCTGTGGCAGCCGGGGCTTGAAGTCCGCTTAACCGCTTGGTTCGGTGTTTTGATGGTTCTGGTTATCGCGCGGCAATGGCACTGCGAATATTTTCTGGCTGATGTGGAAGCGCATGCCACTCGAAAAACGGCGCGGTGGGTGACCCTTGGCAGTTTTTCGCTTGGAGTTATGTGGGGGTCTCTGGCCTTTGTGTTCCTTGATCAGTTTGGCACCACATCTTTTAACATTCTGGTGGTCGTGGCGACCGGCATGCTTGCAGGCTCGTCGGCATCGTCGTCAGCTTATGTGCCCGCCGCTGTTGCCTTTATTGCAACAGCCGTGGTGCCGTTTTCGAGTGTCTATTTCCTGGGGGGCACGCGCGCCGATATTGTCATTGGCGCCGCCGCCCTTTTGTTCTCCGGGTTCATGTGCCGTTTTTCCTTTGTTTATAATGCGTCCATAACCGAGGCCATTCGCCATCGGCTTGAAATTGAAGACATGGCAGACTCGCTTTGCGAAAAGACCCTGTCTCTTGAAAAAAGCATTCAGGCAGCAGAAGCGGCGCGGTCGGAAGCCGAACATGCCAACAATGCAAAGTCCAGCTTTCTGGCGATGATGAGCCATGAGATTCGGACACCGATGAACGGTATTCTGGGTATGGCATCGGTTTTGAAGGATACCGAGATAACGAATAAGCAACGCGAATATCTCGATGTGATTTCCCAGTCCGGGGACTCTTTGATGACCATCATCAATGATATTCTTGACTTTACGCGCCTTGATGCCGGCAAAGTCGAGCTGGACGAGGATATCTTTTCACCGCAGGACCTTGTCAATCAGGCGATGCGATTGTTTGAGAACGAGGCGCGGCAAAAAGGCCTGGAAACGGTTGTCAAAATTTCCGATCACGTTCCGCAAATGCTCATTGGCGATGAAATGCGATTGCGACAAATCATTCTCAACCTGGTCGGCAACGCGATCAAGTTCACCGAGAAGGGCTCGGTTACCTTAAGTCTTGATGCGATGGCCTGTGAAGGTGACGTGGTGCTCGATTGTCGGGTAACCGATACGGGCATTGGAATTGTGGAAGGGGCGCAGGCCCATCTGTTCGAGCAATTCTCACAGGCTGACAATTCGATCAGTCGGCGATTTGGGGGCACGGGCCTTGGGCTTGCGATTTGCAAACAATTGGCGGAGCTGATGGGCGGAGAGATCGGTGTCGAAAGCCTGCCCGGGCTTGGCAGTACCTTCTGGTTTACGACCAATTGCCGGACAACGGACCCCGGTCAGGCGGTCGAGAGTTTTGTTCCCGCCAAAAAGTTATCGCCGGAAGACCTGCCGCAGGCGACGATCCTGATAGCGGAAGACAATCGTGTGAACAGGATCATTCTGACTTCGCTTCTGAAAGGCACCAAGGTGCGTTTTAAATTCGTGGAAAACGGCGAATTGGCGGTTCGAGCGATCCAGAATGATTTCTACGACATGATCTTTATGGATATCCAAATGCCCGTCATGGATGGGATTGAGGCCACGAAAGCCATTCGCGAGTTGCCAGGTGTTCAGTTTCAGACGCCAATCATTGCCATGACCGCGCATGCGGTGTCCGAGGACCGCGCGGAATATATCAAGATTGGAATGGACGACTATCTGCCGAAGCCGGTTAGCAAAGAACAGATATTTAGTCTTATCCGTCGATATGCCGCGCCGGATGCACGCCATGCGCCGCGCTCCCAGCGCGGGGGTCCAACAGCTTCTTAAACCGAGAAGCTTTCCAGACAATGAGCCCTTGAAAAGGGGGCGGCGGCGCGTAACACTCCGCCACATGAGCTTTCTGGAAGATCACGCTGAGATAAGGGCCTCGGTGGCCAAACTATGCTCCCGGTTTGACGGCGCCTATTGGCGTGAGCGTGACCGGGCCCGAAACTATCCCAGCGAATTTGTCGATGCCCTGTCGGAGGGCGGGTTTCTGTCGGTTCTCATCCCGGAAGAATATGGCGGGTCCGGGCTTGGCCTTGGGGCGGCCGCCGCGATTTTGGAGGAAATTCACGGAAGCGGTGGCAATGGCGCCGCGGCCCATGCGCAAATGTATACCATGGGGACGCTTCTCAAACATGGCAGTCCGGAACAGAAAGCCGCCTTTTTGCCCAAGGTTGCTTCCGGCGAGCTTCGGCTTCAGGCCTTTGGCGTGACAGAAGCGGCCAGCGGCACCGACACGACCCGCATTCAAACGCGTGCCGACAAAGAGGGCGATGGCTATGTCATTCGCGGCTCCAAGGTCTTCATTTCTCGGGCGGAATATTCCGATCTCATGGTGCTTCTGGCACGCACAACACCGCGCGAGGAGGGTGTGAAGCCCAGCGACGGGCTTTCGGTTTTCTTGGTGGATATGGCGAAGGCGAGATCTCAGGGCATGCACATCACACCGCTGCGCACCATGATGAACCATTCCACAACGCAGATAACGTTCGACAATGTGCCGATCCCGGCCTCTGCGTTGATCGGAGAGGAGGGCAAGGGATTTCGTTATATTCTCGATGGCATGAATGCGGAGCGCATTTTGATCGCTGCTGAATGTATAGGCGATGCGCGCTGGTTTATTGACAAGGCGAGCCAATATGCCGGAGAGCGGGAAGTTTTCGGGCGCGCGATCGGTCAGAACCAAGGCATCCAGTTTCCTTTGGCCCGGGCCTATACCCAGATGCGCGCGGCGGCGCTTATGGTACGCGAGGCAGCGGCGCTCTTTGAAGGTGGTAAGCCTTGTGGCAGCGAGGCCAATATGGCCAAGCTCCTGGCGTCCGAGGCCTCCTGGGCTGCCGGGGATACGGCCCTGCAAACCTACGGCGGGGCAGGTTTTGCGGAAGACTATGACATTGAGCGCAAATTTCGCGAGACCCGGCTCTACCAGGTGGCGCCGATTTCGACCAACCTTATCCTGTCTCATGTGGCGACCCATATTCTGGGACTGCCGAAGTCATTTTAAGAGCATCATATGAGCGGGAAATCTCTGGAGGACTGGATTGGCCGGACGCAAGAGGTTGAAGATGCTCTGCAGGTTGAACAGGCCCGGCGGTTGGCAGCAACGTTTGATCTTGATCTGACAATTGAGGCGGGTGCTTTATTGCCGCCCGGGTGGCAATGGATTTATTTCAATCCGGTGGTGTCGGCGCACGACCTGGATGTGGATGGTCATCCCAAGCGTGGGGGCTTTTTGCCACCGGTACCTTTACCCAGGCGCATGTGGGCGGCTGGCGAGATGACAATAGACCTGCCCTTGCGGTTGGGCGGGTCGGCGACGCGCCTTTCAACGATCGAGGGGGTGACGACCAAGGAAGGTAAGAGTGGCCCCCTCGTTTTTGTGTCCGTGGGACATGTCTATTTGCAGGACGGGCAGGCGTGTCTGCGCGAGCGGCAGGACATTGTTTACCGGGAAGCGCCGACGGGCGGCTTTGTCGGTCGGCGCAAAACCGATCCAAGGAACGCGGACTGGCAGGAAGCCTGCATGGCCGATGAGGTCTTGCTCTTTCGCTATTCCGCTGTGACTTTCAATGCGCATCGTATTCATCATGATCTTGCCTATGTGCGCGATGTGGAGGGTTATCCAGGGCTTGTGGTGCATGGGCCCTTGATGGCAACCCAGCTTGCCGGATTCGCCGGGCGGTCCCTGGGAAGTCCTCTGAAATCCTTTTCCTTTCGGGCGGTTCAACCCCTCTTTGTGAACGAGGCCTATCTGCTTAAGGGCCTGCGCGCAGAACATGGGGGTCAGTTCTGGATCGAAAGCGCTGAAGGTCATGAAATCATGATGGCTAAGGCTGAGATCTAACTTAAACCACCGCATCGGTTGGCAGAGGTTTCAGGGGGGTCTATAGTTTTGCAAAAGATAAAAATCATTCGGCGCCGGGAGGAACTTAAGCAATGAATGAGACCCAACCACCCAGAAATGCGCGCGAGGAAGGTTTTCGCGCGCTCTTGTCCAAGATTATGCCGACCCATGAGTTCGATGCGGCGCTGGCGCCATCGGCGCCGGATTACTCAGATCCGGCCAGTTGGGCGGTCCGGCCAGGATTTGAGGCGAAATCCACCATGGTGCCGAGCAATCGTGATTGCCGCGATGGGCAAGACAAGGCCCAGGTCGACTGCTTTTTCATTCATCCAACGACCTTCTTCGGTAAACACAACTGGAATGCGGATCTTGGCGACGCGCGTGCCAACGAATGGGTGGATGAACTGGTCATTCCCGCGCAAGCAACGGTGTTTAACGGATGCACGCGCATATATGCGCCGCGTTATCGCCAGGCTACCCTCTTTTCCTTTCTCGATCGGGGGCTGAACGGGCGCCGGGCGCTTGAGTTTGCCTATGAAGATGTGGTGCGCGCTTTTGAGCACTACATAGAGCATGACAACAAGGGGCGACCTTTCGTCATAGCTGGGCACAGCCAGGGGTCTAATCATGGCATCCGTTTACTTGAAGAAAAAATCGACGGGAGTGAGCTCTTTGACAGGTTTGTTTCAGGCTATGTCATCGGCCAACGTATCCCCACTGACAAATTTGAGCGCACACTTTCTCAAATCAAAATGAGTGAACATGCAGATGACCTGCGGACCGTGGTGACCTGGGATACGATCCAGGCAGGGTTTGAAAACATGGTCGCGGATATGGCGGTGGGCCATTATTACCCCGAGGGCTGGGAGGCCTCGCTCGGCAAGGAAAAAGTGGCGATTAATCCCCTGCTTTGGAAAAGAGGAACAGAGGCGGCGCCCGCTGATCTGCACAAAGGAGTTTTGCGCGTTAAATCCAAGAACATCGATATGTCGATTTTCTATGATGGGGTACCCATGGGCGTCGATACCTACGATATCCAGATCCTGGAAGATTTCAACGTGTCTACCCGCAATGTGGAGGGCCAGCTTATTGCCGCTTCCAACAAGCCGGAGCGCTTGTCGGCAATCGCGGGGCCCGGCGGCAGTTTGCATAATTTCGATTACAGCCTGTTCTATATGAATATCCGCGAGAATGTGGAGCGGCGGGTGAAGCGATTTTTGGAGGGTATGGCATGATGGACCGTATTGATCGGGTGCAATTGGCGGTTCACTCCGCTGAAAAGGCGGCAGAGACTTTCAATCGGCTGCTGGGTACAGAAGTGGCGCGGCAGGACACCAGCGCCTTTTTAGGCGCGCGGCGAACGATATTGGCTATGGGCGAAAGCGAGCTTGAGCTTTGTGAAGCTGATGGCGCGGGCCTCACTCAGGATTTTCTGGGCAAGCGCGGGGAGGGTCTAATGCGCGGGGGGATCTCAACCCATGATATGGCGGCGCTTAAAGCCCATATCGGAGGCTTGGGGTTTGCGGTGCATGAAGATGGCGCGCAGTTTTACCTCGACGGGAAAGACCACTTCGGGGTGCCGCTTGTGATCAGCCCAAGTGCGCCGCGCCGCCGGGTCGGGCCGGTTAGTTTTCTTTATGAGTTTACCAATACGCTGAAATCAGACTGGCGGCAGGCGGCGGCGCACTTTGCCGGATTGTTTCGCCTTGAGGCGCAGCGGTTTCACGGGATTGCCAGTGAACGCTGGGGCTATGAAGGGACACTCACACTGTTTGATCCGCCCAACCGGCTTGACCGGATAGAGCTTAGCCAGGTGGTCAAGGCGGATGTTCCCATGGCGCGTTATGTGGCCAAACACGGGGATTCGCTCAATATGTGCTACTGCGAGTCCCATGATTTTGAAGGGCTTGTGGACCGGTTTTTGGGCGCTGGTGCCCGGTGCACCCCGCGCGGACCTTCGATGGAGACAGAAAAAGACAATTTTTGGTCACATCCTGGTGATCTTCATGGGTTACTCTTAGGCGTTTCAAGGTCCACGGTCGGGTGGAGCTGGTCTGGACGCCCGGAGGCGGTAGACCCGCCCCTGACAGAGGCCTGATTGGCGCAACCTAAAGAGGATCTGACTAAATAGATGGCTCGAGTGCTGGTTTTTGACTCCGGTGTGGGTGGCCTGAGTGTTCTGAAAGAACTACGCGCACAGAAATGTGCCACTTCTTTCGGGTATCTGGCGGACAACGGCTTTTTCCCCTATGGCATCAAGGAAGATGCGGCGCTGATCGAGCGATTGCCGCAGCTTATTCGTGCGGCGGTGGTTGCTCATGAATTTGATGCGGTGGTGGTGGCCTGCAATACGGCCAGCACGATTGCCCTTGATGAAATTCGAGTGGCGGTAGATGTGCCCGTAGTCGGCACCGTGCCCGCCATTAAGCCTGCCTGCGGGGTCAGTCACAGCCGGGTGGTTGGATTGCTGGGGACACCGGGGACCGTGCGCCGGCCTTATACAGACGACCTAATCCTGAAATTTGCTGGAGACTGCGAAGTTTTGCGCCATGGCTCGGCGGAGCTGGTGGAGCTTGCCGAGCGCAAAATGAGTGACGGCGTGCTTGATGTTGAAGACGTTCAAGATGCGGTTCGGGGGCTGTTTTGTCAGCCCCGTGGCGAGCAGATTGATACGGTGGTGTTGGCTTGCACCCATTTTCCCTTGCTCAGGGATGAGCTTCGCAAGGCGGTTGACCGGCCCATACAATGGGTCGATTCCGGTGCCGCGATTGCCCGGCAAACCAAAAAGGTTCTGAGTGACAATGAGCCTCCAGCGGGACGGGTGGCGGTGTCCGATCAATTGCTTTTGACGGCGAGCGAGATTACGCCGTCGTTGCTCCGATCCTTTCAAGCGGCGGGATTTACGAATCCGCAGCTGATAGACTTTTAGTTTCCGACCACTTTTAGTATCGAATTGTCGATGTCAGACGCCAGGAAGATTTCGCCTTCTGGCGACACCGTGACGCCGGACATGATGTAGCTCGGCGGCGCCAGCGGATAACCGGGCAGGCCAATGGGCAAGTCGCCAACAACTTCCGTGATCTGGTCAGAAAGTGGGTTAATGCGAATCAGGCGCCGCTTGCCAACTTCGACGACAAGGATGTTGTGACCTGGCTCTACGGCAATTCCTTCCGGGCCGCTAAGCCCGGAGGCAATTGTGATCTTCTCGCCGGTTGTCAGGTCGACAACGACGACATCCCCCGGCACATAGGTAGTTACGACAACTTTGTTTTCTTTAAACCGGGCAATGTCGGTAATGCCCTCCAGCTCAGCGGCGACGACTTCCCGTGTCTCGCCATTTTCACCACTGACGCGGATAAGCTGACCTGACCCGACCTCGGCGACCAGGACGGATCCATCTTGCAGCTCCAAAACCCCCGTCGGTCCGTTAAAGCCTGTCCAGCGGCTGACCCTTCGTTCGCTCTGCTTGTCATAGGCCTGAACAAAGCCGGCGTTAAAGGAAGTGGTCATGATATGCGCGCCGGAGGCATCGACTTCCGTTGGGTATTCGTGATCAGAGATAACCCGGGAGAGGTCCGAGACATCGCCGCCCATAGGGTCAACTTTCGACAGCGAGAAGGTGTCGGCTACGTAAATCTGGCCATTGTCGTAGGACAGGCCGCCAGGTGTCGTGAGCGGTCCGGCAACGACGAGGCGAATTTCGCCTGTGTTGGTATTGACCTCATAGATGCCATTGTCGGACATGTTCGTGACAAAGAGTTTGTCATCTTCATCGAAGGCGAGATTGTCCAAATTGGTAGGCGCTGTTGCGACGCGGGTGGCGGATTTGTTTTCGATGTCGATCTCAAAGATCTCGCCGGTCTCGTTGTCGATTGTATAGAGGTTGCCGTGGGAATCGAAATTTGCCGCGGCCGGCACATTCAGGCCCTCGACAATGACTTCCAGCGCGCCGGTTTCCACATCCACACGGACAATTTGCCCCTTAAACCAAAGGGGACCATAGAGCTTGCCGTCCGGACCGAAGTCGAAGCCGTTGAGGCCGCCCATGCCTTCGATAATTTTGCGGGGTGGGTTTTCGCCGGCAGGGTCAAATTCATAAAGAGCATCGCCGAGGAAGACCTGGGTGGCAAAAAGCCGTCCCTGTGCATTGAAGGCAAGCGAATTGATGCCATAAAGATTGTCGGCCAGGACGCGCACCGTGCCATCCGGGTCGCGCATGTGAAGCTGTCCAAGGGTAAATGACGTCCAGGCCAAGGCGCCGTCGGCGTTAAACTCGAGATCATCTGCCTGACCCTGCGGCGGGCCTTCGAAAAGTTCCACGGCACCTGTGTCCGGGTCGACCCGGTAAATGGACATGCCGACGACGGAGCCGACATAGATCATGCCATCTTCACCAAATGTCAGGCCGTGGATGCCATGAAACTCAGAGCCTGGAATGACAATTTCTGTTGAAGGTTGAGATGACGATGCCTGTTCAGGGCCTGTTTGCTCGCTCTTGCGATCGCAGGCTGCGGCAGTGAGCAAGGCGGCTGCGGCGGCAATATGCCGGAATTTCAGATGCATTTGTGGCCCCTCCCAAGGTCATGCGGTGTGTTGTCGGGGCAGTATAGAGGCTTTGAGCTGGTGCGCCTAGTGCGGGCTTTGTTTGTGCAGGCTTTGTCAGGATTGCTCGTGAACGGCGAAGAGTTCGATATGTTGTTGGCGGCCGCGCAGCACCTGAACGCCCAGGCTTTCCGCTGCCAGGTTCTTTGGGATTGGGAGAATTTCGCGCGCGGATTGCGACATGAAAAGCTCTCGTTTTAGCTCTGACGCCTTTGAAAGAATGCGCGCGGCTGTGTTGACTGTGTCACCCAGGAAAACTATTTCCTGCTTAATGTCGCCAATTTCGCCAGTGACGACAGGTCCCGCGTTAATGGCGCCGCGAAAGCTGGGTACAAAGCCAAATTGGGTCTCGTAATGATCTTTGTGCCGTTCCATCTCCTGTTTGATATCAAAAAAACATTTTAGCGCATTGCCCTTAACTCCGCTTTGAGTGACAGGCCATGAGATAATGACTTCATCACCGACGTATTTGTGGATTTCGCCTTTGTTGGCAAGAACCGGGTCTGTCAGGTCGTAAAAGAATCGATCCAAGAGGGCGTGAAACTTGATAGCGCCGATGCGTTCGGCAATACCGGTGGAGCCGATGACATCAATAAAGAGAAAGATACGCTCTTCTTCTCTGGGCTTGTGATAGGCGCCGGACAGATATTTCTTCAGAACGCCCTGTCCCAGCATGCGATCCATTTGCTGCCCGAGATTGATGACAATGGCGATGACCGCCGACAGCAAAAGGGCGATGAGGGTTTCAGTCGCAAGCCAACGAAACTCCAGAAAGTTGACGCGGTAAAACAGCGAGACCCCCAGCCGGATCCCGATCATGATGACGAGGAGGTAAACGAGTGAATTGAAGGCGAGCGATTGTTTGAATGACAAACGCCTGAGCCAATGGCCGCTTGGGGAGTTGCGATAGAAAATCGTGAGACCACCAACGCAAAGAGAAATAAAGGTCGCGGTAAAGGCACCTTGCACCAGACCATGCCAATAAAGATCTCCGCCTGAGGTATAGGCGATGATGAAACCGATGAGGCCGCCGATCGGTGCGACAAGGACAATTGTCCATGCCAGATTTCGAAGTTCCTGTTGTCGGCGAGGTGAAAGGTTCATGTTGGGGTTTGGGAGTGATTTTCGTCCTGTCTGACTTTCATATAGGATGACTTTAAGTTTGACCAACCATGCAATGCAAAAAAGGGGGAATCGCGTGACCAAAGGTGCCTATTTTCTGGGCATTGAAACTAAGCGTTTCTTATTACTTGCCGGCGCGTCCTTTGGTTCGGCGCGACTGGCGCCCGGTTTTTACCTTTATTGCGGGAGTGCTTATGGGCCGGGCGGCATGGAGGCGCGGCTCAACCGGCATTTGAAGCGCCACAAAAAACAGCGCTGGCATGTGGATCAGCTAACCACACAAGGCAAGGTACGTTTGGTCGGGCGTGTGCCTGAAGGACAGGAATGCGACCTGGTTTCGCAGTTTTCCGCGCTTTCTGGCAGTGCTTTTCCGGTGCCCGGGTTTGGAAGTAGCGACTGTAAAACATGTCCGTCCCATCTCCTTTTGGTTGACGAAGGGCGTCTTCGACCCTATTTGGCGGAGATGGCTTTGGTTGAGTATTTTTAAATGATCTATGCGGTTGGGGATATCCACGGCGAACTTGAGCTGTTGGAAATGATGCTGACGGCTGTTCGCGCGGACGCGGATCGTGTGGGCGCGCACAACCCAGAAATCGTTTTTGTCGGCGATTATGTCGACCGGGGACCGGACTCAAATGGTGTAATCGAACGCCTAATGAGGCCCATTGATGGCTTCGTCGTGACCTGCCTCTTTGGCAATCATGAACAACTCTTCCTCGATTTTATTCATGAGGAAGATCCCGATCATTCGATTATGTATCTGCGCCAGAATGCGGGCGGTTCTGAAACCCTTGCTTCCTATGGCGTGGATATGGTCCAGCTGGAACGCGCGGTCAACCATCGGGAGTCTTATGGATCTCTCCTTCAAGATATTCCGGAGCGTCATATCGATTGGATAACCCAATTGCCCTATTCCTATGAAACAGCGGAATATTATTTTGTCCATGCCGGGATTTTGCCGGGAGTGCCGCTTGCCGACCAGGAGCCTTATGAGCAGATCTGGATCCGCAATCGGTTTTTGGATGACCCGCGCGATCATGGAAAACTCATTGTTCATGGTCATACGCCGGTGCGTGGCGGCGAAATTTTACACAACCGAATCAATGTTGATGCGGGCGCTTGTTATTTTGGCACCCTGCAAGCCGTGGCCTTAGGGGAGGACAAGCCGCGCTTTCTTTCGGTCAACGCCTAAGCGGCGGGGGCGCCGTCTTTGACGATCAGATATTGCCGATCCGGGTTATTTTGCGGGATGCCTGCCGCGCCATCGTCGCTCATCAAATTCATCTGACTTTCATCGCCCAGCATCCGCGCGCCGTCTGGTGCGTATTGCAGGATTAGCGCTTTGCGTATGCCTTTGGTGAGGTTTGGTCCTGTTCGATGAGGGGTGAGCGAGGAAAAGATGACAACAGAGCCCGCTTTGGCGGGGACCGGAACCGCCTCTGGGTGATCTTCCATGCACTGCAGACCGAGATCCATCAACGTGTGCTTGAGGGTGCCAAGCTTGTGCAGACCCGGCACGACCCAGGGGCAGCCGTTCTCAATTGTGGCATCGACCAGGGGTACCCAGCAGGTCAAATAGGCTTGCGGCTCAATGAAGGTATAACCGTTGTCCTGATGAAAGGGGAACTCCTTGGGGTTTTCCGGCTTTTTGTAAACCGCCTGATCCCAATAGAGCCGCACATCGGGACCAATGAGGTCGTGGGTGATGTCCTGAAACAGTTTTGACTTTGAAAAGGCGCGCACCGCCGGCAGCTGCTTGACCAGATGCACGGTGAAGGAAATGGCATCCGGCACGGCAATAAAGGTTCGGCCTTCTTGGCTTGCTTTCAGTGCGGCTTCTTCGGCTTGTTCCACAGGATCAATTTCAGCCTGGAGGGCGGCCAATGTATTGGCATCAACGACATTCTCCGCCAGGAGAAAACCCTCTGCGTCAAATCGGGCGACTTCGTTCTCGCTAAAAAGGCGAAAGGGGCCCTCGTGAGGCACCCATGAAAAATCCTGATTCAGTGGGTGGAGATCATATGGCCTGGTCATGAAATGCTCTTGGCGTTCAATTAATGGATCCCCCTATCTATGACAGAAGCAATGCCCCTAAGAAAGGCAGAAAACAGCGAAAAAGGGTGGATTTTTGATTTCGCATCCTGCGTGTAGTGCTCGACACAACTAGCTTGTCATGATAGGAATTTCAACTGGGGCGGGGGCCTCTGGTCGGCTTGATTAAGCCGAGGGTAACAAGGGGAGTCACTAGTCGTGGCACGTACTTATGCAGGCAGTCGAGTGCTTTATAGCAGCCACCCTCGGATGTTCCGGGAAGCGCCGCTTCGCTTTTTGATGTATCTGCTTTTGGTTCCTGTTCTGGGCTATGGCCTTTATCTGCTGGGCAGATGGTGGATCCAGTCTTATTCAACCCGCATGCAGATCACCGAAACGGTCGTGATCTTTATTCAGGGGATCTTGAATGTGCGGCGCACGGAGGTGCGCATGTCTGATATTCGCACGGTTCATATTGAACAAACTTTCTGGGAGCGTCTTTTTAATGTGGGCTCCGTCATGATTTCATCGGCCGGGTCAGACGGTTATGAGATTGATATCCGCGCCATGCCTAATCCCGGCAAAATCCGGCGCCTGATTGACCGCTACCGGGCAACCCATGTGGGCACGTCCGACTGATTTCTAGAAATTGGTGATAAGCGCCAAGGTGTCAGTGGCGAGAGCAACTTTGTCTTCCAGACAGGCCATGATTGTGTTTGTTGCGAATGTTCTGAAAGGTCGCGATTGCAATTCTTGCATGCAGGCGTGATCCCTCTGGTCGATGATGAGCGCATCGATCAGTCCCTCGTAATGGTCGGCGATGCCGTTGACGTTTGTCGGTAACCCAAGTTCCCGCATCATTTTGGCGGCGGGGCCCTTGAGCGCCTGGCCGCCGACGATGGGGGAGACGGCAATCACCGGTGCGCCGCTTGCCTTGATGAGGGCGCGCATGTTGCCGGTTTTCAGGATCGGGTCCACGCTGACAAAGGGATTGGACGGACAGATGACAATCGCTGAGAGGTCGGGGTCTGTAATCGCTGTTTCGATCGCCGGGTTAAGGCGGGCCGTGTCCATGCCGGTAAATTCAATGCCTGAAATTTCAGGCAGGCAGCGTTCACGCACAAAATAGTGCTGAAATTCGAGAGGACCTTCATTGGTCTTAACGCGTGTGCGAACAGGGTCATCAGACATAGGCAAGATTTTGTGGCGGGCGCCGTAGCGCGCGCAAAGGTCTCTTGTGATTTCTGTCAGGGAGGTGCCTTCCCGCAGCGCTTTGGTGCGCAGCACATGGGTGACCAGATCCTTGTCGCCCAGCTGAAACCAGGTCTCGCCGCCTGCTGCTTTGAGACCTGCCATGAAATTCCAGGTCTCATTGCGGATGCCCCAGCCCTGTTCGGGGTTTGCCATATCCGCAAGGGTATAGATCAGGGTATCGATGTCCGGTGAGATGTGGAGACCCAGATGCTCGAAATCATCGCCTGTGTTGGCGATAATGGTGAGGTCTTCCGGCGCCAGGATTTTCGACAGGCCAAGGGCCAATTTGGCGCCGCCCACACCGCCCGACAGTGCAACAACTTTGCCGCTCATCGGAAGAGGTCCTCATTAGGCGCCCGTAAAACATCGCGGGCGGTGCCTTGCCCACGTGCGTTCAGTCCGCTTAGGAGGACGATGGGTGTGCCTTCGTCCGCTTGTCCTTGCACAAGGGATGCGGCGGCGGCAATCTGGTCAGCAAGGCCGACCTCTGTCGTCTCAAGGGTGCGACCGGTCAGATCCTCTACACCTCTGAGATCCTGCAGTGCAACGACACCGGCAACGCCTATAGCAAGTCCCACCGTGCCCTTGCGCCAAGCGCGCCCAACGGAGTCGTTAATAATAATGCCAATGTCAGTGCCGCAGGCAGTATCGATTCTGTCTTTGAGAGCTTTGGCTGAAGTGTCCGGGTCAACGGGCAAGAGAAGCGCTGTATCGTCGCCCTCGACATTTGATTGGTCAATCCCGGCATTGGCGTGGATGAGACCAAGGTTGCCTTCAACAATGAGCACGTCCTTGCGCTTTCGAATGACGCTTTGCGATTCCTGCAGGATAAGCTCGACGATCCTTGGGTCTTTATTGGTTTCTGCCGCAAGGGCGCTCGCCTCGGCAGACGGGGTGATCTTTGTCAGGTTAATCTGACGTCCCTCGGCCTTGGAAACAATTTTCTGGGCAATGACCAGAATGTCGCCGGATTGGAGTTTTAAACCTTGCCTTTTGAGCGCCTCAAGGGCAAGGGCGGCAAGATCGTCACCTTTCTGGATCATCGGCAGACCGATCAGAGGTGTTAGGGTGAGGGACATAGTTAGTGGTTTTCGCTAAGGCCCGAGATGCGAATGCCCGCGTGACATTTGTGCGTGCGGTTGATCTGAATGAGAATTGACGTGAGTGCTTCGGCGGCCACCGCATTGGCAATGGGGCCGGCGTAAAAGCCGCGCATACCGGCCTTGCCGGCCAGTTCGATGACCTGAGTGCAGGCCTCGCGGTCGTTGCCGCTGACGAGCACATCGCAATCTATTTCATGGTCGCCCGCCAAATGCGCGGCGGCGATATTCTGAAAGGCGGAGACGACCTTGACCGTTTCGCCTAATAGATTTTGTGCGATCTCGCCAGCTGACCCCCCTTCGGGAAGTTGCACGACCGCAACTTTTGGCGGCACCAGGGGCACGGTGACATCAATCAGGATTTTTCCTTCAAGAGCGCCTTTGAGATATTCTAAGGTTGCAGCCTGATGGGCAAAAGGGACCGTGAGGACGGCGATGTCTGCCGCTTTAGCTGCTGCCAGATTTTCCATCGGCGTCAGATCCACGTCGCCAAAGCTGGCTTTGAAATCCTCCACAGCGCCTTCGGCTTTTTCAAGGGTGCGCGAGCCGATGATGACCTTTAGTCCGGCTTGTGACCAGCGCTTGGCGAGGCCGCCGCCCAATGCGCCGGTGCCGCCGAGGATGGCAATTGTCAATGGTTCAGTTGTCATGGGTTTTCCTCTATTGGGCCGGCGGGAAAGCTCTTAAGGGCATGACACATCGGCGGCCAGATGGTCAATGATTTCTCACAAGCCAGAGGGCCCAACTCGAACGCGTGTGCCGTAATTGACAGGTCCCCTGGTTTTGAGGGATTGTGCTAAAGATCGCCAATCAAAAAAGAGCTGGTTTTGACCCGTTTCAACCCCTTCCAAACGGAAAAGCCTCAAGAGATTGGCCGCGAGGTGTCGCGGCCCGTTGCGCGGGATGTGGCCGCTGAAGTCGCCGTGGCACTTTCTTACAATGGGGTCGCCCATGTGGTGATGTTCATGAGCCCTTTGCATGTGGAGGACTTTGTTACGGGTTTTTCGCTGAGTGAAGGCATCATTGACGAAGCAAGCGATATTCTGTCGCTCGACATCATCGAAAGCGAACAAGGCCTTCTGGCGCAGGTGGAAATTTCAAAAGCAAATTTTGAAAAAGTTCTATCGCGTCGACGCAATCTTCCCGGCCAATCGGGTTGCGGAATTTGCGGGGTGATTGAGCTTGAAGAGGCGATGCGTCCCTTGCGGCAGGTTTGCTCCGAAGTTTCAGTGCCTCAGGAAGCGATCTTTAAGGCCTTGTCGGCGATGCGGGGCGCGCAGGAGCTTAACGAGATGACCCGCTCTGTGCATGGCGCCGCCTTTGTCTCGCCGGACGGCGACATTCTGGCCGTGCGCGAGGACATCGGTCGCCACAATGCGCTCGACAAGCTTATCGGCCACCTGGCGCGAGAGGGAGTGTCGCCACAAAGTGGATTTCTCCTCCTGACAAGTCGGTGTTCGGTCGAGCTCGTGCAAAAGGCGGTCGTGACTGGGTTCGGCCTGATGGTGACCATTTCCGCGCCCACGGGGCTGGCGCTGGATATGGCACGGGCGGCAGGGCTCGGCCTTGCTTGTGTGGCGCGCGAGGATACAATGCTTATCTATAACAATCCGGGTGAAAGGGTGATCTGTTGACCGGGATGATGGATCAAGGCGATCTTGACGCGATTTTAGCGCCCTATCTTGAAGAAAGAGGTGGGTTGCTTCCTGCCCTACAGGCTGTGCAGAAGGCAAAGGGTCATGTGCCGCGTGAATGGATTGGCGCGATCGCGGAGGTTTTCAATCTGTCGCGGGCCGAGGTTTTTGGCACGCTTTCCTTCTATCATGACCTCCATGAAACCCTTCAAGGAAACAGGGTAGTGCGAATCTGTCAGGCGGAGGCCTGTCAGGCGGTGGGTGCGCGGGAGTTGGCGTCTCATGCCAAAACTTCTCTTGGTGTTGAGTTTGGAGAGACAACGCCTGATGGCGCCGTGACGCTTGAGGCAGTTTATTGTCTTGGCAATTGTGCTTGTGGGCCCTCGGCGCAGATCGGCGAAAAGGTCTGTGGCTCCGTGACGCCGGAAAGATTTGACGGGTTGTTAAAGCAGGAGCCCGTGCCTTTGCAGATGAGCGCTGGCGGCGAGGGGCAAAAGGTCTATGTGCCTTATGAAACAACCGCTCTGGCGCAAGGGTCTGACGAAGTCGCCGCCGCGATTGCGCGGGAAGCCGCCGCGCGCGGAATTGACATTGAGCTGGTGCGTACCGGCTCGCGCGGGGCGCATTGGCTGGAGCCTCTCGTCGAGATCGAGGTGGCGGGAAAGCGGATCGCCTATGGGCCGGTGGGCGGCGCAGATGTGGCTGCGCTTTTTGACAGTGGATTTCTGACCGGCGCGGCGCATCCGCTCCAGGTTGGAAATCCGGATGAGCTTGACTGGTTCAAAG
>SBHG01000029.1 GCA_006226305.1 Alphaproteobacteria bacterium | reverse complement strand
GTGGCGCTCTTTGCCGCAACGGGTGCGATCTTAAGTGCGGCTTATGCGCTATGGCTCTATCGCCGGGTCATTTTTGGCCAGCTTGAAAAAGCCAACCTAAAGTCAATTGCAGACATGGATCGCCGTGAGGTCCTGATCATGACGCCGCTCGTTCTGATCACTCTTTGGATGGGTTTCTATCCGGTCCCCGTACTAGATATCATGGCGGTATCCGTCGACCATCTGGTGTCTCATGTGGACGCCGCGCTCACAGCTTACCATGGCGTAGATGCTGTGGCGCCCGCTGCCGAAGCTGTCGGCCATTCGGCTGGCCATTAGGAGGGAACAATGGAAACGATCAAAGTGATTGACAGCTTGCATGCGTCCCTCGACCTGGCATTGCCCGAGGTCATCATGGCGTTGGGTGCCATGGCTCTCATGATGTACGGCGTTTTCCGGGGCGAAAAATCTTTCAGCGCCGTCAGTTGGGGTGCCTTTGGGCTCATCGTGGTCACGGGATTGTCCGTCATGGATCTCGCGGCAAATGACATCACCGTGCGGACGATTGGGTTTTCGGGGGCCTTTGTTGTCGAGCCCTTTTCCATCTTTTTGAAGTATCTCATCCTGGCGGGCTCAGGTGCGGCCGTCTTGATGGCAATGGATTTCATGAAGCGTGAAAAGCTCGCCCGATTTGAGTATCCGGTCCTCGTCGTGCTGGCGACATTGGGAATGATGATCATGGTTTCCGCCAACGATCTGATCTCGCTCTATATGGGCCTGGAGCTGCAAAGCCTGGCGCTCTATGTACTAGCCGCCTTTAACCGGGATAGTTTGCGTTCAACGGAGTCCGGACTGAAGTATTTTGTGCTCGGCGCGGTCTCCTCTGGTCTTCTGCTTTACGGCTGTTCCTTGTTGTATGGCTTTACCGGGACAACAAATTTCGACGCGCTTGCCAAAGTCGCTGCCGGAGACTTGAGCGGCTCAGCGCAAATGGGTCTGATCTTCGGGATTACCTTCCTGCTGGCCGGTCTCGCCTTTAAAATCTCTGCCGTGCCTTTTCACATGTGGACGCCGGATGTTTACGAAGGCTCGCCGACGCCGGTTGTGGCTTTCTTTGCCGCGGCGCCAAAAATCGCGGCCATGGGACTTTTCATCCGTGTGACTGTGGGTCTCTTTCCGGTCAGCGAAGGTGTGGAGCAGCCCTGGCAGCAGATTGTGGTCTTTGTCGCCATCGCTTCCATGGTGCTGGGCGCCTTTGCCGCGATCGGCCAGACCAACATCAAGCGCCTGATGGCTTATTCGTCGATTGGGCACATGGGCTATGCCCTCGTCGGCCTTTCAGCCGGCACCAAAGAAGGCGTCGATGGTGTTCTTCTCTATATGCTGATCTACCTCTTTACCGTCACCGGCGTCTTTGTCTGCATCCTCGCCATGCGCCGCAAGGAAGGTATGGTTGAGCATATCAGTGACCTGGCTGGCATGTCGCAGAACCACAAGATCGGCGCCTTCGTTCTGTCGATGTTGTTCTTCTCCCTGGCAGGGATTCCGCCGCTCGCCGGCTTTTGGGGTAAGCTCTTTGTGTTTCTCCCCGCGATCCAGGCAGGCTACATCTTGCTGGTTGTGATCGGGGCCCTCGCCAGTGTCGTCAGCGCCTTTTATTATCTGCGGATCGTCAAGATCATTTACTTCGACGAGCCGGAAGGGGCGTTCCAGCCGCAGCCAATGGCGCTTCGGCTGATCCTTGCGGTATCGGCCATCTTTACCCTGGGTCTTACGCTGTTCCTGCAGGTTCCGCGCGAGTGGACGAGCTTCGCCGCCGGATCTCTTTTCTGAGGGGTATCTCCCTCTAACCCCGATATGGAAGCCCTCGACCTGAAACTCAATTTGCCGAGCGGTCACAATGTCCTCGGCTTTGAGGCTTTGGGGTCGACTTCTGATCTGGCCAGATCCATCGGTGACAGCCGTGACTATGCCGATGTGCCCTTCCTTTGGATCTGGACCAAATTACAAACCCAGGGCAGGGGACGGCGTGGGCGTGAGTGGCTCTCGCGCGAAGGTAATTTGACAACAACACTTCTGTTGCGACCGGGCTGTTCGCCCGCCAAAGGGGCTGAGCTTTCTTTTGTTGCAGCGCTCGCCATTGCCGAACTTGTCGGCGGTGTTTTGCGTGGGGCCAACGTGCAGATCAAATGGCCTAATGATGTGCTTGTCAGCGGCAAGAAAATAGCCGGCATACTTCTGGAAAGTGCCGCCAGCGAAACCGACCGACTGGAATGGCTCTCTATTGGAATGGGGGTCAATCTCGCGTTTCACCCCGACAATACTCCTTACCCAGCAACCAATCTGGCAAAAGAGGGCGCGCAGCTTGGCCCTTTGGAAGGGCTGACACGTCTGGCGGAAACCTTCTCATTCTGGCACGGCGAATGGCAAGCCAGGGGGTTTGCTGCCATTCGCATGGCCTGGCTTGAACGCGCGCGCGGTATTGGCCAAACGGTGATTGCGCGACTTGCAAGCGAAGAGACCTCCGGCATATTTGAAGATCTTGATGAGACCGGAAATTTGATTATTCGGTTGCCTTCAGGAGACAAGCGGCTAATCTCCGCCGGAGAGATCTTTTTTACCTGAGGGGGCACCCATGCTGCTCGCCATTGACGCCGGAAACACCAACACGGTCTTCGCAGTCATCGAGAACGATGAGATGCGCGGACAATGGCGTTTGGCTACCAATGGCGCACGCACGGCGGACGAATATGTTGTCTGGCTTAAGCAGCTTATGGACCTGGACGGCCTCAAAATGGGGGATATTGGCGCAACCATCATCTCAACTGTTGTGCCGGAAACGCTTTTCAACCTGCAAACGCTGTGTCGTCACTTTTTCAAGAGCGAGCCGCTGGTGGTTGGCACACCGAGCGTCAAGCTGGGGTTTGATGTACGTATTTCCCAACCTGCAAATGTCGGCGCTGACCGCCTTGTGAATACCGCGGGCGCCCATATTGTTTACCCGGGTGATCTAATCGTGATTGATTTTGGCACCGCCACGACTTTTGACGTGGTTGCCGCTGATGGCGCTTATGAAGGCGGTATCATTTCTCCAGGTATTAATCTCTCACTTGAAGCGCTGCACCAGGCCGCTGCTCAGCTACCGCTCATTGCAATTACCCGGCCGCAGGCCGTGGTCGGCACCGACACCGTCAGCGCCATGAAGTCCGGAATCTTTTGGGGCTATGTGGCGATGATTGAAGGTCTCGTCGAGCGCATCAAAAAAGAGCGTGGTAATTCGGACATGACAGTGGTCGCCACTGGCGGTCTTGCTTCGCTTTTTCGCAACGCCACGGAAGTCATTGATTATGTAGACCACGATCTAACGATCAGAGGACTGCGAGAAATTTTCCGGCGTAACCAAAATGGGGCGGCGTGAGTAAAAAAGATACCAGCGAGCCTGAGCTGATCTTTGTCCCGCTTGGCGGGTGCGGTGAGATCGGCATGAACCTCAATCTCTTCGGGTTTGGGACTCAAAGAGATCGCAAGTGGATTATCGTCGATCTGGGGGTGACCTTTGGCGACCTGACCACACCGGGCGTCGATCTCATCATGCCCGATCCGGCTTTTATCGCCGACCAACGCGAAGACCTTTTAGGGATCATTGCCACGCACGGCCATGAGGATCACATTGGTGCGATCGCCCGGCTTTGGCCGATGCTCAAATGCCCGGTCTATGCGACACCCTTTACGGCCAATCTGATCGAAAACAAACTCGCTGAACTCGGGCTCCTGGATGAAGTCCCCCTTCATGTGGTGGATCTTGGTGCGCGCTTTGACTTGGGGCCCTTTGACATTGAATATATCACGCTCACCCATTCGATCCTTGAGCCCAACGCGCTTGCTATTCGCACGCCGCTTGGAACTGTCTTGCATACCGGCGACTGGAAGATTGATCCAGAGCCTTTACTGGGAGATCTCACCAACGAGAACCGTTTGCGCGAAATTGGGGAAGATGGTGTATTGGCCATCATCTGTGACTCAACAAATGTCTTTGTGCCGGGAACAGCGGGCTCTGAAGGGGCAGTTCGCGAAAGCCTGATTGAGTTGGTGGCAAGCCTGAAGGGCAGGGTTGCCATCACAACTTTTGCCTCTAATTTTGCCCGTCTCACCTCAGCGATTGAAGCGGCACGGGCAAATGACCGTCACGTCTGCCTTGTTGGTCGCTCCATGCTGCGCATTACCGAAGCCGCGCGCGAGACCGGATATATCACGGATTTTTCGGGGTTCGTCACCGAGGAGGAGGCGGGATTTTTACCCAAGGATAATGTTCTTTATCTCTGCACAGGCTCTCAGGGTGAGGGGCGCGCCGCGCTCGCGCGCATCGCTTCAGGGGATCATCAACATGTAACCCTATCGGAAGGCGACACGGTTATCTTTTCCTCGCGCATTATTCCCGGCAATGAGCGCGGTATTTATGCGCTGCAAAACCAGCTCATTGAACGCGGCGTCGATGTCATTGATGCGGACGATCATTTCGTCCATGTTTCGGGTCACCCGTGCCGGGACGATCTGGCCACCATGTACCAATGGCTGAAACCTCAAGTCGCCATTCCGGTGCATGGCGAACTGCGTCATTTGCGCGAACACGTAAAGTTCGCGAAGAAATGCCAGGTGCCGGAAGTGGTCATGGCTCGCAACGGCGAGATGGTTCGTATCGGCCCTGGCAAGGCGCAGATAGTTGACGAGGTGCCAAGCGGTCGGTTGCATCTGGATGGAGAGTTTCTGGTCTCCGACTATGATCCAGCTCTTAAGGATCGCCGTAAAATAGCTTATGCAGGCGTTCTGGTTGTGACGGTCACCCTTGATGATGAGGGTCAGGTACTAGAAGATCCTCGTGTCCTGGCGCTGGGCATGCCCAATGAAAAAGGAATGTCGGGTCGGTCCCTGCAAGAGGTTTTGGAAGCGGATGTTGACGGAACTTTGGAGACAATGTCGCCGCGCCAGCGCCGCAGCGATGGAGACATCGAACAGGCCTGTCGGCGGGCGCTGCGCCAGAGAATGAGAAATTCGTGGCAAAAAAGGCCCCAAATAGAGGTTCAGGTGATAAGATTGGAAGCTGTCTAGCCGCCTAGAAACGCCTGTCGCCATCAAACAAGAAGGAAAAGAAAATGATTGGCAATTTGAATCACGTGGCCATTGCCGTGCACGATCTGGAAGCAGCGGCCAAGACCTATCGTAACACCCTTGGCGCCACTGTGTCTGAGGCGGTGCCGCAGCCAGACCACGGGGTAACGACGATCTTTGTCGAGCTACCCAATACCAAGATCGAGCTTCTCGAGCCGCTTGGGGAAGACAGCCCCATTGCCAAATTTCTTGAACGTAACAAGGCCGGCGGCATCCATCATGTTTGTTACGAAGTTCAGGACATTCAGGCGGCGGTCGAGCATTTAAGGAATGAGGGCGCGACCGTCCTGGGAACTGGCGAACCGAAAATCGGCGCCCACGGCAAGCCAGTTGTCTTTCTTTCTCCAAAAGATTTTTGCGGAACTTTAGTCGAGCTCGAAGAAGCTTGATCCACTAACTCAGAGTAAGGGAGATTCCCCCGTGTCGACATTCACAGCGATTGTGACCTTCGTTGTTCTTTGGTGGGTTTCTTTTTTCCTTGTTTTGCCTTTTGGTGCGCACAGTCAGGCAGATGCGGGAGAGGTTACGCCGGGAACAGAACCCGGTGCGCCTCATCAATTGAAGTTGGTTAAGAAAGCGTTAATAGCTACAGGCCTTGCCTTCGTTTTTCTGGTCATCATTTTCGCGACAATTAGGACAAAAGTTTTCGACCCTTTCGAATCGGGGCGGGATCCTTGGGAAAAAACGGCAAATGAGAGCTCGAAGGACGCGACGCGTTAACTATAATCTGTTGCCAAAAGACCAAAAACATCAGGAAAAGCCAAAAAAAAGAGGCAAGGCCGTTCATCAGCCTTGCCTAAGATCCTGAACTAAGCCATGTTGAATGCGGTTAGAGCATAGCTCTCTAACTGCGCTAAATGGCGTTTCCTCCGTAAACTTCGGGCCGCTTTTAACTAAGCGGTCCTTTTTTTTCGCTAGATTTTCATCCAACGATTTTAACGTAGGACGAAACTGACGATTTGTCACCCAAAAAAAGCAATGGGCGATAATAAAAATTCGGCAATTTCCCAATTTCTGCCCAAAAGTTGCTCAAATCCCAATTTATTCAAGTTTTAACGGTTAACGAATTGCTAAGAGGCTGTCTTTAGCCTTGGTCCCATGAAGATGAGCGAAATGATAGTATTGAGTACGTTTGGCGCTCTGGTGCTGGCTGGCATGTATAGCGGGCAGCAATATTTTGTGCCGGAAGAAATGGAGGCCCCTGTCGCTTCCATGGAACGTTATGCCGAGCACAAACGCACTCTTGAAATAAAGCCTACTGGCGAAACTTGCCGCTGGATGGCTGAAAATGGTGTTGAACCGATCCCGACGTCTTATCAGGTCAACGAAAGCACCTTGAACGCAGCTCCCGACAGCCAGCAGATTTTGCGCGATGCCGGAAGCTATCAAATCGTCGTGGCGCCCGGATGCGAGGATCTTTCTGAGACCCATTAGGGTGCGCTCCACAATTGCATTCGGTCGCGTCTTTCCATACAAGATGAGGGAACTTTGGCGCCTGCCTCCGGGCGCTGTCTTGAATGTATGTAAGGTCCCTCATGCGCCTGTCCAAATTTCTTCTGCCCACGACCAAGGAAAATCCGTCCGAAGCGGAAATCGTTTCTCATCGCCTCATGCTGCGCGCCGGCATGGTCAAGCAATCCAGCGCGGGTATCTATACCTGGCTGCCGCTCGGCCACCGTGTTTTGCAGAAGATCTCCCAAATCGTCCGCGAGGAGCAGGATAGGGCCGGGGCCGTCGAACTCCTGATGCCGACCCTGCAGTCAGCTGATCTCTGGCGTGAAAGCGGTCGTTATGACGACTACGGCAAAGAGATGCTGCGCATTCAGGATCGTAAAGAGCGGGATCTGCTCTACGGGCCCACCAACGAAGAGCTGATCACAGATATCTTCCGTCAGACTGTTAAGTCCTACAAGCAGCTGCCCCTGAACCTTTATCACATTCAGTGGAAGTTTCGTGATGAGATCAGGCCGCGCTTCGGCGTCATGCGCGGACGTGAGTTTTTGATGAAGGATGCATACTCCTTTGACATCAGCGAGGAAGATGGGCGCAAGGCCTATCAGAAAATGTTCGTCGCTTATTTGCGCACTTTTGACCGGATGGGGCTCAAGGCAATTCCTATGCGCGCCGACACGGGCCCCATCGGCGGTGACCTCAGCCACGAGTTTATTATTTTGGCAGAAACCGGTGAGAGTGAAGTCTTTTGCCATAAAGACCTTGTCGAGTTTGACGCGCCCCCCGCGGACATTGACTACGAGGCGGACCTGGATCCAATCATCCGTCAGCGCACAGAACTCTATGCGGCGACAGATGAGATTCATGATGTGGACCGCTTTGATGCGGAAGTTCCAAAGGACAAGCAAATGACTGCACGAGGGATCGAAGTCGGTCATATTTTCTTCTTTGGCACCAAATACTCAGAACCGATGAAGGCCGTTGTCGCGGGCCCTGATGGCCAGAACGCTGTACCTGTACAAATGGGGTCTTATGGCATTGGTGTGTCGCGTCTCGTCGGCGGCATTATCGAGGCGAGCCACGACGAAAACGGTATTATCTGGCCCATGTCGGTGGCGCCTTATCATGTTGGCTTGGTCAACCTGAAGTCTGGCGACGCAGATACCGATGCGGCTTGTGAAAAGCTGTACAAGGAGCTCGAAGCCGCTGGCGTTGAGGTCCTCTATGACGATACCGATGATCGTGCGGGTGCCAAGTTTTCCAATATGGACCTCATAGGATTGCCATTCCAATTGGTGATTGGACCACGGGGCCTGAAAGAGGGGATAGCTGAAGTCAAAAACCGGGCTACCGGCGCGCGCGAAAATATTGATCTTTCCGAAGTTGTCGCAAAATTGGCAAGCGAGGTGCAGAGCGCTTTATGAGCACCAATGTCAAAGCGACAAAACCGTTTTCCCGATTTGAGTGGATGATTGCCGGGCGCTACTTGCGGTCCCGTCGCAAGGAGGGGTTCATATCGGTGATCGCGGTCCTGTCTTTTGTCGGGATTATGCTGGGGGTCGGAGTTCTCATCACGGTCATGGCGGTGATGAACGGTTTTCGCACAGAGTTGATTGGTAAAATCCTGGGCTTCAGAGGGCATATCACCATACAGGCGGAAGCCTCCAACGAGCTTTTGGATTACAACGCCCTGGCCGATTTGGTGCGACCGGTGAAAGGCGTCCAATCCGTCACCCCGGTTATCGAGGGTCAGGTCATGGCCCAGGGGCGTGGGACGATGACTGGCGCACTTTTGCGCGGGATCACGCTTGAAGACCTCAACACCCTTGGCACATTGGGAACACCCGCCACCCAATACAAGGGGATCAAGTATGGCAATATCAATCGTTTCGGCGAAAAAGATACGGTCATGATCGGCGCCCGCATGGCAAATAATTTGGATTTGCGACCGGGCGATAAAATCACCCTGATCGCGCCGAACGGTCCGCGCACGGCCTTTGGCACGGTGCCGCGCCGCAAGGCCTATACCATCATCGCCTTTTTCGAGATTGGGATGGTGGAGTATGATTCTTCCGTGGTCTTCATGCCGCTCGATCAGGCCCAGGGATTTTTCTCGATGCCCGAGGCGGTGAGTAACCTGGAGGTCATGGTGGAAGATCCGGACGAGGTTGAATACGTCAAACCTGCCTTGGCCCAGGCACTTGGCCAGCCTGTCCGTATGTACGATTGGAAAGAGACCAACAAGACCTTTGTCAGTGCGCTGATTGTTGAGCGCAATGTGATGTTTATGATCCTGACGCTGATCGTCCTCATTGCCGCCCTCAATATCATTTCCGGCCTCATCATGCTGGTGAAGGACAAGGGCAAGGGCATAGCCATTATGCGAACCATGGGCGCGACTCAAGGGTCCGTTATGCGGATCTTCTTTATCGCTGGTGCCAGCATTGGCGTGACCGGGACTTTGACCGGATTTGCCCTTGGGTTGCTTGCCTGTAATTACATCGAAGAGATCCGCCAATTCATTATGTGGGTCACCCAGACCGAGATCTTTGATCCTGAGATTTATTTCCTCAGCCGCATGGTGGCGGATGTCGATTCTGGTGAAACCACCGCCGTTTTGGTCATGGGGCTCAGCCTGTCGGTTCTGGCAACTCTTTATCCGTCTTGGCGGGCAGCGCGTCTCGATCCGGTGGAGGCACTTCGCTATGAGTAGTTCGGCACCGGTCATGTCCTTGCGCGGTGTTGTGCGCGTTTACAACGAGAATACCGACGCCCCCTTGAAGGTCTTAAACGAGGCGAACCTTGATATTCATCGCGGTGAGATCGTTGCATTGGTTGGACCCTCTGGCGCGGGTAAATCCACCTTTCTGCACATTGCCGGTCTTTTAGAGCGCCCCAATGAAGGCGATGTTCTGATCGATGGCTTTTCCACCGCTGGCATGAATGACTTGCAGCGCACGGCCCTGCGCCGGGAGGCTCTTGGTTTTGTCTATCAGTTCCACCATCTCATGCTTGAGTTTACCGCACTGGAAAATGTCATGGTGCCGCAACTCATCGCCGGTGCCGACCGGAAGACGGCCCATGCGCGGGGGTTGGAAATGCTGGCTGCTATGGGTCTGGCGGATCGCGAAAGCCATCAGCCGAGCCAGCTCTCTGGGGGTGAACAGCAGCGGGTGGCGATCATCCGGGCGCTGGCCAATCGACCGCAAATCCTGTTGGCCGATGAGCCGACCGGCAATCTCGATCCCAAGACGGCACGACATGTTTTCGACGCCCTGATTTCTCTGGTGCGCGAAGAGGGGCTGGCGGCCATCATTGCGACCCACAATCTTGAATTGGCGGCCAAAATGGACCGGGCGGTTTTGCTCCACGAGGGCAAGCTTGTGGACGGGCGAGAACTCTTAGAGGCGGAAAACGGCCACTAA
>SBHG01000034.1 GCA_006226305.1 Alphaproteobacteria bacterium | reverse complement strand
TGAAACAGGCCTCACAGGCCAACAAGCTGGTGATTGATCGCCGCATCGACCCATGCATGTCGGAAGTCTTCTCCTGGAACGACATTCCGCGCGCCCACACCAAGATGCACCGCAACGAGCACCTGCCGGGCAACATGGCCGTGCTGGTTTCCGCCAAGCGGCCGGGCCTCAGAACCATCGAAGACGCCATCGAAGCTGGCAACGAGGGAGCTTGAGGCCGAGATGACATCACCGGTTCTTGAAAACCTGCTGCCCGCCTGTTCTGAAGCGCTGTGGGTTCTCGACGCTCTTGCCGAAAAAGCCAAGGCAAACCTGCGCCAGATTGTCTCCAAAGACGGCAAGGTGTCGAATGTGCTGATCGATCAGCACCAGCATTTGACCCACGGCCTCTCCTGGATCGCCACATACGTCGAAGCCCTGCGCGAAATGCTCGCCTGGGCCCAGCGCCTCGAAGGTGACGGCAAATTTGGCGAACTGGAACAGCTGATCCTGCAGGTCGCCTTTGCCGAATATACCGCGCAAGTCGGCGGCGGCATTCCCATGAGCCAGGGCGAAATTATTCGCCTTGCCGACCTTGGTGTCGCGGACGAAGATCTTGTGACCCTCGGCGCACCAGCGATCCGCACACTGATCACTCAGGGCAATACTCAGGACGTCAAGACCGCGATCGCCGGACACATCATCGAATCCCAGGGCGCCGCCACCTTTGGCAATGTCGGTCTGGATGAGACCTTCGACATGATCCGCGATCAGTTCCGCCGCTTTGCCGACGATCAGGTGGTGGAGCCGGCGCATGAGTGGCACCTGAAAGATGATTTCATCCCAATGGATGTTGTTAATCAGATGTCCGAGCTCGGCGTCTTTGGCCTCACCATCCCGGAAGAATATGGCGGCCTCGCCATGGGTAAAACCGCCATGTGTGTTGTGTCCGAGGAACTCTCGCGCGGCTATATCGGCGTCGGCTCCCTCGGCACCCGCTCCGAAATCGCCGCCGAACTCATCCTCGGCGGCGGCACCGAAGCGCAAAAGCAGCACTGGCTGCCCAAGATCGCTTCCGGTGAAGTGCTCCCGACGGCGGTTTTCACCGAGCCCAACACCGGCTCTGATCTCGGCTCGCTCCGCACCCGCGCGGTGAAGGACGGCGACGTTTACCGCGTCACCGGCAACAAGACCTGGATCACCCATGCCGCCCGCACCGACATTATGACCCTTTTGGTCAGAACCAATCCCAATGAGCCGGGCTACAAGGGCCTTTCCATGCTGATCGCGGAAAAGCCGCGCTCTGAGGACGACGCCAATCCTTTCCCGGCCGAAGGCATGACCGGCGGCGAGATCGAAGTCCTCGGCTATCGCGGCATGAAAGAATATGAAATCGGCTTTGACGACTTCAAAGTGAAGGCGGAGAACTTGCTGGGCGGCGAGGAAGGCAATGGCTTTAAGCAGCTCATGAAAACTTTCGAGTCCGCCCGCATCCAGACCGCCGCCCGCGCCATTGGCGTGGCCCAGTCCGCCCTCGAACTCGGCCTCAAATACGCCACCGAGCGCATCCAGTTCGGCCGTCCGATTGCCGACTTCCCGCGCGTTGCCAACAAGCTCGTCTCCATGGTGGTCGAAATCATGGTGGCCCGGCAGCTCACTTACTATTCCGCCCGTCAAAAAGACAACGACAAGCGCTGCGATCTTGAGGCTGGCATGGCCAAGCTCCTCGGCGCCCGTGTCGCCTGGGCAGCGGCCGACAACGCCTTGCAGATCCACGGCGGCAACGGCTTTGCGCTCGAATATCCCATCAGCCGGGTGCTCTGCGACGCCCGCATCCTCAACATTTTCGAGGGCGCCGCGGAAATTCAAGCCAACGTCATCGCACGGCGCGTGTTGGAAGAGGCAAGGAATTAGCCAGAACGTTTTTGAAAAGCGGTTTTGATCTGCTAATTTTGTCGCGCGTTCGCACAAAAAGGTAGATCGGAAACTCAATGGAAAATCTGTTTCAGGAACTTTTGGCTAAGGCCAGAGTGCGCACAGGCCTATCCGACTTTGGCGATGACGACTTTGTGGGTCCGCTCACCGCGTGGATTGAAGACCTCAGCGAAACACATCTTTCAGAGCGCGGACGCAAATTTCTGACCAACCTGGCGGTGACCGACCTCTCCCGCCGACTTCAGGTGATCGATTGCCTTAAGCAGAACCCGGAGATTGAAGAGATCCCCATCCCGCCCATTCTTTACATCACAGGTCTGGAACGCTCCGGCACCACCCTATTGCACAATCTCCTTAGCCTTCACACGAAGGCGCGATTCTTGAGCCGCTGGCAACTGATGATGCCAACGCCGCCGCCAGAAGCCGAGACGATGGCAACCGACACCCGAGCTCAGCTCATGCAAAAGTCGATAGATGCTCTGCGCGGTACCGACCTCGAAAAGATGCATTGGGTAGATGCCGTCGATCCGGAAGAATGCGTCTGGGGATTTATTAACTGCTCTGGGTTGCTGGGTCAGGCGCCGGGACCGATCATGCCGCGCTGGATGGATTGGATGGCCAATGCCGATTGGACGGACACATTCTCCGGTTATCGCAAGGTCATTCAGATCCTCACCTACAAGAACCCGGTGCCGGAAAATGGTTTTCTGGTGCTCAAAGCACCGCAGATTTCGCGTCACCTGCAATCCTTTGCAGATGCTTTCCCCGAGGCGCACTTTGTATTCACCCACCGAGATCCTTACCGGGCCATCACCTCTACTTGCGCACTGGTGGAGATTGTCGACCGACCTTTCCTTGAGGACCCGAACTACTTCCGCGCCAACAAGCCGATCGTTCAAACCTTTTTTGATGCGGGCGCAGATAGATTGAATGACATTGCCGCCTTCGCCAAACGATCCCCTGAACGCTCGACAAATATCCGATACGAGGATCTCGTAAGTCACCCTATCGATGTCACAACCAAAGTCATTGATGAAGCTGGGTTTGAGAGCGACCCACAATTGGAGACCAGTATTTCTGATTTTCTCGAACAACAAAGAAGCGGGCGCCGCGCCTCGCCCAAAAAAGACATCCACACCTTTGGCTACACACCGGAAATGGTCCACCAAAACCCATCCTTCAAGGCCTATATGGAATACTTTAAGGTTACGCCGGAAATCACCCGCCAGACCGGAACCTGATACTGGACTGAATGACACCCATGATCGCCATCAATCTCGCGGAAGAAGAATGTCAGATCCTGCTGCTGGAACCGGCGGGGACGGTCAATACCGGCGATGCCAAGGCCGAGGGGACAACGGGAACAAGGATATAATCTTCTTTTGTCACTCCGCGACTTGAGTGACGACACATGCAAATCACGTTCCCCCGCGAAGGCGGGGGTCCAGCCACAAAAGAAGCCTCATCCTGAGGAGCGCAAAACGCGTCTCGAAGGATGGGACAATTTCACCATGCTTCGAGACGAGCCCTTCGGACTCTCCTCAGCATGAGACTTGGGCGTTTGTCCCCTCCGTCCCCGCCTGCGCGGGAACACCCCACCTTTTCTGCCTAAGAGAGAAAGTCTTTTCTTTGCCCCTTAATCAAGCCAGGGGACATAAGGTCCTCACGGATCAAACCACTGGCCTCGCTCAATAACATCAATGAGATGACCAACAGTGACTTCCGGTCGATCGGTTGTCGCAATGCCAAACCAACGATTTTGAATAGCCCAGAACATGTCGCGTAGACGCCAATACTCACCGTGGAAAAATTTCTTCCACTCAAGGCCGGAAAAGTCAGTTCCATATTCAGCCGTAATTTTCTCTAGAACACCCCAGAGATCATCGCCGCGCAAATGTAAATCCTGCTCAATGCGAGTTGATTCATCTTCCACAGTGTATATGGAAAAGTCTTGCACCAGCTCAGTGATGAATCTCAAATACGGCTCTCTGGAAGTTTCCGCAGTCAACTTCGTTCAATCCTTTTGTAAGCGCAATCAACGATCATGAGCACATCTGCCGCAAGCAATGCCCAACCGGCATACGAGGCCATCCGCCCTATCACGCCGCCAAGGACCCGCGTACCAAAGAGGCCAAATCGAGTTAGCCGATTGGGAAAAAGCCTCCGCAGAAGTTTCGAGGCCATTGACGTGTAATTACCACTCTTACCTCCACCGGAAATTCCACTCCTCGGCTTTTCTAAAATTGGTGCTCCGGCAAGAATTGCGCCACCACCAATAGCGGCTAATCCATAGTGCTCAAGCGCGCAATCACCCACGATTTCTAATCCAATGGGATGGTTTCCAATCACCTCAAGTTTATGAACAATAGGCACAACTCCAAGTATGCCCGTCATTCGATTTGGCTGCCATGGTAAATCCTTAACATAAACACTCGTAGGCATACTGTTCTCCTTTTTGTGCCAAAAGAAAAACTCTATCTCTCAAAAAGTGGTTGGTAAGAAGTCATTCTTGATGAGCTCAAAATCCGCTAATATCTGCCATTTTGTTGGTAAAAACCTATAAGATTTTTTTTACCTGCGCCTTTTGGCTCTGTTGTCGTGCGCCATATCCAAACCAGCCGCAAATGCGAGTGGACCCCGGATCGCGCTCACTTTCGTTCGCTTGTCCGGGGATACATTTGTTTTCAAACATCTTTCAGCGAAACCCTCTGCCGTCCATCCTCATCAAAATTCGACGGATCAAGCCAGCGTTCAAACCGCGCCTTTATGTCTGGCCACTCGGTGTCGAGGATCGACAGCCAGCGCGTATTACGGCGTTTGCCTTTAACGATCATGTGCTGGCGGTGGACCCCTTCATCTGTAAAGCCAAAGCGCTTGGCCGCCGCCTTGGAAGCGTCGTTGAGGTCATCGCATTTCCATTCCATGCGCAGATAGCCCAGCTCATCCATCGGATAGGCAATGGAAAGATAGATCGCTTCCGTCGCAATCCGTGAGCGCTTCAGCTCCGGGCCAAACCAGATGCCGCCAATTTCGATGGTTGCCCACGCGTGCTTGATACGCATATGAGCCATCATACCAAGGGCGCGCTGATCGCTTTGATCCACAATCGCATAATAGATCAGATCGTCATTGCTGGCCGCATAATCAAGGAGCTTGTCGAAGGCAAGCCGCGAGGCGAAAGGGCCAAAGGGCATGTAAGTCCAGATCGCTGGGTCCTGCGCCGCCGCCCATAGGTCACCCCCATGCGACACCGGATCAATCGGCACCAGTGCCGCAAAGGCGCCGTCATGTCGCATCACCTCAAGCGACCGCGCAGGCTGGCCCTCTGGTCGCAAGTCCCCCATCAAATCGACCTTGTCTTGCCTTCCCAGTAAGGGTCGCGGAGCAGGCGCTTCAAAAGCTTGCCCGCGGGCGTGCGCGGCAGCTCATCGGAAAAGTCCCAGCTGCGCGGTACTTTGTATTTTGCCAAATGTTCGGCGGCAAAGCCCTTTAGGTCGTCCACAAGTGCGTCATCGCCCGCGCCGCCGCCAACGAGCTCCACCACCGCCTTGATCTCCTCGCCGAACTCTTCGTTTGGCACGCCAAAGACCGCCACATCATGCACGCGTGGATGCGTCACCAACACGCTCTCGATTTCAGCCGGATAAATGTTCACCCCACCAGAAATGATCATGTCGATCTTGCGATCCGTCAAAAAGAGATAGCCGTCCTTGTCGAGGAAGCCCACATCCCCGAGGGTAAAGACGCCGGGCTCCAGATGCCGCTTTTCGGTCTCGTCCGGTCGGTTGTGATATTCAAAATCGCTGCCCACCAGGGAGCGCTGATAGATCGTGCCGGGCTGACCAGGCGGACAAGGGTTGCCCTCGTCGTCCACGATCATGATCTCATTGGAGGCGGTTGCCTTGCCGACCGAGCCCGGATGCGCCAGCCAGTCTTCGGAGTCGATGAGTGTTGCAAAGCCGCCCTCAGTCCCGCCGTAATACTCGGTAAAGATCGGTCCCCACCATTCGATCATATCCTTCTTGATGGCCGGCGAGCAGGGCGCCGCCCCATGCCAGATGATCTTCAGGCTCGAGCCATCAAAATGAACGTCCTCGGCCCCTTGGCGATATTTCAAAAACCGCACGAACTGTGTCGGCACCATATGGCTGTTGGTGACCTGATATTGATCGATGAGACCGAGGGTCGCCTCCGGATCAAACTTGTGCTGCATCACCACCGTTGAGCCCACCATCAAGGGCATATAAGAGAAGGCCCACTGCGCCGAGTGATAGGCGGGCCCGCAGAGGAGCGCGCAGCCCCCTCGCGGCACGCCAACCGTATCGGCCATCACCTGCAGCACAAAGTCGGCCACCTCCATGCTTTCCCCCACATTGCTGGCGGCGCTGCCACGCACGCCTTTGGGCCGGCCGGTTGTGCCGGAGGTATAGAACATCACCGAGCCCATGCCTTGGGTTTCAGGCTCATCTTTGGACTGGGCGGCGAGAAAGGCCTCATAATCCTCAAATCCATCGCCGGGCGTCCCGTCGATGAGGAGAACGAGCTTCAGCCCCTTGATCATTTTAACCGCCTTGCGCGCCTCTTCTTCAAAGCGCCCATCGACCGCCAGAACATCCGCCCCGGAATCCTCGACAATGAAAGCAATCTCATCGGCCACAAAATGCCAGTTGATCGGCACCACAAACCAGCTGCCATGGCCCGTGGCCGCCAGTACCTCGAAATATTCAGCCCGGTTGGAGCACAAAAGACCAATCTTGGCGCCGATCTCAAGGCCCTGCGCCTGCAGCCCATGCATGAGCTGATTGACCCGCTCGTTAAACTCGGACCAGCTGCGCGTTCGGAAATCGTCCACCAGCGCAGGCGCCGCGCCCTTTTCTTCCGCAAATCGGCGGATGAGTTCTGCCATCGTTTATCCTCCCGTTTTTTAAGCGACATCTTTGGCCAAGGGCCCGCCGCCCGCAAGGAAAATTAGGGGGTGCCAACCCTCCGGTCACAAGGGGCTGCACCTTCCCTTGAGCCCTCTGGCTGGCTATGATAGCCACAGACAGACCTTCTCAAACTTCGGGACCCATTACATGGCCGACTTTCTCACCGATTACATGCTGCCGCTTATGCTCTTTGCGGTGGTTTCAGCCCTCCTGCTCGGCGTCTACGCCATGATGCGGGGCGGTGAATTTGCCCGCTCCAACTCCAACCTGCTCATGCGCTGGCGGGTTGGCCTGCAATTTGGGGCCGTGGTCCTCATCCTCATCATTGCCTTTTTGCGCGGACAGGTGAGTTACTGACATGGTCAAGCTGAACAAGATCTATACCCGCTCCGGCGACAAGGGGACCACGGTTCTGGTCACCGGTGAGCGTGTCGGCAAAACCCACGCCCGCATCGCCGCCTATGGCACCGTCGATGAGGCCAATTCCGCCATTGGCATGGCCCGGGTCTACACCACCGGCAAGTTGGATGAGATGCTGGCGCGTATTCAAAACGATTGCTTTGATCTGGGATCAGATCTCGGCACTCCCGAGCCGGAAGACGGGTCCGACCTTGGCTACGAGCCCTTGCGCATCATTGAGGCGCAGGTAACCCGTCTTGAAAATGAGATTGATGAGCTCAACGCGGAGCTGGAGCCGCTGACCTCCTTCGTCCTGCCCGGCGGCTGCGAGGCGGCGGCCAACCTGCACCTGGCGCGCACCATCGCCCGACGCGCCGAACGTTTGATGGTGGAAGCCGCTGAGAGCGAAAAGATTTCCGAGGCCGCCCTGAAATATATCAACCGCCTGTCGGATTTCCTGTTTGTCGCCGCCCGCTATGCCAACGACAAGGGCGCGAGCGACGTCCTTTGGGTGCCTGGCGCCAATCGGTAATTGAGATTAATGACCGGCGGCGCTCTGCAAGTGCGCCCGGATCGCCATGCATTGATCAATGCGCTCCAGGGATTGATCAAGCGCGCGCGCTGCGCCAAGGATGCCTTCTGAATCCCCCCGCGCTATCGCCTCAAACTTGGCGCGCTCGTCGCTATCACAGATCATCGACCCACTCAGATAGACACTCCGCCCATCGTCAACGGGCAGCCGCCGCGCCACCTGAGACATATGTCCCTTCTCACCCAACCAGTCCAGCAAGGCAGGACGCAAATCCTCATTCCCCATGAAGCGATATAGTGCGCTGAGGCTTTCACTGGAGCGCAAGAGCGCCCCATCAAAGACGTCGACTACCAAATCTTCCGCAGATGCCAGATCCTTGCTGTCACCTAAAGCACCAAGAATTTGGTATCGCTCATAGGGAGAATGTACCTGCGGCATAAGCTCAAGCAAAACCCGCCCGAAGTCCGGCCCCAAATCCTGATGCGCTATCCCAAGGGCCTGCGGGGCAAGGGCGCGTGGCACATCCTGAGGCCGAGGGCCCTCTGCTCGATGATATCCGGTATAGACCTCACCCATCTCACGCAATTGAGCCCGCAAATCGGGATCTTCAACTCGCTGCGCGAAGATAGCAACTAAGGATCGGCGCAGCCTGGCGGTTCCTTGTGGGTCATCAGCGTCAAACTCAGAGCCGGGCTCAAGTCCAAGCGCCACATACCACGTCCCAAAGAGCTCTTGGTAGAGAGCTGGAAAATCGGGTTTATCGCCGGTCTCTCCCCAATAATCATCCAGCGCCACAAGCATTTGAGCTGCGGCGGAAACGACCCTCACGTTCTCGTCCATGGCGAAGGGCCTGACCAGGGCGATAACGGTTTTCCCATCGATCAGCCCGCTCTTGTAAGCCGCATCAATACTGCTCAGCGTTGAACTTTTCTCAAGAAGGTTCATCTCGGAGCGATGCTCCGCCAATGCGGCAAAAGAGGCTTCGTCAAGTGACCAAATATAATAACCCTTACTGTCACGATTGGGCATCAGATAAGCCGGGCAACGCGCGCCTAAAGAGATCGTTTGTTCAGGTTCTGTGATCAACCGGCAAGCCTCACCCATTTCTGTACGATAACAAAGGGGGACCGACCAACTCACATTGCGATCAGAGCGACTCCCAAGGGGCAAACCACGGGTTTGAGTGACATGAAGACTTGCCGCTTCTGCCGTGCATTTAAGGTCAAGCTCAAGGGAGGGAACCCCCGCCTGGGTGAGAAAACTTTCCATGGCATCAGCCGCCAGTGGATAACCCGAGCCATCCGCCAGTGACTGCAAAAAGTCATAGGCATCCGCAGAGCCCCCAGCAAATCGCTGCATGTGCAGACGAACGCCATCCCGAAAGGCATCCGGCCCGATAAAGGCTTCAAACATAGTCAGCACGCCCGCCCCTTTGGCATAGGAGATGCCATCCCAAATGCTGGCAATATCATCATGAATAACAATAGGCTCACGCAAGCGCCTGGAAGCGGCCAAGCTATCGTCTTCCATGACACCTTGCGACTCGCGAACAACACCGTCCTGGAAACGCCAAGACGGTTCGATCGTGTCAGAGGCCTTTGCCGCAATCCAATTGGCAAAGGATTCGTTGAGCCAAATATCATCCCACCATTTCGGTGTCACTAAATTGCCAAACCATTGGTGCGATAACTCATGGGCATGTGTGCTCACAATCCCGGAAAGCGCGGCCAACGTCGTGCGGTCATCGACCAATGAGGAGGAGTCCTGATACATGATGATGCCGGCATTTTCCATCGCGCCTGCCTGGAAATCGGGCACCGCAACAAGATCAAGCTTGGCAAAGGGATAGGGTTGCTGAAAATATTCCTCAAAATAGCCTACAAGCGGTTCTGTAATATCCAAGAGATAGCGCATCTTTTCGCCATCGCCGCGCGGGGCAATTCCGCGCAATGGAATCTCTCGATCCCTCAAGTCATTGGCCGGCAGAGCCTTCCCTTCCACCACATCAAAAGGTCCAACCGCAAACCCCAGGATTTCAGTTGCCAGCGGCTGTGTCGCCGCGAAATGGTAAACCTGTGACCCATTGGCCTGGGTCTCGACAGAAAGCTCCGCGCCATTGGTGAAGGCGACATGGCCATCTGGCACCCGCAGAACCACATCAAACGGTGTTTTAAAGCGCGGCTCGTCAAAACAGGGAAAGGCGCGCCGTGCGGAAATCGATTGCATCTGCGAGAACACATACGAAGCACCCTCATGCTCAACTTTATAGATGCCATCCAGCTGCGCGCTATAGG
>SBHG01000087.1 GCA_006226305.1 Alphaproteobacteria bacterium | reverse complement strand
TCCGGGTCGGTGACCGCTTCAGCGACCACATTGGCGACCAGCGGCACCGCTGGCGATTTGATCTCAACAGCGGCAAGCGCTTCGGCCATAACCTCGGCGGCCGGCGCCATCAGGGCACAATGGAATGGTGCGGAAACCGGCAGGAGCATCGCGCGCTTGGCCCCTTTACCCTTGGCGATCTCGCAGGCGCGCTCAATGGCAGCTTTGGACCCGGAGAGGACCGCCTGACCGGGCGCATTGTCATTGGCCATGGCGCACACATCGCCTTCTGAGGCCTCAGCGGCCACAGCCCGGGCCGCCTCAAGGTCGAGACCCAAAATGGCGGCCATGGCGCCCTCGCCCACGGGAACGGCTTTTTGCATGGCCTGGCCACGAGTTTTCAGGAGCCGGGCCGTATCGGCCAGAGAAATCGCGCCAGAAGCCGCAAGTGCTGAATATTCACCGAGAGAGTGACCTGCCACGAAGGAGGCGGTTTGCGCCAGATTGACGCCCTTTTCTTCGAGCGTGCGCATCACCGCCACGGAAACGGCCATCAGGGCCGGCTGGGCGTTTTCGGTGAGGGTCAGGGCGTCTTCGGGCCCTTCAAACATCAGCTTGGTGAGATCCTGGCCCAGAGCCTCGTTGACCTCTTCAAAGACGGCGCGGGCCGGAGCAAAGGCCTCCGAGAGGGCCTGACCCATGCCAACGGCCTGGGAACCCTGGCCGGGGAAAGTGAATGCACGCTTCATGAAATATTGTTCCTGAGGGTTGCCAAAAGGGGTGGTTTGTTGTCGGCATAAAGAGCCTGAGCGCCCCTGGAAGTCAAGGATTTCAGCCCTTTTGGCGGTTTCGGTGAAAAATCCATCGAAATTACTCCTTTTGTTTGATTTTTGGGGAGAAATCCGTATAAATCCCGGCTTTCCGGGACGGCGGTCCTGGGTCACCCTTCCTCGGAAGGTTTTTGAGACTTCTGCTCGTGGAAGCACTCTGGATCCAGTGAACCATCGTTTGGGAGGGGCATGGTGCCCTCGCCCCAAGCGCCGCTGTTTCGTTGAACAACATAAAGGAAGGTATCTAATGCCTCTTTACGAGCACGTGCTTATTGCGCGGCAAGATGTGTCGCAGCAACAAGTCGAAACGCTCCTTGATCAGTTCAAGGGCGTGATCACCGAAAACGGTGGCAGCATCGAAAAGACCGAATATTGGGGTCTGAAGACGATGCAATACAAAGTCAAAAAGAACCGCAAAGGCCACTACGCCCTTCTCAACATTACAGCGCCGCACGAAGCTGTTGCTGAGATGGAGCGTCAAATGAAGCTCAATGACGACATCATTCGCTTCATGACCGTTCGTGTGGAAGAGCACGAAGAAGGCCCGTCTGCCGTCATGCAATCGCGTGGCCGCGATGACCGCCGCCCGCGCCGCGAAGACGGCCCCCGGGGTCCGCGTCCGTCACGTGATGACGACCGGTCGCAATCCAGTTCTGAGGAAGAGGAATAAGCCATGGCTGAGAATTCAAAATCTGCAGGCGGTCCGGCACGTCGGCCCTTCTTCCGTCGCCGCAAAACCTGCCCGTTCTCCGGCGCCAATGCTCCGAAGATCGATTACAAGGACGTCAAGCTGCTGCAACGGTTTATCTCCGAGCGTGGCAAGATTGTCCCGAGCCGTATCACGGCTGTTTCCGCTAAAAAGCAACGGGAACTGGCACGCGCAATCAAGCGCGCCCGCTTCCTTGCTCTTTTGCCTTACGTGATCAAGTAAGGAAGGGGATAAGCACATGGAAGTCGTACTCCTGGAACGCGTCGAGAAACTCGGCCAAATGGGCGATGTCGTTAAAGTCAAAGACGGCTACGCTCGTAACTATCTTTTGCGTCAAGGCAAGGCCCGTCGGGCCACGAAAGAAAATCTCGCGATTTTCGAAACCCAGCGCGCACAAATCGAAGCCAACAACCTGGAAGCCCGCAAGGAAGCCGATGCGGTTGCCGCAAAACTGGATGGCACTACATATGTGGTTCTGCGCCAGGCAGGTGAAGCCGGTCAGCTTTATGGATCTGTCTCCCCGCGTGACATCTCCGAAATTCTGACCGAAAACGGTTTCACGGTTGCTCGCAGCCAGATCGTCCTCAATCAGCCGATCAAGATGCTGGGACTTCATGACGCCACCGTGCGTCTGCACGCAGAAGTCAGCGTCACGGTTGTGATGAACGTGGCCCGTTCCGCCGATGAGGCAGAGCGTCAGGCGCGCGGTGAAGACGTGATCGGCGATCGGACCGACGAAGAGCAAGAAGCTCTGGCTCTGGCCGAAGAAGTCTTCGAAAGCGAAGAGCTGGCCCATGAAGCCGAAGAAACGCTCTCTGAAGAGGCCCCGGCTGAAACTGCTTCTGATGAAGCTGCCGAAGAAGAAGCCAAAGAAGACTAAGTTCTTTCTTGATCTTCGAGAAATTAAGGGCGGTCCCGAGGGGCCGCCCTTTTTTATGGCGAATGCGCGCGCCATAGATTTGGTATTCTCGCGCAGGCGGGAAATCCATGGGCGGCAAATGATGCAAACCTGGGCCGCTCTGGACCCCCGCCTGCGCGGGGGAACAATTTATTATCACTCGTGTTCCCGCGCAGGCGGGAACCCGGCTGCATAGCTCTTCAACCTCATGCTGAGGAGAGCCGGAACGGCTCGTCTCGAAGCATGGCGAAATTCGTCTCATCCTTCGAGACGCGCTTTGCGCTCCTCAGGATGAGGATCCATTGTTAGGGTCTCTCGGCCGATCTTATCCCCAGCATCCACTGGCAGGATGAAATAGTTGCTGCTCTTCAGGAACAGACTGGCTAGAACTGATGACCTGGCCTATGGTGGCCTTGCGAGTAATGAGAGACCCCCAAATGGACGACCCCACCCACGCTTCCAACGTTATTGATGCCGGCTTTGGCCCTTCCAAGGACCGCACCCAGCCGTGCAATGTGGAGGCGGAACAGGCGCTTTTGGGGGCGATCCTGGTGTCGAATGAGGCCTATTACAAGGTTCAGGGTTTCCTCAAATCAGATCATTTTTACGAATCGCTTCACGCGCGGATCTATGACGCCATGGCGCAGCGCATTGAAGCCGGCAATGTGGCCGACCCGGTGACACTCAAACCGCGCTTTGAGGATGATGCGGATATGGCTGAACTGGGCGGTATTTCCTACCTCACCTTCCTCGCCTCCTCCTTTATCAGCGTGCGCAATGTGCGCGACTATGGCCGGGCGATCTTTGATATGGCCATGCGGCGCGGGCTTATTCGTCTTGGCGAAGACATGATGGAAGCCGCCCTTGATCCGAGCTCTCATACCGAGCCGCAGCAGCAGATTGAGGAAGCCGAACAGCACCTCTATCAACTGGCGGAAGTGGGCAAATACGAAGGCGGCTTTAAAGCCTTTCCGGATGCGCTGGCTGAATCGATCCATATGATTGGCAATGCCTTTAAGCGGGATGGCCATTTGTCAGGGCTTTCGTGCGGCATTACGGACCTCGACACCAAGCTCGGCGGCATGCAGAACTCTGACCTCATCATCCTCGCCGGGCGTCCGGGCATGGGGAAATCCTCGCTCGCCTGTAACATCGCCTTTAACGTGGCGAAGGGTTATCGCCTAGAAAAGCAGGACGATGGCACGGAAAAGGTTGCCAATGGCGCCGTGGTCGGGATTTTCTCACTCGAAATGTCGTCGGAACAGATGGCGACGCGTCTGCTGGCGGAAGAAAGCGGCGTGCCCTCCTCGAACATGCGGCGCGGCCAGATCGACGAAGAAGAGTACCGGCGCATCCGGGAAACCTCGGAACTCTTAGAGCGCGTGCCGCTTTATATCGACGACACGGGTGGGCTCTCCATCGCGGCGCTGGCGGCGCGGGCCCGGCGCCTGAAGCGCAACGCCAATCTTGGCCTCCTCATTGTCGACTATATTCAGCTGGTCACCGGATCGGGCCGCAAGAAGACCGACAATCGGGTCCAGGAGATTTCGGAAATTACCCAAGGTCTCAAGGCTTTAGCAAAAGAACTTGATATTCCAATTATAGCGCTCTCCCAGCTCTCTCGGGCGGTCGAAAGCCGGGATGACAAGCGGCCACAGCTGTCGGACCTGCGCGAATCCGGCTCGATTGAGCAGGATGCGGATGTGGTGATGTTCGTCTTCCGGGAAGAGTATTACGTTGAGAATTCCAAGCCCGCTGAAGAAGAGTTCGAGAAATTCGAGGAGTGGCAACAGAAGATGAGCCGCGTCCACGGTAAGGCGGAAGTCATCATCGGCAAGCAGCGCCACGGACCGACCGGCAAGGTGGACCTCGCCTTCCAGGCCAATATTACGAAATTCGCCAATCTGGTGGCCGACGACCATTTCGATCCAAGCAATTTGGATCGGTGAGGCCGAAGACCTTCATTTCCTTAACGAAATGCCGTTAAACTGCGCCCGATTCTTGGGAAAATTGGAGTTTGGCGCCAAGTGACCGACGTGACAGCCCTGCCCTTCGACATGCCATCTGTAGAGGAGAGCCGACCCACGGTGACCTTCGACCTGTCGGCCCTGGTGCATAACTGGCAGGCAGTGCGGTCCTTCGCAGGCGGGGCCGAGACAGGCGCAGTGGTGAAAGCCGATGCCTATGGATGCGGCGCGGGGCCTGTCGGGCGGGTGCTCATCCAGGCCGGGTGCCGCACCTTCTTTGTCGCCAACCCGGCGGAAGGCGCCGCCTTGCGGCCTCATGTGGGCGATGCCGCCATCTATATCTTCGCGGGGCTGTCGGCAACGACCCTCACCACCTACGCCCAAGCTGACCTTCGGCCCATTCTTAATTCTCCCGCGGAGCTTGAGCTTTGGAAAGCCAAGGGCGGCGCCTTGGCACCCATTGGCCTCTTCATCGACACGGGCATGACCCGGCTCGGGTTTTCCGCTGAGGAGGTGCGCGTCCTGGCTGGCTCGAACACAGCCCTGGCGGGACTTGGGCCGATGATGGTCATGAGCCACCTTGCCTGCGCGGATAATTTTTCTGATCCTAAGAATGAACAACAACTCAATCTTTTCAGTGAGTTATCATCACTTCTTCCAGCGCATTCTCGTAGCTTGGCTAACTCCGACGGGATCCTGTTGGGTGCCCCCTACCATTTCGATCTGGTGCGGCCAGGGCTGGCGCTTTACGGCGGATCGGATGCCCTGACCGCCCAGCTTGGTCTTGAACCTGTGGCCTATTTGCACGCCCCAATCCTGCAAGTTCACGAAGCTCCTAAAAACACCTGCATTGGCTATGGCGCAACGTATAAAGTGGCCCGGGACAGCCGAATCGCCGTTGTTGGTCTTGGCTACGCAGATGGTTTTCGGCGGGGCATGTCCAATGCCGGGATCGGCTGGCTGGCGGGCCGGGAAGTTCCGGTTGCGGGCCGGGTGTCCATGGACCTGACAACCTTCGACGTGACCGACGTAGCGCCGGAGAAGGCACAGGCAGGCGACTGGATCGAGCTCTTGGGATCGCATCTCAGCGTCGACCGGGTTGGAAAATTAGGCGGAACCCTCGGCTATGAAGTGCTGACAAGTCTTGGGGCTCGCTACACGAAGCGCTATGTTATAGATGGAAACCTTGTCTCTGGGGATGAGCTTTAAGGTATGCAAGATTTGAATTTCCTCGCGGGGGTTGGCCGGGTGTTTCTGGCCTTTTTGGCCCAAACCGGACGCCTCAGCCGATTTGCCTGGGGTGCGGTGAGCCACATCTTTATGCCGCCTTATTATGGTCGGATCCTGTTTGAGCAGCTCCTTCGGATTGGGTATTTTTCCCTTCCTGTAGTTGGACTTACGGCAATCTTTACAGGTGGCGCTTTAGCTTTACAGATCTATCTGGGCGGCGAGCGGTTCAACGCGGAAAGCGTCGTGCCGGACATTGTCGCGCTGGCAATTACCCGCGAGCTGGGACCCGTATTGGCTGGGCTTATGGTGGCCGGGCGGGTTGGCGCGGCTATTGCCGCCGAGATCGGCACCATGCGGGTGACCGAACAGATTGACGCGCTCAGCACCCTCTCCACCCACCCGATGAAATATCTGGTGGCGCCGCGCATTCTGGCAGCGGTCATTACCCTGCCCATTCTGGTGCTTGTCGGCGACGTCATCGGCATCATGGGCGGCTATCTGGTGGGCGTTCAAAGCCTGGGCTTTAATGGGGCGGCCTATATCAACAACACCGTCGACTTTGTCACGGTCGATGACGTGACCTCGGGCCTTTGGAAAGCGGCGGTCTTTGGCTTCATCGTCGCGCTGATGGGCTGTTACAATGGCTATCATTCGCGGGGCGGCGCCCAAGGGGTAGGCGCGGCGACCACAAATGCGGTGGTTTCGGCCTCGATCCTGATCCTGGCGTCGAACTACGTCCTCACCTCCTTGTTGTTCAGTTGAGGGCGCGCACGATGGCTACTCCCAAAATCGAACTCATTGATGTCCACAAGCGCTTTGGCACCAAGAAGGTGCTGAACGGTGTAAATCTCACCATTCAGTCCGGCCAATCCATGGTGGTCATCGGCGGCTCGGGGACCGGTAAATCCGTGATGCTGAAATGCATTCTCGGCTTGCTTACCCCTGACAAGGGCACCATCAAAATTGATGGCACACCCGTCACCGGCCTGCGTGGCAAGCGCGACGACGACCTGATGAGCAAATTCGGGATGCTGTTTCAAGGGGCGGCCCTCTTTGACTCCAAACGGGTTTGGGAAAATGTCGCCTTTAGCCTGCTTTATGGGCACAAGCGCGTGGCCCGTGGCAAAGCACGGGCGATCGCCAATGAGAATCTGGCCAAGGTGGGGCTTGGCCCCGAAGTGGGTGACCTTTACCCGGCGGAACTTTCCGGCGGCATGCAAAAGCGCGTGGGTCTGGCCCGCGCCATCGCCAATACACCCGATATCATCTTTTTTGATGAGCCCACGACCGGCCTCGACCCGATTATGGCGGATGTGATCAATGATCTGATTGTTTCGACGGTTAAGAATATCGGCGCAACGACCCTTTCGATCACCCACGATATGGCCTCGGCCCGTAAGATCGCCGACCAGATCGCAATGATCTACAAGGGGCGAATTATCTGGGCAGGTCCCGCCGAATCAATCGACGATAGCGGCAATGCGATGGTCGATCAGTTCATCCACGGGCGCGCGGAAGGCCCTATCCAGATGGACGTGCTAAAACCCTAAAGCCCCACTTCAACATACTTTTGATGCCCGGATAATTTTCCCGATGTCCATGGTTCGCTCCAACACCCAATATGTCTGCCAATCCTGCGGCACGGTTGCCAGCAAATGGGCGGGTCGCTGTGATGGCTGCGGCGAGTGGAACACGTTGGTGGAAGAAGCCGTTGGCGCGGGGCCCAAGGGCTCTCTGGCAGCCGGCGGTGCGAAACGCAAATCCAAGTCTATTGAGCTTGTCTCCCTATCTGGCGAAAGCGAGGAAGTACCGCGCCTGATCTCAGGCGTCACGGAGTTCGACCGGGTGTGTGGCGGCGGGCTCGTTCCGGGCTCAGCCATTCTGGTGGGCGGGGATCCAGGCATCGGTAAATCCACCATTTTGCTCCAGGCCTGCGCCCGCCTTGCCGGCAAAGGCTCCAAGGTGGTCTATGTCTCGGGCGAGGAAGCCATTGCCCAGGTGCGCCTCAGGGCCTCCCGGCTCGGCCTCTCCGAAGCCGATGTGCAACTTGCCTCGGAAACCAATCTGCGCGACATCATTGGCAGCCTCGACAAAGCGCCGGATGTCTTGGTCATCGATTCTATTCAGACCATGTGGTCGGACGCACTTGAGTCCGCACCGGGAACTGTCGCGCAGGTGCGCGCGTCGACCCAAGAGCTTGTGCGCTACGCCAAGAAGAAGAACACCGTTGTGCTCATCGTGGGGCACGTAACCAAAGATGGGCAGATTGCGGGGCCGCGCGTCATGGAGCATATGGTCGACGCAGTGCTTTATTTTGAGGGGGAGCGCGGCCATCAGTTCCGCATCCTGCGGGCGGTGAAAAATCGCTTTGGCGCCACAGATGAGATTGGCGTCTTTGAGATGACCGACAAGGGTCTGGCCGAGGTCACCAATCCCTCCGAGCTCTTTCTGGCGGGCCGGGAGACCCAGGCGAGCGGCGCGGCCGTCTTTGCCGGGATTGAGGGCTCGCGCCCGCTCCTGGTTGAAATTCAGGCTCTGGTCAGCCAGAGCAGCCTCGGGACACCGCGACGGGCCGTCGTCGGCTGGGACAGTGGGCGCCTGTCAATGGTGCTGGCGGTTTTGGAGGCGCGCTGCGGCATTTCTTTTGGGGGACAGGACGTCTATCTCAATGTGGCCGGAGGCCTCCGGATTACAGAGCCGGCCGCGGATCTGGCTGTGGCGGCGGCCCTTGTCTCTTCAGCCTTTGATGTGCCCTTGCCTGCGGACTGTGTCCTCTTTGGTGAGATCAGCCTCTCAGGCACCGTGCGACCGGTGGGGCAACGGGATACGCGGCTTAAAGAGGCCGAAAAGCTGGGCTTTTCCCAAGCCATCCTGCCTTCGCCCCCCAAGGGCAAAGGGGCCGCTTCAAGTAGTGGCCTGACGCTCACAGAGATGGAGCAATTACACCAGCTGGTTGATTATTTGCAGCCTGCCCCATGAGTTTGTGGTAAATATTGAGCGATGCCTATTACACCTATTGATATCATTATCGTCGCCGTGATGCTGCTTTCGGGGCTGTTCGCCCTGCTCAGAGGCTTTGTGCGCGAGTTTTTCACCATCATTTCCTGGGTGGGCGCGGTTTATTTCGGCTTTGCCATGATCCCGCTCCTTGGCCCCGCCTTTCGCAATGTGGTGAGCGTGGGACTGGCGGCGGACGCTTTGGCCTTTGCCTTGCCGTTCCTTTTGGTTCTCTTCGCCATGCAGTATGTTTCCAACCGATTGGTCAAGAATATCGCGGGCACGAACCCGGGGCCGATCGATGGCACGCTCGGGTTTTTCTTCGGCATGGTGCGCGGATTTGTCATCGTCACCGTCGCCTACTTCGGCTTCGATGTTTTCATGAACCCTGAACGGGCGCCGGATTGGCTTGTGGATGCCAAGTTTCGGCCGATGATTGAGGACACCACAGACTTTTATTATACGCTGGTGCCGGGGCTGAAAGGCGACAAAGCGCAAACTTCCACTTATCCAAGGCAAGAAACCTCTTCACAAGGGGATGACAGAGGACAGGAACCGGGCTATAGCAACGCCGAACGCGAAGCGATCGACCAACTTTTCCAATCTTCCGCGGATGATTAAATGACCCTCGAAGCCGGACCTTCCCCCCTATCCCCCCACCGCCCCGGAAGGCCTGCCGACGAACTTGCAGAAGACAAATTCTTTGATGAATGTGGTGTCTTTGGCATCTGTCGCGCCAGTGACGCTGCTGCTCTGACAGCGCTCGGCCTGCACGCCTTGCAGCATCGGGGGCAAGAAGGTGCGGGCATCGTTGCCTTCGACGGGGAGAACTTTAACGCTGAGAAACGCATCGGCCTTGTGGGCGATCATTTTACCAAGCAATCGGTCATTGACCGTCTACCCGGTGACCGGGCCATCGGCCATGTGCGTTATTCGACTGCTGGCGGCGCTAATATCCGAAACGTGCAGCCGATGTTCGCCGACCTTTCCACCGGGGGGCTGGCGGTGGCCCATAACGGCAATATCACCAATGCTGAGGTGCTGCGCCGCGAGCTGGTCGCTAATGGCTCGATTTTTCATTCCACCTCCGACACCGAAGTGATCCTGCATCTGGTCTCTCAGAGTGAGCCAGGCCCATTCAAGGATCGTTTCGCGGCTGCCCTTCGCCGGGTGGAAGGCGCCTATTCGTTGGTGGCGCTTACCAACAAAAAAATGGTTGGCGTGCGCGACCCGCTGGGTGTGCGCCCGCTGGTGCTCGGCCGGTATGAAGGGGCCTGGGTGTTGGCATCGGAATCCTGCGCCTTTGACATTATCGGCGCCACTTACGAGCGCGATATCGAGCCTGGCGAGATGGTGATTATCTCCGAAGATCGCATTGAAAGCATTCGTCCTTTCGTGGATATGCCGAGCCGCTTTTGCATCTTTGAATATGTTTACTTCGCCCGCCCCGACAGTGTGATCGAAGGCCGCTCCGTCTATGAATCGCGCAAGCAGATCGGCCGCGAGCTGGCGA
>SBHG01000156.1 GCA_006226305.1 Alphaproteobacteria bacterium | reverse complement strand
TGCGCGCCGGCAGCGATAGCGTCACGGTGCTGAGGTCTTATCTTGTATTTCTCAAGCTTGCCCGGCTTAACCAGATCCCAGTCCTGATGCTCTTTGGACAGGCGGATATTTTTCTCGCTCGGTTTCTTTTTGGGGCGACACAAATAGGCGAGCGTTGCCACATCCTCGCCTTGTCGATTCTTATGGATATGGGTCGAGATGAGTTTCACGACCTCCACATCCAGCCCGGTTTCCTCTTTTACTTCGCGCGCCAGGGCGCGCAAAACCGGTTCTTTCTTGTCGACGCGGCCCCCCGGCAGTTCCCAGCGCCCATTGCTTTGTTCCAGAAGCAGGACGCGCCCGTCATGGAAAATAACAGCTTTGGCAGAGATGATTTGCTTGTCGATCATACTTTGCTTATCGATCCGGCGCAGGGGAGGGAGACAAAAGCGCTTAACTCGCAATACCCTTGGGCTTGCGTTGCTTGCGCTTCTTCCGGTCAAGGGTTCGTTTTTCAGCGCGTTTGACCAGGCTTTGCTGCGATCCGATCTTGCGCCCTTTGCGCCCTGGTCGACGCTGGACATAGGTGCCATCCGGCCTCATATCCCAGGCCGAACGTTGATCCGCCAGCTGCAGGTCAAAGATTGCCTTGAGTTCAATGCGCTGTTCTGGTTCCTCAATGGGCACCACAACTTCGACACGGCTTTCAAGATTACGCCGCATCAGGTCCGCTGAGCCGATGAAATATTCTTCTTCGCCGCCATTGCGAAAATAAAAGATCCGGGCATGTTCAAGAAACCGACCGACAATACTGATCACTGATATATTGTCGCTCTTGCCGACAATGCCCGGTCGCAGCCGACAGCTGTCGCGAACAATAAGTTCGACTTTCACGCCGCGTTCAGCGGCCTCATAAAGCGCGCAAACAATGTCAGGATCTTCCAGCGCATTGCATTTGATGCGTATCAGGCCAGGGGCCTGCTCTGTCGACTTTTCGACCTCGCGCGAAATTTTGGCGATCATCTGCTTCTTGAGGATCTTGGGCGCGATAAGAATTTTCTGATAATGCCGGATCGGCGCACATCCCGTTGTCAGAAAATTAAAGAATTCCGACAGGTCGGCGCCAATTTGCGGATCACTCGTAATCAATCCAAGGTCGGAGTAGGCCCGCGCGGTCCCGGCGTGATAATTGCCGGTTCCGATATGCGCATAACGCCTTAGTCCGTTATAATCCTCGCGCACCACCAGAACGACCTTGGCGTGGGTCTTCAATCCGACCACTCCGTAGGTTACGTGAATGCCCGCCTCTTCGAGACGGTTCGCCCAGCGAATATTGGCCGCCTCGTCAAATCGCGCCTTGAGTTCCACCACCACGGCCACTTGTTTGCCGTTACGCGCGGCCTCGACAAGATAGTCGATAATTCGGCTGTCGGACGAGGTCCGATAGAGTGACATCTTGATTGCGCGCACCTTCGGGTCGCGGCTCGCTTCGAGGAGAAACCGCTCCACCGAGGAGACAAAGGATTCATAAGGATGGTGTAACAAGATCGAACCGGCTTCGCGCACCACATGAAAAATGTTACGACCGTCTGCCAATTTAACCGGCATAATGGGATGGTGGTCCGGAAAATGCAGCTCCGGCAAATCGATCTCCGCGATCTCCATTAAGTCGCGCATGCCGATGAAAGACTTGGACTGAAACACATCCATCTCTTCATGAAGGCCCAGTTCAGCGCAAAGCATGCCCTGATGCGTCGGATCAAATCGTTTTTCAGATTCCAGTCGCACAATCGGAGCGAACTTTCGATCCCGAAGTTCCGATTCGATCATAACCAGCAGATCGTCAGCAGATTCTTCATCGCGCTCTGTATTGGAATTACGGATCACTCGAAAAAGTTCAACCGAGTTTATCTCTGTGTCTGGAAAGAGGAGATCAAGATTATGCGCGATGACGCTCGACAGGCACACATATTCATGCCCCTCGCTCAGCTTGAGAAACCGCGGCACATCGTGCCCGACAGGAACCTTGATACGCGCAAGCACGTCCTCGCGGCTTCCGGCACGCTTGAGCGATACCAGAAGATTGAGTGACAAATTCGACAGGAAAGGAAAGGGGTGCGCCGGGTCGATCGCCAGGGGGGTCACCAGGGGAAAAATCTGATCGATAAAGACCTGCCGAAGTTCGTCCTGTTTTTCGCGGGTAAGGTCTTTGTAATCAGAAATTCTGATGCCGTGTTTTTTCAGGTCCCGCAGCAACGATCGATAAACATTCCGCATGGCGTTTTGAATTTCGACCGCGACGGCGGTGCATTCGTCGATCTGCTGTTGAGCCGTACGGCCATCAACCGTCAGGTTATGCAAACCCGCGCCGACTTGCTGTTTCAGGCCGCCGATCCGTTTCATGAAAAATTCATCGAGATTGGATCCGGCGATTGCGAGAAACTTCACGCGCTCTAAAAGCGGTGTGCGTGGATCATTGGCTTCGCTGAGAACCCGTTGATTAAACGCCAGCCACGTGAGTTCACGGTTCAGATAATATTCTGAGCCGCTAAAGTCCGTTGCCGGAACCGGATCAATTTGTGTTGTCGGGCCCTCTGCTGACGCGTCCAAAATAGCTTCACGCAGCGTCGCGGAGGGATTGACAACCTCTTTGGTTTTCACAGTCATGGGATCAACCAGCTGGTTTGGGTCGCGCCCAGAGTATGACCAATCTTGCGGCTCATTGCCATTGATTCTTAAGGTAAACGCCCTGGCAACAGGTGTCCGCGTGGATCGGGGCAAGCTTTTTGAGCCATTGGCTTAATCATTGACAGGTCCCCTGAAAACCTTGTTTCGTAGCCATTGCTTGAACGCTTACCAGGGAAAGAGGTAATCCGATGAGTTTTTATGTCGTTGATCAGGCCCCGGCACGGCTGAACAGAAGTGAGTTATCTGTGCCCGCCAGTCAGGAAAGGCTTATGGAAAAAGCGGCGGCTTCTGACGCGGACGTCGTGTTCCTTGATTTGGAGGATGCTGTTGCGCCGGATGAAAAAGACAGCGCCCGGGTCAAGGCGATTACTGCCCTCAACGAGTTGGATTGGACGGGCAAAACTGTTTCCGTGCGCATCAATGGGCTCGACACTCATTACATGTACCGCGATGTCATTGATGTGGTCGAGCAGGCGGGTAAAAACCTTGATCTCATTATGATACCGAAGGTGGGCACGGCGGCCGATGTTTATGCGGTCGACATGCTGGTCTCTCAGATCGAAGATGCGCGCGGCTACGACAAGCGTATTGGGTTTGAGCTCATTATTGAAACGGCTCTGGGCATGCAGAACATTACCGAGATTGCCGCCGCCTCCCGCCGCAATGAAAGCCTGCACTTTGGTGTCGCCGACTATGCCGCGAGCACAAGAGCGCGGGTCACCACCATTGGCGGGATCAATCCGGATTATCTGGTGCTTGGCGATGACGACGGGCAGGGCAACCGCTCAACGGATATCGGTGACATGTGGCACTATGCCATGGCGCGTCTGGTGGTCGCGGCCCGGGCCAATGGTTTGCGCCCTGTAGACGGACCCTTTGGCGATTTCTCAGACATGGACGGTTACAAGGCCGCCGCCCGCCGCGCCGCTGTGCTCGGCTGCGAGGGTAAGTGGGCCATTCATCCCAACCAGATTGCCGCCGCCAATGAAGTGATGAGCCCCTCGCCGGAGGAAATCACCCGAGCAAAGCGTATTCTCGATGCAATGGAGGTTGCGCAAAAAGAAGGCAAGGGCTCGGTTTCGCTTGATGGCCGTATGATTGATCTGGCCTCCATCAAGCAGGCCGAAAATCTGGTGGGCAAGGCCGACGCCATTGCCGCGCGCTCGAGCAGTTAGGCGCGAAAGCGATTGTGGGCGTTTGGGCGGCAAGTGAACCTTTTAATGAAGTCCGCAAGTTACGCCTTGTAGATGCCAGGTACCGGGTCTAGGGTTTCGCATCCTATAATTATTTATTGTACCGGAGGAAGTTATGTTTACTCACATCATGGTTGGCGCCAACGACGTGGAACAGTCGAAGGCCTTTTATGATGCGGTTCTTGGCGCGCTTGGCCACAAACCCGGGGTTATGGACCCCAAAGGGCGCTGTTTTTATGTGACAGACACGGGTGTCTTTTGCTTGACCAAGCCAATTGATGGCGAAGCGGCGACCCCTGCCAACGGCGGCACCATTGGTTTCCGGGCAGCCGATCAGGCTGCGGCCGATGCCTTCCATGCCGAAGGTCTGGCCAATGGCGGCACCACTTGTGAAGATCCGCCCGGGCTGCGCGGCGAAGGCGCCGGTGCCATGTATCTGGCCTATCTGCGCGATCCGTCCGGCAATAAAATTTGCGCATTACACCGCCCGGGTTAATCTCAAACAAACGCCTGCCGGCCCGCGTTCAAGGGCCGGCCATCATCTGACGCTTCAGGGGAGAGAGTGGTATGAGTGATGTTTCAATGCCAGTCGGCGAAAAGGAAGGTCTGGAGGCGCCAATTAGTGAAGGCGCGCGCATTCAATCACTTGATGTATTGCGCGGCTTTGCCCTTCTGGGAATTTTGCTTCTCAATATTTTGGGATTTGGTCTCATCAGTGCCAACTATTCCAATCCCGGTATCGATGTCACCCAGACATTCAATGCCACGCTCTTCACCTGGGCCGGTGTTGAAATTTTTGGCGAAGGCATTATGCGCTGTCTTTTTTCCATTCTGTTTGGCGCCGGTGTTGTGCTTTTTACAGCCGGACGTGAACATGCCTTTTCACTCCACTACAAACGCACTTTCTGGCTTTTGATGTTCGGCATCCTAAATGCCTATGTGTTTTTGTGGAATGGCGACATTCTGATTACTTACGCCATCTCCGGGGCAATCCTCTATTGGTTCCGAAACCTAAGTGCCCGTGCACTCATGATTGCCGGTCTTGTCGTGACCCTCTTCAGCGCTTTGATTTTAATGGGGCTTGGCTATGAATATACCACCGCCAAGGCTGCCTATGACCAGGTTCATGTCTCATCCGATCCATCTTCGATAGACCCTGACCTTGTTGAGTGGGCCGAGGTTTGGGAAGAATTTTTGGCTGAAAATTTCCCCTCGCAGGAAACCATTGATGCTGAACTGGCGGCGCGCAAAACCTCCTATTGGACTGCGCTGCAGTGGAATACCGCCCATAAAATCATCATGACCAAATTGGCGCTCCCGGCCTTTTTGATCTGGGACGCGCTTGCCATGATGCTTTTTGGCATGGCCTTCTATAAGGCGGGTATCCTGCAAAACAAACTGTCCCGCGAGGCCTATATCAAGATGATGGGGGTCGGTTTGGGCGTCGGGCTGATCATAAATTTTTACGAGGTGTGGCGCGCATATTCATCGGGCTTTGGCGCTCTTGAGAGTTACACTTATATTTGGCCCACCTATCACCTTGGTCGATTTCTCATGGCGACCGGTTATATAGGCGCGATCTGTCTGGCGCTGCGGGCAGGGCTCTTGTCAGGCCTCATGGCGCGCCTTGCCGCGGTTGGCCGCATGGCGCTCACCAATTATCTGTCGCATTCAATCATCTGCCTTTTTCTCTTTACCGGCGCGGGTCTGGCGCTGGTCGGCGACCTTTCCAGACCTCAGCTCTACATTGTGGTGTTTGCGATCTGGGTGTTTCAGCTTGTGGTGAGCCCGTGGTGGCTCAAGCGGTTTTATCAGGGTCCTTTCGAATGGCTGTGGCGAACACTGACCTACGGCAAGGCGGCGCAGTTCAAACGTTGACCAGTTGGTAAGAATGCCAAGGCGCGACCCGCGAAGGGTAGATATGTACCGCAATGGGTATGTTGGACGGAAGAAATTGAAAAGGAAATGACGTCAGAGCGAAAACGTTCTGGCGGAAAAGGCCAAAATAGTCTTAGCTTGTCGACGATTTAGCTTTAATTCTCCCAGCCTTTAATTTTCCCAGCCCTTGATTTTTTCCATGAGTGATACTTCTGCCCTGACGGATGGCTTTCGCAAGTTCCGCGAAATCTACTTTGAAAAGTCCCCTGAGCTTTTTCGCGAAACGCTGCGCTACGGTCAAAACCCGCAATTTGCCATGGTTGCCTGCTCGGACTCGCGTGTTGATCCGGCGATTGTCTTCCAAACTCACCCGGGAGACATCTTCTCCATTCGCAATGTGGCCGCTCTTGTACCGCCAAATGAGCAGCAAGGTCATTATCACGGCACCAGCGCCGCGCTTGAGTTTGCGGTGACCGGCCTCAAGGTCGAGCATATTGTCATCATGGGTCATGCCCATTGCGGCGGCGTCGAAGCCATGGTCAAACGGCAGGAAGGAGAGGCCGTCGGCGGTCAATTCTTGAGCCACTGGACGGATCTGCTCATTAAGGCCCGCGAGCGCGCGCTGGCAGAGGACGACAGTCTTGAGGGCCGCGCCCTCCTGCGCGCCGCCGAGCGTCAAGGGGTCAAGCTTTCCCTGGAGAATCTGATGACCTTTCCCTTTGTTTCCGAAGCCGTAGGCAAAGGCCGCCTTCAGCTCCATGGCTGGTATCTCGATATCGCCGAAGGGCAGCTGGAATATTATGACACCGACAAAAGGGTCTTCCAGCCGCTTACCTGAAATCAGGAAAATCGCATCACGCCGTCGTCAAGTGCCCCTTTGTGCAACATCTTGCGATCTTTGAAATAGTCCTGATGGAGTTGCCAGGGCATCTTGTTACCCTGCTTTGGAAAGTGATCGCGGGCGCGTTCGATATAGCCGGAAGTAAAATCAAGCCAGGGTTCTTCCTCAACGCTCGGGTCGTCCAGAACCGGCGTCGCGACCTCAGTCCCCGTCTCTTTCAGATAGTTGAGCAATCGGCAGACATAATCACAGGTGAGATCGCATTTCAGAGTCCAGGAGGCATTGGTATAACCAAAGGAGGCCGCCATATTGGGCACTCCTGAAAACATCATACCTTTATAATAAAGAGAATTCATAAAATCGACGGGTGCGCCATCCAGGGTAAATTGAAGGCCTGCCAGAAACTTCATTTTAAGTCCCGTTGCCGTGACAATGATGTCCGCGCGCAGCTCCTCTCCCGACTTCAGGCGAATGCCTTCCGGGGTAAAGCGGTCTATGTGGTCGGTGACGACCGAGGCGCTGCCGTCTTTAATGCGATCAAAGAGATCGCCATTGGTGACAAGGCACAATCGCTGGTCCCAGGGATTGTAATGCGGCGTGAAATGCTTTTTCACGTCATAGTCGGGGCCCAGCTCATGGCGCACCTGATTGACCAGCCAGGCTTTGATTTTTTCAGGTTGGGCACGACAGCGTTTGTAAAAATAGTTGCCCAGCAAGATCTTCTTCCAGCGCGTAATGCCGTAAACCCATTTGGCGGGCAATTTCCCTCGCAGCCAGTTCGCCAGCGGGTCCTGATGCGGCCGCGCCGCCATATAGGTGGGTGAGCGCTGCAGCATGGTGACGTGGCTGGCCTCTTTCGCAAGTTCAGGCACGAGCGTCACAGCGGTGGCGCCGCTCCCGATGACAATGACCTTCTTGCCTTTGTAATCAAGACCCTCGGGCCACGTCTGCGGATGGACAAGCGTGCCCTGGTAGTCGCCGTAGCCAGGCCACTGAGGCAGATAACCCTCCTCGTAGTCGTAATAGCCTGAGCACATGAAAAGAAACTGGCAGGTAAACTGCGTTACTTCATTGGAGCCCTTGCGCCGCACATCGACGGTCCAGCGTGCCGATCGCGAGTCCCAATTGGTTGCCACAACCTCATGGCCAAAACGGATCTTATCTTTCAGGCCATATTCATCGATGGTCTCATTGAGGTAACGGAGAATTTTATCGCCCCCGGCGATCGCGTCATCATCCCGCCAGGGTTTGAAGGAGAACCCGAGAGTAAACATATCCGAATCGGACCGGATGCCTGGATAGCGGAACAGATCCCAGGTGCCGCCAATCTGGTCGCGCGCCTCCAAAATAACAAAACGGCGATCTGGACATTTCATGGTCAGATGACAACCCGCCCCGATGCCGGAAATGCCCGCCCCAACCACGACCACGTCAAAATGTTCAGCGGTCATATCATTTCTCTCCCTGACTTGGCCCGCTTTGGGGCGCCTTTTTTAAGGAGACTAGCGGGCAAGGCTTTGAAAAGAAAGGGATTCTATCACAGGCGCCCGCTTGCCAGGGTCTCGCCCGGCTGATTTTCCGGCTCCAAAGTTGCTCCTTGAGCGCCCGCTCACTTTCGCGCTACATCTAGTCGGCTTGAAAAAACAAGAAGCCCAACAAGGGCTCATCATATTTTTAGGAAAGAGAGAAACACCATGAAAGACGTTTACGTCGTCGACAGTGTCCGCACGGGCCTTGCCAAATCCTTCCGCGGATCTTTTAACCTTACGCGCTCTGATGACATGCTCGCCCATTGCATTGACAGCCTTTTGGACCGCAATCCCAATGTTGCGCCTGACAGTGTGGAAGATGTTTGCGTTGGGGCGGCCAACCATACAGGTGAGCAGGACGGCAATCTGGGTCGCCTGGCGGTGATCCTGTCCAGATTGCCGGTTTCAACCGCGGCCCAGACGATCAATCGTTTTTGCTCGTCAGGCCTTCAGTCCATTGCTATTGGCGCCACACAGATCGCATCAGGCCAGACTCAGGTCGCCATGGCTGGCGGCGCGGACTCAATTTCAATGCGTGCCCGTGTCGAGCCCGGCAAGGCAGAAAAGAACCCACGCCTCCTTGAAGAAAAGCCGGAGATTTTCATGGCTATGGGCAACACGGCAGAAGTCGTGGCGCGCCGCTATCAGGTCACGCGCGAAATGCAGGATGCTTATTCGGTTGAAAGTCAAAAGCGCTACGCAAATGCGGCTGAACAGGGCTGGATTGCCGAAGAGATTGTGCCGATGAAGGCAACCATGCTGGTCACGGACAAAGAATCTGGAGAGCAGTCGAAAGTGGATGTCACTGTGGACAAGGACGAATGCAACCGTCCGGGCACGACCATGGACGGTCTTGCCAAGCTGCCGCCGGCTTTTGAGGAAGGTGGATCAGTGACGGCTGGCAACGCCTCCCAGCTCTCCGACGGCGCCTCCATGACGTTGCTGATGAGCGAGGAAATGGTCAAACAAACCGGTGTTGAGCCCATGGGTGTCTTCCGCGGCTTTACCGTGGCTGGCTGCGAGCCGGACGAGATGGGCATTGGCCCGGTCTTCGCCATTCCGCGCCTTTTGAAAAATGCGGGCCTGAAACTGGATGACATTGACCTTTGGGAGCTCAACGAAGCCTTTGCGTCTCAGTGCCTTTATTGTCGCGACAATCTGGGCATCGACCCGGAGCTGTACAATGTCAACGGCGGCTCTATCGCCATCGGTCACCCCTTCGGCATGACCGGATCACGGATGACCGGTGCCGTGCTGCGCGAACTTAGGCGCCGCGGCAAAAAATACGGTGTTGTTTCCATGTGTATTGGCGGCGGACAAGGAGCGGCGGGCCTCTTCGAAGCCCTCTAAGTCCAGACAAAGCATCTAAAAAGGCCGCTGAACACTCAGCGGCCTCATCGTCTTTGATAAAAAAGCGGGGAGGAAAACCGCATGAAAACAAAGATCACAGAACTCTTTGAAATTGAACATCCCATTGTCCAAGGCGGCATGCATTTCGTCGGATTGGCCGAGCTTGCCTCAGCCGTTTCAAACGCCGGCGGCCTTGGCATCATTACGGGCCTCACCCAGCGCACGCCGGAGGATCTGGCCAAGGAAATCGCCCGCTGCAAGGAAATGACGGACAAGCCCTTCGGCGTCAATCTGACCTTCCTGCCGAGCTTTACCGCGCCGCCTTATCCGGAATATATCCAGGCGATCATTGATGGCGGCGTCAAAATCGTTGAAACCGCCGGTCGCAGCCCGGAGGCCTATATGCCCGCCATGAAAGAGGCAGGCATCAAGGTCATCCACAAATGCACATCCGTGCGTCACTCCCTGAAAGCCCAGGCCATCGGCTGTGATGCGGTCAGCGTTGACGGGTTTGAATGTGGCGGTCACCCCGGCGAGGATGACATTCCGAATATGATCCTTCTGCCCCGCGCGGCAGAAGAGCTGGATATCCCTTTTGTGGCCTCCGGCGGCATAGGCAATGCTCAACAGCTCGTTGCGGCTTTGGCGCTTGGCGCGGACGGCATCAACATGGGCACCCGCTTTATTGCCACCAAGGAAGCGCCGGTTCATGACAATGTCAAACAGGC
>SBHG01000141.1 GCA_006226305.1 Alphaproteobacteria bacterium | reverse complement strand
TTCAAGCCCTCACCGGTCAATTTGCTATTGAGCTCGTCATTGAACGCATTGAAGAGCAACGAGTGCTTGACCGCGTTGAAGCGCTGGGGATTGGTTTTGGCCAGGGGTTCATGTTCGGGGAACCGCGGCCCATGGAAGAGGTGGAAGCCCGCATCCAGTCCGAAAATGCCCCTGCGACCCTTTTTGCCGGAAACGTTGGGGTCGATCCTGATCAGCCAAAGCTCTCCTACCACAGAAAATTATAAACCAAGTGGCTTCCTTGGCCCTGCCAGCCTGATATAAGGGCGGCCATGACAAAAATAAGATCCTCCAAAGACATTCAAGTCATCCACGCTTTTGCTGAGCTCCAAGGGCGTTACAAGGCCGTGCTTTGCGATATCTGGGGCGTTATTCACAATGGCCGAAGTCCGTTTGAAAAAGCGGTAGACGTTTTAAGGGACTATCGTGCCCAGGGCGGCCGCGTTGTCCTTTTGTCCAACTCACCGCGACTGTCGTCGGCCATTCCGGCGCAATTTACCGAAATTGGCGTCCCCAATGATTTCTATGACGCGATTGTAACCTCAGGCGATGTTACCCGGGTCGAGCTGCAAAAGAGGGCGGGGCAGAAGTTTCTTCACATCGGCCCTCCCAAACGCGACGATTCGCTCTTAAGCGGGATCGACATACACAAAGTTGAGGTCGATCAGGCGGAGTTTGTCCTGTGCTCGGGTCTTTTCGATGATGAAACTGAAACCCCCGAGGACTATCGTGATCTGCTCGCTGAAATCAGGTCCCGGGACCTTCTGATGGTTTGCGCAAATCCGGATTTGGTCGTCAATCGGGGCGACAAACTGATCTATTGCGCGGGCGCCATTGCCGCGGCTTATGAGGGTCTGGGCGGAAAAACGCTATACGGCGGCAAACCTCATGCCCCGATATATCAAGAGGCGGAGAAAGTGCTCGCCGAAATGATGGGCGAGGATGTCGGGCCTTCAGACCTCCTGATGATCGGCGACGGGCCAAAGACGGATATTTTCGGCGCTGAGAACTTCGGCATCGACAGTCTCTTTGTCGGCGGCGGCATCCATGCGGCAGAAAGCTTTTTGGCCAATGGGGATCTGAACCGGGAAGGTCTGCGCGCGCTCTTTGAAGATTTGGGTCTCCGGCCGCATTTCATGATGGATCGGCTGTGCTGAACCGCGGCACTGGCTTCATAAAGAAGATTTCATTTGAACCCCCAAACTGCCTGTGCCATCACGGCCCCGGGCCGCAGAGCCCCCAAAAAAAGGAAGGAAGGCTCCATGAGCGCGCAAGGCTATTTCATTGAAGATCTGTCCGTTGGCCAGTCTGAGGAATTTTCAAAGACAGTTACCGAAGCCGACCTGGTGCTTTATGCCGGGGTGACCGGCGACACCAATCCGGTCCATCTGGATGAAGAATTTGCCGCGCAGACCATGTTCAAGACACGCATAGCCCACGGCATGCTTTCAGCCGGTTTCATCTCGGCAGTGTTGGGCGCCAAAATGCCCGGGCCGGGCGCGATTTATGTGAGCCAGGAGTTGAAATTCAAGGCTCCTGTCAAAATTGGCGATACGGTCACGGCCCGCTGCACCGTCGCCGAGATCAATACCGCACGCCGCCGGGTCACACTCAAGACCGAATGCCTGGTCAAGGATAAAGTCGTCGTCGATGGCGAAGCGGTGATGATGGTCGCAAACCGGCCGTGAGTAAGGTTCGGGGATTGCTAACAAAGCCTGAATCCCTTGTTTAATGAATCGAAACAATTGACTGTTACAACAGGAGACATCGGTTAACGCGCGTTTGTATTGAGTCCCGTTAACAAGACTTGGATTAAAATAACAAACGTGCGAGCTGACTCCCTCATGAAAATCATCCACCAATATTCGGATATAGCACCACAAGATCGCGGCGCCGTTGTTGCGCTGGGTAATTTCGATGGCGTGCATCAGGGTCACCGCGCGGTGATCCAGCGAGCGGCCATGGAGGCCAAAAAACTGGGCGTGCCGCTTGGCGTTATTGTTTTCGAGCCGCATCCGCGCGAGTTTTTCGCCCCCAATGCAGCGCCGTTCCGCCTGTCGCTTTTGCCAGTCAAGGCAAGACTTTTGGAGCGTGAGGGCGTGGATATCCTCTATGCTCTGCCGTTTGATCAAGGTCTTGCGGGCAAGCACGCCGCCGATTTCATTCAGGACGTGCTGATTGATGGCCTGGGGATCATTCATGTGGTGACCGGTTATGACTTTCGTTTTGGCGCGGGACGTTCCGGCGATATTACGCTGTTGTCCTATATGGGCGCGGAAGAGGGTGTCGGGGTCTCTGTTGTGGAGCCGGTTTCCCAGCACACCATCAACGCCGCCGACAATGATGATGAGGTCTTTTCCTCCACCCGCATTCGCCAATCTCTGCGCGACGGTAAACCCGCGGAGGCGGCCAGGCTGCTCGGCCATTATTGGTCGGTCCAGGGCACGGTCGAAAAAGGCGACCAGCGAGGGCGCACGATCGGCTTTCCCACGGCCAATATTCGTCTCGACCGGCTGTTAAAGCCTGCAACCGGGGTATATGCGGTTCAGGTCGAGGTGGTTTCCGGCCCTATGAAGGGGCTTTACGATGGGGTTGCCAACTACGGCAATCGGCCCACCTTTGACAAGAAGGATAGCCTGCTTGAAGTTCACCTCTTCAATTTCGACGGTGACCTTTACGGGCAGACCATTGAGGTGTCCTTCATCGATTTCATCCGGCCTGAGCGCAAGTTCGACGGCCTGGAGGCCCTCAAAGCTCAGATCGAGACCGACAGCGTCACCGCCCGGGAAATCATCTCCGGGATGCGTGAAAGCGCCTGAAACGCCTGATCTTTTAAGGGAGAGGGGCGGAAATCGGCCTAGACGCCGTCCAAATCCATTGCTAAAACCCGCCCATGACCCACACAAGCGTCCAAATTCTGACCTCCATTGCCGCGGCGATAATTCGAATTATCTGCCCGGTCGGCGCTTGAGCGGGGGTTCTCGTCACGCGCTGAGCCGGGACTGCGAATGACCAAGCAATCAAGCCGTGATGACGAGTGGGAAAAACACCGATGACAAAAACTGACTCTCCCGAAACCGCCGCCGATACTGCGGAAGGCGCGGTGAGCTATAAAGATACCGTCTTTCTGCCTCAAACCGATTTTCCGATGCGCGCCGGTCTGCCCCAGCGCGAGCCGATCTGGCTGGAACGTTGGCAGAAGATGGACCTGTACAATCGCTTGCGCGCGCAATCGAAGGGCCGCGAAACCTTTACCCTGCACGAGGGACCACCCTACGCCAATGGCGAGGCGCATGTCGGTCACGCATTTAACCGCATCCTGAAAGATATCGTTGTCCGCTCCCAGCAGATGATGGGCAAAGATGCGCCTTTCGTGCCCGGCTGGGACTGCCACGGACTGCCCATTGAATGGAAGATCGAGGAAAAATACCGCAAGGCCGGCAAAGACAAGGACGAAGTGCCGGTCGCGGACTTCCTGCAGGAGTGCCGCGACTTCGCCAATCACTGGACTGATGTGCAAGGAACCCTGTTTCAGCGTCTGGGCGCCATGGGCGACTGGGCGCATCCCTACAAGACCCTGCAATTTGAGGCTGAAGCCCAGATCGTCCGGGAATTTCACAAGTTCCTGATGAAGGGCTTGGTTTATCAAGGCTCGAAGCCGGTCATGTGGTCCGCCGTGGAACGGACAGCTCTGGCGGAAGCCGAAGTGGAATATCACGATAAGATCTCAGCCACCATCTGGGTGAAATTCCCAGTGACCAAGGGCCCAGATGCCCTGAAAGACACCAGCGTGGTCATCTATACCACGACGCCTTGGACCATCCCGGGCAACCGCGCCGTGGCTTACTCCGAAAATGTGGCCTATGGCCTTTATGAGATCAAAGCTGTCGGCGAAGATTCGCTGGCCAAAGTCGGGGATCGTCTGGCGCTTGCCGATGCCTTGGCTGGATCTGTGGCTGAAGCCGCCAAAATTACCGATCTTGCGCGGCTGGGCGACTGTCCGGACCTGGCCGATGTTATCTGCGCCCACCCCTTTGCAGGCGCCGGATATGACTTCCCCGTGCCGCTGCTTCCCGGCGATCATGTCACCGATGAGGAAGGGACGGGGTTTGTTCACACCGCTCCGGGGCATGGCGCGGAAGACTACGATGTGGGCCGCAAGTTCGGCCTTGAAGTGCCGCAGACGGTCGACGAGAGCGGCGTCTATTATGATCATGTGCCGCTCTTTGGCGGCAAGACGGTCATCCACGCCGATGGCAAGCGCGCCGGCAAGTTCGGCGAAGCCAATAAGCTGGTAAGCGAAGAGTTGATCCAGCGCGGCGCCATGTTGGCGACCGGTCATCTGGAACATTCCTATCCCCACTCCTGGCGGTCAAAAGCACCGCTCATCTTCCGCAACACGCCTCAGTGGTTTATCGCGCTCGACAAGGAGATCAACGACGAGTTCGGACCGACCACCCTGCGTCAGCGTGCCTTGAGCGAGATCGACCGTGTCGAATGGTTTCCGGCCCGAGGTCATGACCGCATTTACGCCATGGTGGAAAATCGCCCGGACTGGGTGATCTCCCGTCAGCGCACCTGGGGCGTGCCGCTCGGTGTGTTCAAGCACAAGGAAACCGGCGAACTTCTAAAAGATGAAAAGGTCAACGCGCGCATCGCCGAAGCGTTCGAAAAAGAAGGTATTGTCGCCTGGCACACGTCAGAGGCCTCCCGTTTTCTCGGCAATGATTATGCGGCGGAAGACTATGAGAAAGTGAGTGACATCCTCGATGTCTGGTTCGATTCAGCCTCGACCCACGCCTTTGTCCTCGACAACCGTCCAGAGCTGACCTGGCCCGCCGATCTTTATCTGGAAGGGTCGGACCAGCATCGCGGCTGGTTCCACTCCTCCCTCCTGGAATCCTGTGCAACCCGGGGCCGGGCGCCCTATGACCAGGTTCTCACCCACGGGTTCATCCTGGACGAGAAGGGTTACAAGATGGCCAAGTCCGGCACCAATGCCATGCCGCCGGATAAAGTCACCTCGCAATATGGTGCGGAGATCTTGCGTCTTTGGACAGCCAGCTCGGACTTTACCGATGACACAAAGCTGGGCAATGAAGTCATCAAAGGCGCGGTAGACGCTTATCGCAAGCTTCGCAACACGGCTCGCTTCCTGCTCGGCAGCCTCGCCGGCTTTGACGAGGCTGAGCGCGTCAATGTAAGCGACATGCCGGAGCTGGAGCGCTATATGCTGCACCGGCTCGCAGAACTCGATGAGCTCGTGCGTCATAACTACAAGGTCTATGATTTTAACCGGGTGTTCCACACGCTGCATAATTTTGCGACCACAGAACTTTCAGCTTTCTATTTCGACATCCGTAAAGACAGTCTCTATTGCGACCGCCCGGATTCGATGCGTCGCCGCGCTTGCCGCACGGTCTTGGACGAAATTTTCCATTGCTGGACCAAGTGGCTGGCGCCGATCCTGGTCTTCACCATGGAAGAGGTATGGCTCTCGCGTTTCGGCGACGGCGAAGATCAGACCATCCATATGGAGGTTTTCCCCGACATCCCGGCGAATTGGCGCGATGATGCCTTGGCGGCGAAATGGAAAACCCTGCGCGAATTGCGCCGCGTCGTGACCGGAGCACTGGAAATCGAGCGCCGCGAAAAACGCATCGGCTCTTCCCTTGAGGCCAATCCACAGGTTTATGTGTCCGATGCCAAATATGTTGCGGCTTTGGAAGGGGTTGACCTGGCGGAGGTGTCCATCACCTCTCAGGCCCGTTTGATCGAGGGGGTCGCTCCCGACGGCGCTTTTGCCCTGTCTGACGTGCCCGGAGTGGCGGTGGTTCCGCAAAAGGCCGAAGGGGGCAAATGTGAGCGCTCCTGGCGGATCCTGCCCGAAGTCGGGTCCGACCCCGACTATCCGACCCTGTCGGTGCGCGATGCCGATGCGGTGCGCTATTTGAAGTCTGAAGGCCTCCTGAAGTGACAGATCTCTGGCAAAAAATAGAGGCGCGGCTGGGAAATCACGCCCTGCGCAAGTTTGGCGCGCTGGCCGCCGCCTTGGTTTTTTTGCTGGATCAGATCGCCAAAAACTGGATTCTCTATGGGTTCCAATTGCCTGCCAAGGTGTCGGTTCCCGTCCTGCCGTTCTTCAATCTGACCATGGTTTGGAATGAAGGGGTCAGTTTCGGGCTGTTTTCAGCCGATACGCTTGTGGGGCGATTGGCGCTCATCGCCTTTGCCCTGGCGGTTGTCGGCGTTCTCCTGCGGTGGCTTTGGGAGGCTGAGCGACCCTTATTCGCGCTGGCCCTGGGGCTGGTGATCGGCGGCGCCATCGGCAACGCCCTCGACCGGATCTTATATGGCGCGGTGGTTGATTTCTTTGATTTCAGCGCCCTTTATTTCCCCTATATATTCAATGTCGCCGATGCCGCCATCTCCATCGGTGTTGTTCTCTTGGTATGGGATGCCTTTTTTGCTAAACAAGAGGACGCAAATGAGGAGGATTCGGCCAGTTCTGGTTCCGAACCTATGTAAATTAACCATCGCTGAAGTGTGGGGACTGAGGCACGGCGCTTCTGTTTGAGGAAGCATCAATCTGGCAGACGAGTATTATGACGAAATCAGGTTCTACATTGAAAGCAGCGCGCATTTTGGGTCTTTGCCTTGGGCTTGGCCTGGCGGCAACCGCCACCAGCGGCTGCTCTTCCATCGGCAGTGCGCTCGGCCTTGAAAAAACGGCTCCGGACGAATTTGCGGTGGTCACAAAGGCCCCGCTGGTAATTCCACCGGATTTTTCCCTGCGCCCGCCGCAGCCTGGGGCCGCCCGGCCGAATGAGCAGAGCCCTTCCAGCGCTGCCTCAACCGCTGTTTTTCAAACCGCAGGCAATGAAGTCGCGCCAGCGACCCAAACGGAGGGTGAAAAAGAGCTTATCGCCCTGGCCGGCGCCGACGACACGGATGGCTCCATTCGCCAGATCGTTGAAGAAGATTACGCGGTGAGCACGGCGCCAAGAAAAACCATGCTTGGGCGTCTTGCCTTCTGGCGCAAGAACGAGACGGAAGCCGCACCACCGGAAGTGGCGGGCTCCGCCGACAAAGCCGCGCAAGAAGCCAAGGAAAGATATGTCGAACGCGAAAAGCGCAAGACCTTTTCCGAGCGCATCTTCTTCTGGCGCAAGAGCGACAAAGACGAAGATAGCAAGGACGCAGAAGAAACCTCTGATGAAGAGACCACGGATGAGGGTACCCAATCATCCACGAACGACGAATTTCTGACGCCTGAAATTGTTGAAGACAACAATCAAGACTAACGTCACCCCATCGCTGTGAGCATGCTATGACCCATCCCAAACGCCGCTTTTGGGGCGGCCTGTGCGTCTACTTTCTTCTCGCGGTCTCGGCCTTCGCGCCGGCTTCCGCCGATGATCTTGACTTCTCAGAGCGATTGAAGCCGGAGACCTTCACCCTGCGAAACGGCATGCAGGTGGTGGTCATTCCGGACCACCGCGTGCCCGTTGTCACCCATATGGTCTGGATTAAAATCGGCGCCGCGGACGAAGCTGTTGGCAGGTCTGGGTTAGCCCATTTGCTCGAACACCTCATGTCGTCTGGTACTAAAAAACTGAAGCCGCGTGAGTTCTCGCAGATCGTTGCGCGCAACGGTGGCCTGCGCAACGCTTTCACCTCCTATGACTACACCGGGTATTTCCAGCGCATCGCTTTGGATCGATTGCCGTTGATGATGGAAATGCAGGCCGATTTGATGGCCAATCTCACCATGAGCGAAGATAAGGTCGCCTCCGAGAAACAAGTGGTTCTGGAGGAGCGCTCATTCAGAGTGGAAAACAATCCGGCCGCCATTTTGAACAATGAAGTCAACGCCGCGCTCTTTCGCAACCAGCATTATGGTCTGCCGGTTATTGGCTGGCGGCATGAAATTGAAGGGTTGACCCGCGAAGATGCGCTCAACTGGTATCGCACCTATTACGCCCCCAACAACGCGATATTGGTGGTCGCGGGGGATATTACCGCCGAAGAGCTCAAACCTCTCGCCAGGAAATACTATGGCAAACTTAAGCGTCGAAAAGTGCCAGAGCGTATCCGGGCCAATGAGGCAGAGCCTCTGGCCGCAGTTCGAATTGAGATGAAAGATGTGCGGGTTAAGCAACCGTCTTTCCAACGGGCCTATCTGGCGCCCTCGGCCCGCACAGGTGAACCCCGCGAGGCAGAAGCTTTGGAAGTGCTGGCCTATATCCTGGGCGGCAGCAACAACTCGCACCTCTACAAACAACTCGTCATCAATGACCGAGTAGCTGCGGCGGTGAGGGTCTTTTACGGGTCAACCGCGGTTAACGACACAGATCTGACTATTTCGGCAACACCTTCCCAAACTGCGGATCTGGAGGCTCTAGAACGAGCGATCGACAGCGAGGTCGCCCGCTTGCTCAGCGAAGGGGTCTCCGAGGAGGAAGTGGCCAAGGCCATCAAAACGCTTAAAGGCGATGCCATTTACGCGCTCGACAGTCAATCCAATCTGGCAAATCTTTTCGGGAGAGAGCTTGCCACGGGAGGTACAATTGACGATGTCCTGCAATGGCCCCAACGTCTGTCAGCTGTAACCGCGCAGGACGTTAACGCCGTGGCCCGCAAAGTAATACAGCCCCATCGGTCAGTGACAGGGCTGTTGTTACCCGAGGAGGCCGCACAATGAAGATGTCTCTGAAACCCTTCTGTGTGCTCACTCTGGTCTCCTTGGCGGTTCTGGTTACCCCTGTCGCCTTATCTGCGCAAGATGCCGGTCAGGATGCCTCAGGCCAAATCAAAGTTCAGCGCGTTATCTCGCCGGGTGGCATCGAGGCCTGGCTTGTGGAAGAACATTCCATCCCAATCATTTCATTCGACTTTGCCTTCAAAGGCGGCGCCTTTTTGGATCGGCCCGGCAAAGAAGGCACCGCCAATTTGATCTCTGCCCTGTTGGACGAGGGGGCCGGCGCCTATGACAGCCAAACCTTCCGCTCCCTGATTGAAGAGAATTCTATTTCTCTGTCGTTTGGCGCTAGCCGGGACAGTTTGACAGGCAGCCTGCAAACGCTCACTGCCAACAAAGAGCTGGCCTTTGACCTCACTCGGTTGGCCTTGACCCAGCCGCGTTTTGATCGGGAGCCGGTCGAGCGCATTCGCGGGCAGGTTCTGGTTGGCATTAAACGGTCGGAAATGAACCCAAATTCAATCGCGGCAAAAGAGCTTTTCAACCGGCTCTTTCCCGATGACCCTTATGGGCGTCCCACCGAGGGCACCGCCCAAAGCGTCGCCTCAATTTCTGCACGTGATCTGAAAGACTTTCACAGCGCGGCGCTGTCGCGCGATCGTTTGAAAGTCGGTGTGGTGGGCGACATTACGGCCGCTGAGCTAGGGGCGCTCCTTGACGAGGTCTTTGGTGCCTTGCCGGCGGTAGGTGAACCCCTGAATATGGGCATCGTTGAAGCTGCCAGTACTGGCGGCAATCTTGTGATCGATATGAAGAACCCGCAAAGCACGGTGATTTTTGCCGGGCCATCAATCGGCCGCGAAGATCCTGATTTCATTCCCACTTATGTATTGAACTACACGCTCGGCGGCGGTGGATTTTCCTCACGTCTTTTACATGAGGTTCGTGAAAAACGCGGCCTCACCTATTCCATTTACACCTATTCACTGCCCTTTGATCGCTCGGCCATCTGGGTCGGTCAGGTGGCATCCGACAATGCCAAAATCGCTGAGACCCTGCAGGTGGTGCGCGACGAAATCACTAAAATGAGAGAGGCAGGCCTAACCGCTGAGGAATTGGAGGATGCCAAGCGTTATCTGACCGGCGCCTTTCCCTTGCGATTTAGCTCCAACACCTCCATTGCGAACCAGCTTCTGGGCTATCAGATGTCGGGATATGGCATAGATTACATCAATGAGCGCAATGACAAAATCGAGGCGGTCACGCTGGAAGATGTCAGAAGGGCCGCTCAAAGACTCCCATCGCCAGATGAAATCACATTTGTTATCGTCGGCGAACCTGAGGGAATCGAATAAGAGCGGATCATCCATGTCCTATTTGCACAATGTCGATGGATGCCTTGAAACCACCATCGGCGCGGCTGGCCTTACCGAGAAGGATCTGGCGCCCTGGTTGTCAAAAGCCGGGGAGGCTCTTGAGAATCTGAAGGCCGATTACGAAGCGGGCAGTTTGCCCCTCCTTCG
>SBHG01000158.1 GCA_006226305.1 Alphaproteobacteria bacterium | reverse complement strand
CACCATATCGGGCACCTTTGCCCGCATTTTTTCCACATGAGGCGGCAAAAAATGGATCATACGCTCCAGCGCCACCGGCACTTCGCGGTATGGCTGCGGGGCACCGATGGCCAGGGGCTTGAAAAAATTCTTGGGCTGTTTCATGGGGGCGCGCACTTTCGTTGTGGTTCTTGTTGTTGGGTCCCTTAACGACGACAGGTTTTACGATGCCCAATCGCGCTTGCCAAGGTTCAGCTGCCGCAAATTGTTCAAAATCCTGCCTTAGAGGCCGATTGCACGGCTCCCAAGCCAATAGAGCCCGACCATCACCAGGGCTGCCGAAAGAACCGATCGACCGAGAGACAGCCGGGAAACTGGGACTGCGCGCACCGCAGCGGCCGCGGCAATCAGAATTACCGCGACCGCGGCAAGCTGACCCAGCTCAACGCCAACGTTGAAACTCAGCAGGGCGGCCACCAAATTTCCGGTTGGCAGCTCCTGCTCAAGCAAAACTGACGCAAAACCCAGACCGTGAACGAGACCAAAAATGGCGGTGAGGACCGGTCGCCAGGTCATCACCCTTTGGGGTGTATCCATAAGCGCCAGATAGGCCATCCCGAAGAGGGCAAGTCCAACAAGCGGCAGCCAATCCATGCCGGTACCGGCCATGGCTCTGATCATGAAGAGCGCCGCGAAGGTCACGACGGCGCCCAGGATGATCGCCCGATCGAGCCCCTGACGGGCCGTCAGATTTTCGACCGCCACCAGAGCGATGGTAAATCCGATTACGGCTTCCACGGTTGTCGTATTGGGCGTGAGAATTTGCAGCGCCGCCAGACTGAGTGTGATGGAATGACCCACGGTAAAGCCGGTGACGATCAGCAAAATTGAGCGCGGCCTTAGAGAAAATATCAAAAGCGCCAGCAGGAAAACGAGGTGATCGTACCCGGTGGCAATGTGGGTGATGCCAAGCCAAAGATATTGCCGTGCAACACTGAATGCGGAGGACCCCTTCCCAGATTCCAGGGATGGTATCTCAAACCGGGTCGATTGAGCGGTGAAGAGGGTCTCGGTATCGACCAGTCCGCGCAGCTTGGCAAAATTTGTATGGCCAGGCGCGACGTCAAAAAAGGTCTCAAATGAAAGGGCCGTTGGCGGCGCGGCGCAGGTAAAAACAAACTCCACCGCCACAAAACCTTCGCGCGCGGTCAGTGGTCGGGGGTCGCCACTTTGCGCGCACTTCGTTTTACTTGTCAGAAGACTTAAGGATTTGCCGCCTTCAGACGCCAAAACCGCCGCAAGATCGCGATATTGCGCATCCGAGGTGACAAGGCGCGTTACCTCTCGTGAGGCCACGGTCAACACCACCGTCCCTCCTTGGGGGGAAAGGGTCCAGGTTGAAAAACTTTGCGAGCGATTGTGGGCAAAGGCCTCGACTGAGCCCGCCAACACCAAAGCCGCTGTCAAAAGCGCCCTAAGTCCTGCGCTCATAGACGCCGAACACATCGTTAAAGAGCAAGGTGGCATCGCTGCTGGCGATCACACTTCGCAATACTTCCGTTGGCGCGGTAATGCGACCATCGTTGTCGAGCCAATTATTATTGGTGGCGGCCGATGTTTGTGCCGCCAATGCGGCCAGCATGGCCTCCTCGTCCATAAGATAGACCGTCAGCTTGCTATCGCCGGAAACCTCATATCGGCACAAAAGATAGTTTCTGGGTTCGTCCGCGTCTTCTGCTTCTGCCGCTTTAACACCGCTTTCATCTTCGAATGTGATGCTCATGAACTTGGAACCGCCGATCTCTGTGGTGAACGCGGACATTCGAATCCATTCATCTTTTGTGTCGTTGAAGTTCAGTCCAATAATGTCAAAGCGATCATCGTCGATCTGAAGAAAAGCATAATAGGAGTGCTCGCTCGGGTCACCTTCCTCGCCGCCATACCATAGCCCTATCAAGTCCTCATCAACCACGGAGATTTCTGGCGAGGACAGCGGATATTTGCTCTCGGGATAGCAGGCGACCAACACCCCAGCCAATAAGATGAGCACGAGAGCTTTCATGATGTTCTTCATTTTCAAACCTCCCGACAATTGATGTAATTTCTCGTCACTATGGCACGGAATATTGGCTTGCGCCGCTTTTCTTTTGCGCCAAATTGCGGTCTGATGCCCTGACAAAAATGAACAATTACGCGGGGAGAAACACGTGTTTCAGGATCGAGTGGCCATAATTACCGGGTCTTCTAGCGGCATTGGCGCGGAAACGGCTCTTCAGATGGCGCGCCAGGGCGGCAAGGTTGTTATCAATTACGCAAGCAGAGCAGAGGCGGCCGATGAGGTGGCCCAGGCCTGTGTGTCGGCGGGCGGCGAGGCCATCGTGATCCAGGCGGATGTGGCAAAAGACGAGGCGTGCCAAAAACTCGCCAAAGCCGCTGAAGACAAATGGGGTCGGATCGATATTTTGATCAATAACGCGGGGCGCACAAAATTCGCCGACCACGGGGACCTCGACAAGCTTCAGCCCGAAGATTTTATCGACATCTATAAACTCAATCTGATCGGCAATTTCCTTATGATCCGCGCGGTCGCGCCAGCCATGAAGGCGCTTTATGACCGCAGCGGAGGCACCGCAGGCTCCGTTGTCAATGTCTCCTCCATTGCCGGTGTCGCCGGGATCGGCTCTTCAGTTGCCTATGCCGCTTCCAAGGGGGCGGTCAACACCATGACGTTTTCACTCGCCCGGGCGTTGGCACCGGCGATCCGGATGAACGCCATCTGCCCCGGATTTGTCGGCACCAGTTGGTTCCTTGATCGATTTGGCCAGGAGACCTTTGATCGGATTGTCGCCGATCAAGAGGCCTCAACGCCTTTAAAGCGCGCGGGCCGCCCGGAAGATATTGCCGGTCCTATCTTGTTCTTTGCTGGCCCTAACTCGGCCCATGTGACCGGGGAGACCCTGCTGGTGGATGCAGGCATGCATTTGGACCTCTTTAAAAGATAGCAATTGCTACTGTTGAGGCGGATTTCCCCGGAAAGCCATTGACAAGGCCCGGGAGCCTGTGGCTTTGAAAAGCGCAAGGGACGGTTGGCGCAAAGGATCAACCGGGAGGAGGAGAGCCAAGTGACTGAACTTGAAAATGTAACTGACCAGCTGGTTGACTATCTGCGGGCCAATGAGCCGATGTTTGCGGTGACCCGCAAGGATATCCGCGGTGTCGAGCTCAATGTATTTGCCAATATTCCGCCGACCATGCGCGATTTTTTCACCATTGGCGCCACCCACGGTGATCTCGATTTTCTCGTCTATGACGACGAGCGCTATTCGTTTAATCAGACCCTTCAGCTGGCGGCCAATCTGTCTCATGTTCTGACCGAGACCTATAAAGTCGAAAAGGGAGAGCGGGTGGCCATTGCCATGCGCAACTATCCGGAATGGATTATCTCTTTTATGGCCATCCTGTCGGTTGGGGCTGTTGCCGTGCCCATGAACGGTTGGTGGACCGCGGAAGAGTTTGACTACGGGCTGGAAGATTCTGGCGCGCGGGTCGTGATTGCCGACAGAGAGCGCATCGAACGCATCCGGTCGGCGCAGGACCGGCTGGGGCTTGAGATCATTGCGGTGCGCTGCCCTTCGGCCAAATCTGACAAGATCGCGCTCTACGAAGAGTTGATGCCTGAGGAAAATCAGGCGCCTTGCGACCGTCCAATTGATCCCGACGACGATGCCACCATCCTTTATACCTCCGGTTCAACAGGCCATCCCAAGGGGGCTGTTTCAACTCACCGCGGGATTCTTTCGACGCTGTTTAGCTGGACCCTGATCGTCACTGCCCGCAAACTTGCCGACGAAAAGGTCAACGGCACGCCGGAGGAGCCGGAATATCAGCCCGCGACCTTGATGACGATCCCCCTCTTCCATGTCACGGGTTGCCATTCGATTTATCTCATGTCGGTGCTCGGGGGCCGCAAAATCGTGCTCACCTACAAGTGGGACCCGGAAGAAGCGCTGCGCCTGATTGAAAAGGAGCGCATTACGTCCTTTACCGGCGTGCCGACCATGTCGTTTGAGATCCTGAACTCTCCCAATGTGGACAAATACGATCTTTCAAGCCTCAGGGATTTTGGCGCTGGCGGCGCTGCGCGGCCCGCCAAACAGGTTGCCTTGCTTAAAGAAAAGTTTCCCGACAAAGATCCAGGGTCCGGATACGGCCTGACGGAAACCAATGCTCTGGGCGCAATCAATTTTGGCGACAGTTACGTCAGCCGCCCCGGCAGTACGGGTAAGCCCACACCGCCGGTCCTCGAATGCAAGCTGGTGGACGAAGAGGGCCGTGAGGTCAAACAAGGTGAGCGCGGGGAGATCTTGTTGCGCGGCCCGCAAAATGTGCGCGGGTACTGGAACAAGCCTGAAGCCACCGCCACAGCGTTTACATCCGAGGGCTGGTTCCACACAGGCGACATCGCTTATCAGGACGAGGACGGATATCTTTATATCGTCGACCGCGCCAAGGACATTGTCATTCGCGGCGGTGAGAATATTTCCTGCAATGAAGTTGAATCGGCGCTCTATCATCATCCAGATGTGCTGGAGGCGAGCGTTTTTGGTGTTCCAGACGAGCGTCTGGGCGAAGCCTTGGGGGCGGTGGTTGCCGCCAAACCCGGCAAAGACCCAAGCCCGGAGGAGCTTAAAACCTTCCTGGCGCAACATATCGCCAAGTTTAAGGTTCCCTCTTATCTGTGGGTGCAGCAAGAACAGTTGCCGCGCATTGCAACAGGCAAGATTGCCAAGAAGGATCTGAAAGCCTGGGCAATTGAGGAGCTCGATCTGTCGGCCTAGGCCCGGCGTAAATCGCGCAGGATAAAGCGGGAGGGATGGAGAATTTCAAGTACCTCCCGCGACACTGGCGGTGAATATCCCAGGATCTCTGCAGCCAGGATCTCGGCGGCCAGCGGTGCCCATTGAAATCCCCGCGAGCCATAACCCAGCGATAGAAACAGACCCTCGTGATAATCGGCGGCAGGAAATTTCTCAAACCGATTGCCGTGCCGCACTGTGGTATAGGCACGGCGGTAAGTCTCGACCACCGGAGCGGGACCAACAACAGGTATACGATCAGGGGTGCGCACACGCAAGGCGACCCGGCCTTCCAGGTTCTTCAAATCATCTGCGGGCGAGAGGCCGAGGCCCTTTTGCAGGGCGATGAGATTGGCTTCATGATCTTTGTCCGCAACTGCAAGATCTGGCTGGCCCGCAGCCTCTATCTCTCGATAAGTGGCGCCCAGCACATAGCTGCCCTTCTGCGCGAGAGGCGGCGCCAGATATCCGCCAAACGAAACCGGAAGCCTGGCCGGGAGAAGATCCGCTCCTTGTGGCAGGATTGTAATCTGACCGCGGTTGCGCACAAGCGGTAACCAATTTGTTGGTGCGAAGGCGCGGCCAGCAAAAGCATTGGCAATCACCACCGCATCGTAGCACCCGAGAAAGTCGCCATTCGGGGCTATCAGCGCCCAACCTGTGGACATTCGGGTTAAGAAACCAACTTCTGTTTCAAGATGTAGGCGCACACCGGACAAGAGGCGTTCGCAGAGCGCTCTAGGCGCCAAAACGCCCGCCTGACGGACATAAAGTCCCGGCTTCGAGGGCGCAATCCCCAGGGTCTGAGATATGTCTTCTGGTGAATGAAGCTCAAACCATGGATTTTCTTTGCCCAGCATTTCGATCAGCCGGACCTGTTTTTGAGCGGCATCTGATGTCGGCGCCATTTGATAGACACCTGTATTGCGCCAGGTTTCCTTTGGTAAATCCAGGCTGTTATAAAACGCCACCGCATGGAGGCAGGCCCCCTCGCGGAACTGGGCAATGGGATCGTCCGACAAGGAAAAGCCCGGGTTGACGAGCCCGACCGGGTTACCCGAGGCTTCGGGGGCGACTTCAAGTCCCTTTTCAAAAACGGTTACCTGAAGACCTTCGCGGCAGAGAACATGAGCCGCCGCGGCGCCTGCAATGCCCGCGCCAATTACGGCAAGGCTGGCGGTCCTCGGCAGGGATTTGGGTGCCGCAAACCAGGGCTTGCGCAGAGATCGGTTCTGAAAACCCTCAAACCGCGCCGCCAAACATTCGCGCTTGCGGCCATATCCCGGGCGGCGCTGGAGCGTAAATCCGGCAGCTTCTAATCCTCGGCGTATGGCGCCCGCGACTGTAAAGGTCGCCGCACGCGCGCCAGGGGCTGAACATCTCGCCATGGCGTTAAAGAGCGTCTCCGACCACATGTCCGGATTTCGGGATGGCGCGAAACCATCCAGGAACCAGGCATCGACGCGTCCTTCAAACGCCGGTAAAACTTCGTGCGCCTGGCCAAAAATCAAAGTCAGGGTTAGGCCATCTTCTTGAATGTTCAGCCGGTGATAGCCAGCGATGCGCGGTGGATAGCGTGAAACGAGTCCCTCAGCAAACTCTGCGATTTCCTCGAAGGGTCGCAAGGCCCGCGCCAGATCTTCTTTTGTCAGCGGGAAGCCTTCAAGGGAAACAAAATGGAGGTGCTGGCCAGGTCGGCGGGTTTGCCGCCACATTTGCCAAAGCGCCAGGAAATTAAGGCCGGTTCCAAAGCCCGTTTCGAAGACAGTAAAGGTTTCGCGATCATGCCAGGCCGTCGGCAGCTCATTGCCAGCCAGGAAAACATGACGCGCCTCGCCAAGTCCCTCGCCTGGCGCAAAGTAGATATCGTCAAACTGGCTCGAGCGCGGGGTGTCGCCCTCTTGCCACCCGAGTTGTGGAGGCGGCAGTGCCCTCATGGACCTGCCTTTGTTTTCTGCGAACCATACATGGCCCCTCTTATAGCCTTCAAATCTTGGCTTGAGGAGCCTTTGCCGCTGCAAAAGGCGCGCGGCCCGGATTATACTGATCGCTTTAGAACACGCTCATTGTTTCAGCACACTGGCACGAATTGCTTCAAGATCGCCGGAAACGCGCGCCACGCGCTCGATCAAGCGCATTACATTTCGACGTTTAACCGGGTCCTTGATCCGGGACAGGTGTCTATTGAGTTCCTTGTGCTCCGGATCGGACAGATAATGGTTAAGCTCTGCCTGGGTACCCCCCTCATTTGATGACATTGTAGAACAATCCTTTCCCGAATTAAGCCGCGTCAGGAATATCGGCGATGTAGGTCAACACCGGACGCTTGAGTTGATATCGATCCCGCATGAGCCGAAGCGCTGCGGAGGAGACTTTGATGGAGCAAGCGATGTAGCTTTCGCCGTTGACCTCGGTCGGGGGCCCCAAAGGCTTTAAATTCCAGCCGGCGTTTATCCATTTGGGCAGCAAGAAGGTATCGACAACGAAGACAACTTGCTCGACGCCCAGCAGCAGGGAGAACTCAAGTTGCGCCAACATGACGCGAACCCAGGCGAAGGGGTCCTGCGACTGACTGCTGAGGTGACCGCGTGACGACTCCCAGATAAGCGGATCGCAGGGAGGTTCTTCACTGCACAAGTGCGGAAAAATTTTATTGATAATGGTCGGGTGTTCGGTGCTGATCAGTCGCGCGGAGCTGTTGACGATACCGTCCTTGCTGTCGATCAGATAGATGGTGTTATCGGTATCGAATTCATCCAGCTCGCGTCCGTCCCGGGAACTCAATTCCCAATGACGACCGGCGATGAAGGTCTCGTAGCGCGACTGGAACATCTGATCCATTTCGTGCTCGTAGAGATGCCGATTTTCCCAATTGACGACATAAACCATTGCGGCTGTTCCCTTTCCAGGAAACAGGTTCCGCGATCATCAGGCGGCAAACACCTATCAGATCTGATAGGATTTCAGGAAAAAGTGACGGTTCTTTTTAAATTTCTATGTGGCCGTAGAGCATGGCCTTGGCAACCGCATGGGTCACGTTGTTCGCGCCCAATTTCTGCTTGGCGTTTTTGATTTAATAACGCACGGTCGGCTCTGACACCTTCAGGACTTCGCTAATGTCCGATGCGTTCAGACCAGTGCCAAGAAGTTGGAGAGTATGCTTTTCACGGTCCGTCAGTGCGATAAATTCTTTGGCTTTCCAATCTCGCAGGGCGGACTTGTTGATCCGCAGACAGGCCTCAAATAAATAAATCGCCATGAGATGAATCGTGTGGCGTGGCGCCTCGCTAAGGTCTGGATTTTCGCCGGTGAGAGAAACACAGCCCCGGTGTGTGCCCGGAATGAGCATGGGGATTGAAATGCCATCGCCATATCCAAAGGTCGCCGCTTCATCGAGCATGTCGTGTGTGGGTTGCGCAACTCCTTTGGAGCGTTTCACCTGGTCAAGACGGTCCGACCATATGAAAGGCAATCGTTGCTTGACGGCCGCCTCGAAATAAGGATCGACACTTTGAAAGTCGTTCTTGATGTAAATCTGATCCCAGCCCTTGGGCGCCTGATCGATCCAGACCACGTCGTCGGGCGGATTGGCGAGGTCACATAAGGATAAGGCGACAAAATAGTTAAAACCAAACTGGCGGCTCTCCTTGCGGAATTTTTCCACAATATCATCCTGTTTCGTCGCACGAAGACTTTCGTCGGCGAACTCCTGAATGACGCGGATATCAAAGTCTGCCATGAAGCCCATTCCCAAGATTGGTTTCAGGGCGCATACGCTTTGACTTAAGTTTAATGGCACCCCTTCTTTATAGAATACACGCCACCAAAGACGGTTCAAGGGCAGCTTTGGGTGCAGATCCTCTTGTTGTGGATAAGATCACTCAGAGTTGCAGCAAAATTCAACCACACACCCAGATTATTCAACAAAAAAGGGAGGCCGGTTGTACCGCCTCCCTTTCTGCGTTTTTAGCATTAAGATTTGACCTGATATCAGTCCTGATAACCGAGCATGGCCTTGCTTTCGAGAAACTCTTCAAAGCCTTCATCGCCCCACTCACGGCCGTTACCAGATTTTTTGTAGCCCCCAAAGGGCGCCATCATATCCGGACCCGCACCATTGATATGGACCTGGCCAGCGCGAATGCGCGCACCAACTGCCGCTGCATGTTTGGGATCGCCCGACGACACGTAGCTCGACAAACCATATTCGGTATCATTGGCAATACGAATGGCATCTTCTTCATCGTCGTAGGGAAGAATGGAAAGAACGGGACCAAAGATTTCTTCGCGCGCAATGGTCATGTCATTTGACACATTGGCGAAGATGGTCGGCTTGACGTAGTAGCCAGCATTGAGGCCCTCAGGTTTACCGGTACCGCCTGTGACCAGGGTGGCCCCTTCATCGATGCCCTTTTGGATCAAGTCCTGGATTTTGTTCCACTGAACTTCGCTGACAACGGGACCGATGGTCGTGCCTTCCGCCCGGGGGTCGCCTACAACGACCTGTTCAGCGGCGGCCTTGGCGATGCCGACGGCTTCGTCGTGACGTGCGCGAGGGACCAACATGCGGGTCGGCGCGTTACAGGACTGACCGGAGTTCATGAAGCAGCCCTGGACGCCGCCGGCAACGGCGGTTGCAAAATCGGCGTCTTCCAGGATGATGTTGGCGGACTTGCCGCCCAGCTCTTGCGTGACGCGTTTGACAGTGTCGGCCGCGGCTTTGGCAACAAGAACGCCCGCGCGTGTGGACCCGGTAAAGGAAACCATGTCCACACCCGGATGGGAGGAGAGCGGCGCGCCCACCGAGGGACCATCACCATTGACTAGGTTGAAGACACCAGCCGGAACGCCGGCTTCATGCAGAGCTTCGGCGAAGATCATGGCGTCGATCGGCGCGATCTCGCTCGGCTTGAGCACCATGGTGCAGCCAGCCGCGAGGGCCGGTGCCACTTTGCAGGTGATCTGATTAAGCGGCCAGTTCCACGGCGTGATGAACCCGCAAACGCCAATCGGCTCTTTAACCACCAGGGCGTTGCCCTTCTTTTCCGTCCATTCGAAATTCTTCAGAATTTCAAGTGCGGTTGCGAGGTGACCTACACCGATCGGCGCTTGAGCCGCATTGGCGAGCCACATGGGCGCGCCCATTTCATCGGAAATGGCTTCGGCGAGTTCTCCGACGCGGGCCTGAACGGCCGCGATCACTCTTTGCATGACCTCAATGCGTTCTGCCGGGGTTGTCCGACCCCAGGTTTCGAATGCTTTTTGGGCGGCTTTGACGGCCTTGTCCACATCAGCGGCGTTACCCATGGCAATCTTGGCGATTGGTTGCTCGGTCGCCGGGTTCAGCACTTCCAGCATTTCCGTGCCTTCGGGAGCGACCCACTCGCCGTTGATATAAAACTTGTCGTAGACTTTCATGTTGTCTCCTCGCCTTTCTTGAAGTCTCATTATGGGGAGCCGGTGCCAAAAGACCCGGCCTTCTTTTATCCAGCAACTGATGTAGCAAATGGGCATAGTCCACTCAATGGGAATCAGATCACATGTAGCGCCTGCCGCAATCTTGTGCACAAGCCTGGAGCGCCTCGGATGTT
>SBHG01000092.1 GCA_006226305.1 Alphaproteobacteria bacterium | reverse complement strand
GGTGTCTGGACCGCCAGCACCTTGCAGCATGCCATGCAGATGACTTTGCAGGCCGAGATCGACTGCAAACGCACCGGCTCATCGGATGAAATCATCTGCGCCCATACGCTGATGGCCCTGGCCTCCAACGCCGCCCGCCGCCGCTAGCCACCAAAAGTACCTGACCCCAAACATGGTACCAACTTAGGGGTCAGGTACCAACTTCGGGGTCAGCCACTTTTCATGAATTTTTGGGTCCGAAAACTACGCTTTAGTGGATCGACAGCTTCTGACAGAGCGCATCAAGCTGCTCCAGGGTCGTAAAGTGGACTTTTAACGTACCCTTTTCCCCGACCGCATCAATTTCGACTTTAAGGCCAAGGGAGCTGGTCAGATTACGCTCCAGCGCCAGCGTATCGGCGTCTTTGTCGGCCCCGGCGCGTGACGACCGCACGCTTTTGGACTTCGGCGCGCCGCCGCCCCGGGCAAGCTGTTCGGCCTCACGCACATTAAGGTCCCGGGCGATGATCTCCTTGGCAAGCAGTGCCGCATTGGCCGCCCCCACCAGGGTCCGCCCGTGACCGGCAGAAAGCCGCCCAGCGACAATCAGCTCGCGCACCTCGCCTGGCAGGGTCAAAAGCCGCAGGGAGTTGGCGATATGGCTACGGCTCTTGCCGATCAGCTTGGCAAGATCTTCCTGCGTGTGATCGAACTCATCCATCAGCGCCCGGTAACCGGCCGCCTCGTCAATCGGATTAAGATCCGCACGCTGAACGTTTTCAATAAGCGCGATCTCAAGGGTCTCCGCGTCGGTGAGATCCTTGATGATCACCGGCACATTGTGGACCGCTGCCTTTTGCGCCGCACGCCAGCGCCGTTCACCGGCGACAATCTGATAGCGCTCCCCCGGTCCGGACAGACGCCGCACCAGGATCGGCTGTAGAATGCCTTTCTCCTTGATGGAGTTTGACAGATCGTTCAGATCCCCTTCGTCAAACTGGCGGCGCGGTTGGTTGGGGTTGGGCTCAAGATATTCAATTGGCAATTCCCGCGTCGAACGAACGCGTTCAAGCGAAGCATAATCTTCGGTTTCATCGCCAAGTAACGCCGAGAGCCCGCGTCCCAAACCCTTAGGTCGTGCTTCGTCTGCCATTTATCCGTCCTCTGATATTCCGTACAAAGACCATTAAGCGGCCCGCAGCGCATTTTCACGCCGAATGATTTCGCTGGCCAGTTTGATATAGGCCTGACTGCCCGCGCAGCGATGGTCATAAACCAGAGCCGGCTTGCCGTGGGACGGCGCTTCCGACACGCGCACGTTACGCGGGATCACGGTGCGGTAAACCTTGTCACCAAAATGTTCACGCACATCCTGGGCCACCTGCGCGGACAAATTGTTACGCGCATCAAACATGGTCAGCACCACCCCTTGAATTTCAAGCCGCCGGTTCAGACTGGATTTCACAAGATTGACCGTGCGCATCAGCTGGCTAAGACCCTCAAGCGCGAAAAATTCGCATTGCAACGGCACCAACACCGCATCGGCCGCTGTCATGGCGTTCAGGGTCAAAAGATTAAGCGACGGCGGGCAATCGATCAGAATATAGGAAATCGGCTTGTCGTCCGTCCCGCAAATCGGCCCGCGGGTTAAAAAGGCCGCCAGCGCATCCTTCAACCGAAAGGAGCGCCGCGGCGCATCCACCAACTCCAGCTCGGCGCCGGACAAGTCAAACGAGGAGGGGACAATATGGAGCCCCGGAATGGCCGTGGGCACGATGGAGGCTTCCACCGGAAAGTCACCGGTCAAAACATGATAGGTCGAACGGGTGCGCTGACTGTGGTCGATCCCCAGACCGGTGGAGGCATTGCCCTGGGGGTCAAGATCCAAAACCAGGACCCGTTCACCCACTGCCGCGAGAGCTGTCCCCAAATTAATCGCTGTAGTAGTTTTACCCACACCGCCTTTTTGATTGGCCATGACAATGACCCTCGGCGGAGCGCCGGTAAGACCGGAATCAAACCGAACATAAGAGGTTTCGGGGGCCGTAGAGGCCTCACCCGTCATCTCCTCGGAAGGATTCAAGTTATTGTTTTCATTGACAATTTTATCTGTCTTCGGCTGATCAGACACGGGCGACATCCTTGATGCGGAGGATAACCCCCTGGGGGTCGGTCATACTTGGATACTTATCAAGGTCAATATTCCAACATTTGGAGGCTTCCGTCAATTCCTGATCTACATCTTGTCCTTTTGGGAAAATAAAAATGGGACTCAGGGTCATGAATCCCTGCGCGAGAGACAAGAGGTCTGAAACCGGCGCGACGGCTCGGGCAGAGATGGTTTTCACCGGAAAAGGGGTCAATTCTTCCATTCTGACGCCGTGAACCTGCGCTGGAGCCCCCGTAGCACGGATCACTTCCCGCAAAAAGGCGGCTTTTTTGCCATTGCTTTCCACCAAATGCATTCGGAATCCAGGTGTCTTTTTGTGAATCAGGGATACCACAAGTCCTGGAAAGCCCGCGCCACTGCCAAAGTCGAGCCAGGGGCCTTCCGGCGCCGGATCGAGAAAGGCAAGCTGGGCCGAATCCAGAAAATGCCTCTCCCAAATGTCATCCAGGGTCCGACCGCTCACCAGATTGATTTTCTTTTGCCACTTGGCCAGAAGCTCCCCGTAGAGGGCCAAATCCGCCAATGTTTCACGTGAAACATTCAGTTTTCGGCGGAAATCATCGGGTCCGACTGTCATAAGAGGTAGTACTTCTATTAACCTTAAGCGTCTTTCGCGCCAGCTTTTCGTTGCCGCCCTTTCAGATGACCCAGGAGAACCGTCAGAGCGCCCGGCGTCAGGCCGTCGACCCGTGCCGCTTGCCCAATCGAAAGAGGCCGCGCCTTGCCTAGTTTCTCCCGTGCCTCATTGGAAAGGCCGGAAATGAGAGAATAATCCAGATCCTCAGGGATACGAAGGGACTCATCCTTGCGGAAGGAAACAATCTCGGCCTCCTGCCGTTTCAGATAGCCTTTATAGTGGGCGTCAATCTCCACCTGCTCGCGAACATCAGGCCGCCAGCCCTGCCAATCCGGAAAAACCGGGGTCAGATCCGCAAGGGAAATATCCGGATAGGCCAAAAGATCCGTGATGGACCGTCGCTGGCCGTCCAGATTGACATTGAGACCGGCCTTCCGGGCCTCTTGCGGGGTTAAGGTAAGGCTTTCTGCGGCATTGCGAGCCATTTCCAGGGCCGCCATCTTCTCCCCAAAGGCGTGCCTCCGGGAAGGTCCGACGACACCGAGCGCCAAACCCTTGGGGGTGAGGCGCTGATCTGCATTGTCAGCCCGAAGCGTCAGACGATATTCCGCCCGGGACGTAAACATCCGATAGGGTTCGGCCACGCCGCGGGTCACCAGATCGTCAATCATGACCCCAATATAGCCGTCAGCTCGGTCCAAAATGAAGGAATCCGAGTTACCAACCTTCAAAGCGCCATTGATTCCGGCCATTAGGCCCTGTGCCGCCGCTTCTTCATACCCCGTGGTCCCATTAATCTGACCAGCCAGGAAGAGCCCGGGCATCCTTTTGACTTCAAGGGTCGGCAAAAGCTCCCGAGGATCCACATAGTCATATTCAATGGCATAGCCATGACGGATGATCCGGGCCTTTTCCAATCCCGGAATGGTTTTCAGGAAAGCTTCCTGGATATCCCGGGGCAGGGCGGTCGAAATCCCATTCGGATAGACGGTGGGGTCTTCCAGACCCTCGGGCTCCAAAAAGATCTGGTGGCGCGCGCGTTCTTTAAACCGCACCACTTTATCTTCGATCGAAGGACAATAGCGCGGCCCCACACCGTCAATCTGACCAGAGTAAACCGGGGATTTCAGGATATTTTCCTCAATAATCCGGTGGGTTTCCTCAGTAGTGCCCGTCACATAACAGCTGATCTGCGGCGTCGTGATCTTGTCTGTCAAAAACGAGAAGGGAACCGGCGGCGTATCTCCGGGCTGTTCGTCGAGACCGGCCCAGTCAATGGTTCGGCCATCAAGCCGCGACGGGGTTCCGGTCTTCAGCCGCCCCATGGCGAGTCCGAGGCCATAAAGCGTCTCCGAGAGGCCAATCGCCGGGGCCTCATCGATCCGGCCAGCAGGGGTGCGTTCTTCGCCCAGGTGGATCTCCCCACGCAGGAAAGTGCCGGTGGTCAAGATCACCGCCCCTGCAGCAAACTGCCGTCCGTCCCCGGTCAAAATCCCGGAAATCCGCCGATTGTCGCCGTTTCCAGCAAAAACCAGATCCTCAACGGCGGCTTCTATCAGAGTAAGATGATCCTGGGCCCGAAGTGCCTCTTGCATATGATGCTTATAAAGGGCCCGGTCAGACTGGGCTCGAGGCCCCCGCACCGCCGGGCCCTTGCGCAAGTTGAGCATCCGAAACTGAATGCCTGCCGCATCCGCCACATGCCCCATGACGCCGTCGAGGGCATCGATCTCCCGCACCAGATGGCCTTTGCCAAGACCCCCAATGGCAGGATTACAGGACATTTCCCCAATGGTGTCGAGCCGATGGGTGACCAACGCCGTATTGGCGCCCAAGCGCGCCGCCGCCGCCGCGGCCTCACATCCCGCGTGGCCGCCGCCGATCACAATCACATCATAAGAAGAGGGGCATATATCCGTCATCGCGCGGATATGATGGATTTTGAGAAGTTTGTCAAAGAAATCCGGGAACAGGGCAAGCCCTACCCGGCCGGTAGGACTGTTTCACGTGAAACATTACTTGCCGATACAAAACTCATGGAAGATGACGTCCAGAATGTCCTCCACATCCACCCGCCCGGTGATCTGCCCCAGGGCCCGGGCCGCGAGGCGCAGCTCTTCGGCGGCCAGCTCCAGATCTGCCGCCACACCCGCGTCTTTGAACCCGGCAAAAAGATCCAGATGCTGAAGGCAAAGCTCCAGCCCCTTTCGATGACGCAATCGGGTCAAAACCGCCCCTTCACCGGTCGAAAGCTCATCCGCCACCCGTACTTCAAGATGCCGGAGAAGGGGACCCAGACCCCACTCTTCGGCCACCGATATCGGGTAATACCCCTCAATTTCGGCAATTTTCTCCCGCAATTCTTCGGGAATAAGGTCCGTCTTGTTCCACAGGATCACTTCCCTTGGACCGACCTCGTGATCCGTCGGATCAAAATCCCGCGCATCCCGCACCCGAAGCGTAAGTTCCGCCGCCGATGCCTGAGCCAGGGCCCGGCGAATGCCTTCCGCCTCCACCGCGCCCGCGTCCTCACGAAGACCCGCCGTATCCATGAGCGTGACCGGATAACCACCCAGATTCAGGTGAACTTCCAGGACATCCCGGGTCGTGCCCGCTTCCTCCGAGACAATCGCCACATCGCGACGCGCCAAAAGGTTCAAAAGGCTCGATTTACCCACATTGGGTCGCCCGAGAATGACGATCCGGTAGCCGTCTCTGAGCCGCTCCCCCCGATGACCATCGGCCAGATGGGCCCGGATCTCCGCCGCGACCTTCTCAAGATCGGGCCAGACATGGGCCAATATCCCCTCGGGCAGATCGTCCTCCGAAAAATCGATGTCGGCCTCCACATAGGCCAGCCGCCCGATGAGCCGTGATCGCCAGTTCTCATAGAGATCTCCCAGGGCGCCCGACATTTGTCGCAAGGCCTGGGCCTTTTGCGCGGAAGTCTCCGCGTCAATGAGATCGGCGAGGCCCTCCACTTCTGTGAGGTCCATTTTCCCGTTTTCAAAGGCCCGCCTCGTGAATTCCCCTGCCTCCGCCGGTCGGCAATTCTCGAAAGTAGCCAATACGGTTAACAATTCCTTAACGACCGCTGGCGAGCCATGAACATGTAGCTCGGCCACATCTTCGCCGGTGAAACTCTTCGGACCCTCAAAGAAAACCACCATAGCCCGGTCAATCAGCTCATCGGAATCTGGGTTATGAATCGTGGTTAGTTTCATTTCGCGAGGGGAAAATGGCTCTTTCACGCCGATTTTTTTGAGAATCGGTATTACCATCACCCCGGATATGCGAATCACGGCAACCCCTGCTCGGGCCTGTCCTGACGACAGGGCAAAGATCGTGTCATGAGCCATGGGATATCACTCGCAAGATCGGCTATCGAAAACAGACAGAGCTCTAGTCACTCTTCTTGGACTTAGACGCGGAACCGCCGGACTTGCCCTTCGCGCTCCCCGTCGCCGCCCCCCAGAAAAGATCCTGCAACCCTTCAAGTCCGGGACCGCCCGCCGGGAACCAGGCCTTCAACAGCGCCTCCGGTTCGAACATGCTCATGGCGGTTTTGACCCGCTCCTCAATATGCCCCGACATCGCTTCCTGGATGGGCTTCACATCCGGCAGCCCCAGAAAGGTCCGTGCTTCCTCTGGCGTGCAATCCACTTCAATATTGATCTTCATGGGTTCTTCCTTTTTTCGCGCCGAACGCGGTAGGCTTTTTTCGTGCCACAGTTTCTAGATCAAAATCGCCTGGCAGGCGAGACCAGTCCGTATCTCCTGCAACATGAGACAAACCCGGTCCATTGGCAACCGTGGGAGCCAGAGGTTTTGGCGGCGGCGCAAGCCCTGGACAAACCTATTTTGCTCTCGGTTGGCTATGCCGCCTGTCACTGGTGTCATGTCATGGCGCATGAGAGTTTTGAAGATGAGGCCGTCGCCGCTCTGATGAACGATCTCTTCGTCAACATCAAGGTCGACCGCGAAGAACGCCCCGATCTCGACGCGCTTTATCAAAAAGCCTTCAACCTGATCGGCGGGCAGGGCGGCTGGCCCCTCACTATGTTTTTGAGCCCCGATGGCGAACCCTTCTGGGGCGGCACTTATTTTCCGAAGGAAAGCGCTTACGGCCGGCCGGGCTTTAAGGAGATCCTGGTCAAGATTGCTGAGCTTTATCGAACTGACAAAGCCGCCCTGACAAACAATGTCACGGCCATCCGACAGGCTCTTGAAAAAAATGCCGTCCTTGATCGCGCCGAAAGTTGCCCGGCCGATCTCTTGCCCCGCGTGGCGGCAGCGCTGGGATCCCACCTCGACCCGGTAAACGGCGGCCTTAAGGGTGCGCCAAAATTCCCGCAGGCGACGCTCCTGCGCCTCTTTCAGGAGGCAGCACTCGCAAAACCCCAATCTGATAAAGAAATAAATCATCAGTATACGTATGAACAATGGTTGACAGCACTTTGTCAGGGCGGCATCTACGATCACGTGGGCGGTGGCTTTGCCCGTTACTGCGTCGATGAAAACTGGCTCGTGCCGCATTTTGAAAAAATGCTCTACGACAATGCCCAGATCCTCACCTGCCTGACCGCCGCCTGGCGTCAGACCCGCGCGCCGCTCTATAAGGCCCGGGCTGAAGAAACCGTAACCTTCCTTTTGGCCGAGATGCGCAATGACAAGGGCGCCTTTGTCTCCAGCTATGATGCGGACTCAGAAGGCGAAGAGGGCGCCTTTTATGTCTGGCGGGCGCAGGAGCTCGCGCAAATTCTGGGAGACGGCTTTGAAAGTTTTGCCCAGACTTATGACGTCACGCCCAATGGCAATTGGGAAGGCAAGACCATCCTCAATCGTCTCCAGACGCGCGGCTGGTTAGGCGATACCGAAGAGACAGACCATCGCCGCGCCCTGACGAGACTGAGGGCCGCCCGACAGACCCGTGTGCCACCGGGGCGCGATGACAAGATCCTGACAGACTGGAACGGCCTCATGATCCGTGCCCTTGCGGAGGCCGCTTTTGTCTTCGATCAGCAAGACTGGCTCGCAGCTTCCATTCAAGCCTTTGATTTTATTGTCGAAAATATGAGTGCGCCGAAAGCGCGTCTCCTCCACTCCTGGGCATCGGGCCGCGCCCATATTGCCGCCCTTGCCGAAGATTACGCCAATATGGCCGCTGCTGCCCTGGCACTTTTCGAGGTCACCGGCAAACCGGCCTATTTGGACCAGGCGCGGAACTGGTGTCAGACCCTTGAGGAGGATTTCTGGGACCCGGTGGAAGGTGGCTTCTTCCAGAGCCCCCATGGCGCCACGGATCTCATTCACCGCTCAAAACCTGCCATCGACGCACCCTGTCCTGCGGTCAATGGCACCATGGTGGAGGTTTACGCCCGCCTGGAGGCGCTGACCGGTCAGTCCAGCAAAGACAAAATCGAAGGTCTGGTCTCCCTCTTCGCTATGAGCGCCATGCGCAACCCGGTCGGCATGGCGAGCCTTATTCTAGGGTTTGACTTCTTCCTCAACCGTACCGAGGTCATTATCCTGGGCGGCCGCGCCGATCCTCAAAGCGAGGCTCTTCTGCGCGCCGTTGCGGAGGCGCCGCTCTCTCACCCGGTCCTGCAAGTCTTGAGTGAAACTGAAAACTTGCCGCAAAACGACCCGGCCAAGGGCAAAACCCGGGTGGATGGCAAACCGACCCTTTATCTCTGCCGCCATCGGACCTGCGCTGCGCCGATCACAGATCCCGCGCAAGTCGCTGGCAATTCGCCGCCTCCTTGATCTAAACTGGATGCGCTCAATAACAAAAACACGACCCCCTTCACGAGGAGCCCCCCATGCCCGGAAACACCCTGACCATCTCAAGCGCCGATGGCGACTTCTCCGCCTATATCGCTCTGCCCGAAAGCGGCACGGGCCCCGGCATCGTCGTGTTGCAGGAAATTTTCGGTGTCAATCAGGTCATGCGCGACCGCTGCGACTGGCTCGCCGCGCAGGGCTTTGTCGCCGTTTGCCCGGATCTTTTCTGGCGCATTGAACCCGGCATCGACATCACCGATCAGACAGAGGAAGAGTGGGCCCGCGCTTTTGAACTCTTCGGTCTCTTTAATGTCGACACCGGCATTGATGACGTGGACGCCACCATCGAGACCGTGCGGGGGCTCGACGCCTGCACCGGCAAGGTCGGCACCATCGGCTATTGCCTCGGCGGCCAGCTCGCCTATCTCGCTTCAACCCGCACCAAGACCGATGCCTCCGTCGGCTATTACGGGGTCAACATCCAGACGCTCTTGGAGGAGGCGGTCCAGATCAATCATCCGCTCATGCTTCACATCGCCGGCAAAGATGAGTTCGTCCCGCCGGAAGCGCAAAAGGCCATCATCAACGGTCTGAACGACAACCACCAGGTCACACTCCACAGCTACCCGGACCGCGATCACGCTTTTGCCCGGCCTGGCGGCGCCCATTGGCATGAGCAGGACGCCAAAACCGCAAATGAGCGCAGCCTTACCTTCCTTCACGCCAATCTGGATTGAACCTCATGAAAATCAAATCTGTCCGCATCCACGAGACCGGTGGTCCTGAAGTCCTAAAACTTGAGGAGATCGAGCTTGCCGATCCGGCGCCCCATGAAGTGCGCGTGCGCCACACCGCCATTGGTTTGAACTTCATCGACACCTATCATCGCACCGGCCTTTACCCCTTGCCGCTGCCCTCAGGCCTTGGCTCAGAGGCAGCCGGGGTTGTCGAAGAGGTAGGCGCGGACGTCAAGAACCTCAAAGAGGGCGACCGGGTCGCTTTCGCAGGCGCGGCTTTCCCCACTTACGCGGAAGCCTCCAACGCCAATGCGGCGCGGGTCTCCAAACTGCCGGACAATATCTCCGACGAGGTCGCCGCCGCCATGATGCTCAAAGGCATGACCGCGCAATTTCTTTTGCGCTCCTGCTACCGGGTAAAGTCAGGCGAAACCATCCTCTTCCACGCCGCCGCGGGCGGGGTGGGCACTATTGCCACCCAGTGGGCCGCCGCCCTCGGCGCTGAGGTGATTGGCACCGTCGGCTCTGAAGCCAAGGCCAAACTTGCCCGCGACAACGGCTGCGCCCACATCATCTTCTATGACAGGGAAGACGTGCCCGCCCGGGTCAAGGAAATCACCGGCGGCAAGGGCGTGCCGGTCGTTTACGACTCTGTTGGCAAGTCCACATTCCTGGGCTCCCTCGACAGTCTTCAGCCGCGCGGACTGCTTGTCAGCTACGGCAATGCCTCCGGCCCGGTGACAGATGTCAATCTTGGCATCCTCGCCCAAAAGGGCTCGCTCTATGTGACGCGCCCAACGCTGTTTAACTACATCGCCACCCAGGAAGAATATGACACCTGCGCCGGCGAACTCTTTGACGTGGTAGGCAGCGGCAAGGTGAAGGTGGAAATCGGTCAGCGCTACAAATTGGATGATGTGGCCCAGGCGCACACAGATCTGGAAGCTCGCAACACCATCGGGGCCACGGTCCTTGTGCCGTGAAGATCGTCTCCCTGGATCCCGTGGTCAAGCCACGGGATGACATCGTGTAATTTGTCATTCCGCGACTTGATCGCGGAATCCAGAGCAATTGTTATAGTCCGGAGAACCTGACAATATTCTGCCTTCCATGTTCCTCGGCGCAGATTTAAGCTCCTTTGAAAATCAGGAGGAAACACCCATGTCCAAAATCGCCGAAACTGTTCAAAAATTTCACGA
>SBHG01000107.1 GCA_006226305.1 Alphaproteobacteria bacterium | reverse complement strand
TCTATAATATTCCGCGCATTTCACAGGTTCAGCTCATGCATGTGGCGCGGCTGACGTCCGACGATATCGCGGCGGGGCCGGAAAGTCTCGAAGTGGGTCTATTTACCTGGGAAGAAATCCCCTGGGGGCAGCTCGCCTTTCCGAGCGTGCTTTGGGCCTTGAAACAATACCGCGAGATTGAGGGCCAGAAAGGATTTGTGCCGTTCACAAACCCGGAAGATGAAATGAGTGAATTTCTGGCGTTGATGAAGAAGGATTAATCTTCAAAGGGCATCAGCTCATCATCCTCAATGATGTGCTTGGAGAGATAGGGTGCCTGGGACATGGAAAAGAGGAAGAACAGCGCCATGAAGCCGAAAACTTTGACGTCCAGCCAGATGTCGAAAGACAGGATGCGGCGCAGGACCTCGTTGAGCCCGGCCATGACCAGACAGAAGGCGGAAAACCGCAACAGGAAGCCCTTCCACCCTTCGGGAGACATTTTCATATAAGGAGACATGGCCGAGCCGAGGAAATTTTTTCCTGTCATGGCTGAGGCAAAAAAAGCGCCGCTCATGAGGACGTAAACAATGGTGGGTTTCATCATGATGAAAGCATCATTGTTGAAGTATAGGGTGAGACCACCAAAAATGGCGACAATAACGCCGGTTATCAGCGGCAGGGGGGCAAGTTTGCGTTCAACGAAGTAAACAATTGCCAAGCCGACGAGTGTTGCGGCCATAAAAGCCCCGGTTGCGAAAATGGGGTCCTTGCCGCTGGCGTAAAATGATCCCAGAAAAACGATAAGGGGCCCGAAGTCGATGGCGGTCCGTGTGCGGTGGGATAATTTGCGGGAGTGGCGATCCGTTTCTGACGTTTCTGACGTTTCTGACAAGGGGACTTACCTTTCTACGCGGGGTGTTACTTCAGCTCATTGAGCGGGTTCAGGCGCGCTGCTGTCAAGGCCGACGAGGGCTTTCGCAAAATCATCGGCGTCAAAAGGTTGAAAATCTTCAATGCTCTCGCCAACACCAATGGCGTGGATTGGCAGACCCTGTTTGGCGGCCACGGCAACCAGAATGCCGCCGCGCGCGGTGCCGTCGAGCTTGGTCATGATCAGGCCGGTGACCCCGGCGATTTCGGTAAAGACCTTGGCCTGATTAAGGGCATTTTGACCGGTTGTCGCATCGAGCACCAGGAGCACCGAGTGCGGGGCGGTGGGGTCGAGCTTCTTGATGACGCGGGTAATTTTTTCAAGCTCGGCCATGAGCTCGGTCTTGTTTTGCAGTCGCCCGGCGGTGTCGATGAAGAGCACATCCACACCTTCGTGCTTGGCCCGTTCCAAAGCATCAAAGGCAAGGCCGGCCGCATCGGCGCCCACATCGCGGGCGATGACTGGCGCGCCGACCCGTTCGCCCCAGACTTTCAGCTGATCGATGGCGGCGGCGCGGAACGTGTCACCGGCGGCGAGCATCACTTTCAGGCCTTCGTCCTTGGCGCGGTGAGCCATCTTGCCGATGGTGGTGGTTTTGCCCGCGCCATTAACGCCGACCATGAGCACCACATGGGGGCTATGGGCGGGGTTGATCTCAAAAGGCGTGACCAAAGGCTTCAAGATGGCGGCGACTTCTCCCGCCACGAAGCTTTTGATTTCTTCGGCGGAAATTTCCTTGTCGAAGCGATCCTTGGCGAGCTTGCCGGTGATCGCCATGGTGGTCTCAACCCCCAAATCGGCGGTGATGAGCACGTCTTCGAGTTCCTGCAACGTCTCACTGTCGAGCCTGGCCTTGGTAAAGATGCTGGTGACGCCCTCTGAGATGGCGCCGGAGGAGCGCGAAAGACCTTTGGTCAGGCGTTTGAAGAAGGAAGGCTTGGCTTCTTCTTCAGTTGTCTCGACAGCTTGCTCTGCCGTTTCCTCATTGAGGGTCTCGGTTTCCGACTTTTCCTTACCGAGTCCAAACCAGCGGCGTTTCTTTTTGATGTCTTCGTCGCTCACGCGGACTTTCTTTCTTTTTGAGGCGCGCCAAGGAGGGCGCCATCTTCAACTCCGGTGATTGCAACATTGAGGAGCGTGCCAGGGGTCTGTGGCTCGGCAAACCGGGTGAGGGTGAAATTGGCGGTGTGGCCCATGTGCGGCTTTTCTATCAGCACTTCTTGCGCCGTGCCGATCATGGATTGGAGATGCCGGGCCAGCGCTTCTTCGCCCTTGGCGCGCAGCCGCGCAGCGCGGGCCTTGATCACATCGCCGGGGACCTGCGGCATCTTCGCCGCCGGGGTGCCGGGGCGGATGGAATAGGGAAAGACGTGGAGGAGCGTCAGGTCGCAGTCGTCCACCAAAGCCAATGTGTTTTCAAACATCTCGTCGGTTTCGGTCGGGAAGCCCGCGATAAAGTCAGCACCGAAGACCATATCGGGGCGGGCCGCCTTCACCTCGCGGCAGAAGTCGATGGACTGCTCGCGGGCGTGGCGGCGCTTCATGCGCTTGAGAATCATGTTGTCGCCGGACTGCAATGACAGATGCAGATGCGGCATCAGGCGCGGCTCATGAATAATGAGGTCTTTCAGGCGCGCATCAATCTCGATGGAATCAATAGAAGAGATGCGCAGGCGATCCAGATCCGGCACGCCTGTCAGGATCTGTTCGATGAGCCGTCCAAGGTCGGCTTCGCCGGGCAGGTCTGGCCCGTAAGAAGTAATGTCGACACCGGTCAGCACCACTTCGCGGTAGCCGCACTCCACCAGGGCTTTGATCTGGCGGACGACTTCGCCAGCGGGCACGGAGCGCGAATTGCCCCGACCAAAGGGAATAATGCAGAAGGTGCAGCGATGGTCGCAGCCGTTTTGCACCTGAACGAAGGCGCGGGCGCGGCCCTCGATCCCTTCAATGATCATCTGCGGCGCGGTTTCGGTGACGGACATGATGTCGTTGACGCGCACTTTCTCGGCGGCGCCAATGCCGAAATCCTCTTGATAGGTTTCCGCTGTCAGCTTTTCGGTATTGCCGATGACCTGGGCGACCTCGGGCATATCGGCGAATTCCTGCGCGTTCACCTGCGCCGCGCAGCCGGTGACGATGATGGCCGCTTCCGGATTTTCCCGCGCCATGCGGCGGATCTGCTGGCGGGCCTGTCGCACCGCCTCGCTGGTCACCGCGCAGGTGTTGAAGATTAGCGTGTCGGTGAGCCCCGCCGCGCGGGCATGGGCCTTCATTACTTCCGACTCATAGGTGTTGAGGCGGCAGCCAAAGGTGATGACTTCTGTTTCGCGCGGGTTACTCATGTCACTGCAATCAAAATATTTCGTCCGTGAGCTGACCTTCATAGACAAGGGTGGCGTCGCCGGTCATCAAGATATGGTCATCGGTGTCGCGCCATTCAATGTCGAGCGCGCCGCCGTCGAGGATCACCCGGGCGCGGCGGCTGGTCAGGCCCTTGCGGGCAGCGGCGACCGCGGTGGCGCAGGCGCCGGTTCCGCAGGCCTTGGTGATGCCGGTGCCGCGCTCCCAGACGCGCAGGCGGATCTCATCCTCGCCGGTAATCTCCGCAAATTCCACATTGGTGCGTTCCGGGAAGAGAGTGTGATTTTCAATCGTGGGCCCGATTTTTTCCAGCGGCACGCTTGCAACATTGTCGACGAAGAAAACACAGTGGGGGTTGCCGGTGTTGACAGCGGCGGGCTGCGGGTTGCCGCCCTCGCGGCCGAAGATGGAGCCAATCGCCAGGCGCCGGGTGTCCATTTCTTCCGAGAGGGGAATTTGCTGCCATTCAAGGCCCGGCTTGCCCATATCGACGGTCACGCGCCCGTCGGCGTGGGTGGTGCAGATGAGCGGCCCGACGCCGGTCTCAATGACGCTGCCCGGATTGCCGGTCTCGTCGGTGAGGAGCCGGGCGACGCAGCGCGAGGCATTGCCGCAGGCCTCCACCTCGCCGCCATCGGCGTTCCAGATGCGCATGTAGCAGTTGCCGTCCCCCTTGGCGGGTTCGAGCTTGATGAGCTGGTCGCAGCCCACGCCCGAGCGCCGGTCGGCAATGGCCTTGACGCGGGCGGCATCGACCTCAAAGGGCTGCAGGCGGGCGTCAATGATCACGAAGTCATTGCCGAGGCCGTGCATTTTGACGAAGGGGGTGCGGTTGGCAGATCTGGTCATGGGGCGCCTTATAAATCCCTCGCGGCTGTCTTTCCATCAAAAGGGGACTTTTTGACGCGCGCGAGTCAATAAGTCCTGCGAATTCTCTCCATTTTTAGCAGAAAACTGCCAAATCGTTGGTAAGAAGTTTTTTTATTTTTCTGGTTTCTTTCCAGCGGTCCATGCGCGGCCATGCTCAAGGCTCAATCAATCGCTCACGGCGAGGGAGCCAAAATGTCCATCAAGCATAGAAAAATAGATCGACTGATCCTGCATTGCTCGGCAACGCCGCCGACCATGGACATCGGCGCCAAGGAGATCCGCCGCTGGCATCTGGCGCGCGGCTGGTCCGACATCGGTTATCACTATGTGATCCGGCGAGACGGGGAGGTGGAGCCGGGCCGCGCCGAGGCGGTGATCGGGGCCCATACCCGGGGGTTTAATCACGGCTCGCTCGGCATCTGCCTGGTGGGCGGGCTGACAGAAGAGGGCACAGCGCTCTTTAACTTCACCGATGCGCAGATGATTGCCTTGAGGTCCCTTTTAACCGAGTTGCTCGGACGCTATCCAGAAGCGGGAGTGCATGGCCACAATGAATTTGCTGACAAGGCCTGCCCCTGTTTTGACGTCAAGGTCTGGGCGGAGGGGTTGTTGTGAGCGGCGGGTGGCAAGAGGTCATTGCCTCGGTCGCGCCGACACTTGCCACCGCGCTCGGCGGGCCGCTTGGGGGACTGGCCGCTTCCGTGGCGGGGCGGGTGCTTTTGGGCCGCGAGGGCACGGCGCCCGAGGAGGTCTCAGACTTTGTGCTTGCCCATCAAACGCCGGAAGTCTTTTTAAAACTGCGGCAGGTAGAGGCGGATCTCACCCGGGAGCTCAAAGTGCTTGAGATCGAGGCGGAACGGGTCTCGGCCTCCGACCGCGCTTCGGCGCGGGAACGGCAGGTGAAGACGAGGGACAAGATGCCCGGGGTGCTCGCGTCCGTCGTCTTCACCGGCTTCTTTGGCATCTTGTCGGCGCTGATGTTCATCGAGGAAATCCCGGAGGCGGCCTTGTCGCCTTTGAACATCATGTTGGGAGCGCTCTCGACCCTTTTGGTCCAGATCGGGGCTTATTATTTCGGCTCGTCGAAGGGCAGCGCGGAGAAGAATGCGCTGTTGGGGAGGGGGAGTCCGTGAGTCCTGAGGGCAACACAGGGCGGTTATGTAAGAAAATTACGTATAGTTGATTTGACTATCTTATAGAAATGAACATTTATAGGTAGGTAAATAGTTGACAAATAAGGGGAATCGAGTCCGTCGGATGTAAGCGACGGTTGTGAAGTTTGTCAAATCTCCATCAAAGACCGAGTCTAATCTATGTTAAATTGGTTTAACCCAAGAAAATCTGCGCAGGTCGCCGCCTTTTTTGTTCGGAAAGACCAGGGTGAGATCCCTGTATTGAAGTTAGTCAAATTGATCTATTTGGCGGACAGGGAACATTTAGGAAAATTTGGGCATCCTGTTATCAGCGATCGACTGGTATCGATGCCTCATGGCCCGGTAAATTCAATGACTTTGAATTTCATTAATGGGCTGCAAAGCAGCCCAAGTTGGGACGAGTTCATATGTGACCGGGATGGATATTCTATTGGAGTCCAGAGAGAATTTTCTGATGAAGATTTGGATGAACTGAGTACAGCCGAAATCGATACCCTCAAAGTGGTGTGGGATCGATTTGGCTCGTTCAATAAGTGGCAGTTAGTTGACTGGACGCATGAGAATTGCCCGGAGTGGGAAGATCCACAAGGAAGCGCTCGTGATATACCACATGAAAGAGTATTGAAGCATTTGGGTGTTGAGAATGCACGATCATTGGCGAAAGAAATTCGCAGTGATCGCTTTGTTGAAGATCTATTTGCCTCAATTCGCGAATCTATTGACTAGTTGTTTCAATGGCAATCTTCATCCCATTGAAACAGGGCTCACTACTTATCCCGTCAGGGCCGATAGATTCGCCTGAAACAAAACACTTGTTTGTCATCTGTACAGAACCTTCACCCGAGAAAGAGTTTTTGCTTGTCGGGATCAGTACATGGCGCGGATTGCAGTGTGACGCTATCTGTATCTTGGAACCCGAGGTAGGTATCGAGTTTATCCAACAGAGAAGTTATGTAGTTTATCGCAGAGCTCGCGTTGAGAAAGCGGATACTCTTATACAAGGGGTAAAGAGTGGATTGCTTGTTGCGAAGCCAAGCATTCCAAAAGAGACCTTCGAGCGGATATGTGATGGCATAATGGACTCTCCACATACCCCGCTGCGGTACCGTAGATTTTTCAACGATCACTTTGGCTCTTGATTTTTGGTTCTGGGTTGTTATAACATATGTTATAATCAAGGACGAGACCTATGAAACTCAAGCTGACATCTATCGGAAATTCCGTCGGGGCGGTGATCCCCAAGGAAGCTCTGGCCGCCATGAACGTGGAAAAAGGGGATACCCTATTCCTGGTCAAGACGCCGGATGGTTACCGCATTACGCCTTATGATCCTGAGTTTGAGGTTCAGATGAAGGCCGCCCGTAAGATCATGAAAAAGCGGCGCTCGGCCCTTAAAGAGCTGGCCAAATGAGCGAGCCCCAATGGGTTTCGCAGGCCGTTGTCCTTGCCATTCACGATGAACAACTCGCCGAACACGGCGGATCTTCTGGGGTTCGGGATCACGGTCTTTTGGCCTCGGCACTTGCCCGGCCCCAGAATCTTGCCGCTTACGGAGCGTCCAGTGTCCCTGAAATGGCGGCGGCCTATAGTTTTGGAATTCTCAAGAACCACCCCTTTGTGGATGGCAACAAGCGCACAGGTCTTGTGGTTGGCGAGCTCTTTTTGGCCCTCAATGGGTATGAATTGGTAGTTTCCAATGAGGCGTGTGTTTTGACCATTTTGGCGGCGGCGGATGGTTCCATGGATGAAGCTGCACTTATGGCATGGTTTGTGTCCAATTCGGTTTCATCCTGACTCTCCTTGACATTCGGCCCCCACCCCCCTAAAACGCCCGCAACTTCAGTCATTTGCACCATGTCTGAACGCCGCTTGGTCCTAAGAGATCAAGGGGTCAACGCCAGTCAGCGAGGTTTCGCCCACTGGCGCGTTTTGCGTTGTGCTATATGGCTAAACCTTTGAAAAACCGGAGCTTTTGAGCCTTGTTTGAGACCCTCTCAGATCGCCTTAATGGCGTTTTGAACAAACTGACCCAGCGCGGCGCCCTGAAAGAACAGGACGTTAAGGACGCGCTGCGCGAGGTGCGGGTCGCGCTTTTGGAAGCCGATGTGGCCCTGCCGGTGGTCAAACGCTTCATCGAGCACGTCACGGAGCGGGCGGTCGGTCAGGAAGTTCTGCGCTCCGTGACCCCCGGCCAGCAGATCATCAAGATCGTCCATGACAATCTGGTGGACGTGCTGGGGGGCAATGAGCCGCCGGAGACCTCTGCGATCAATCTCAATGTGGTGCCGCCCGCCGTGGTGCTGATGGCGGGTCTGCAGGGCTCGGGTAAAACCACCATGACGGCCAAGATCGGCCGGCGCCTCACGCAGCGCGACAAGAAGAAAGTGCTGCTGGCCTCTCTTGACGTGCGCCGCCCGGCCGCGCAGGAGCAACTCCGGGTGCTCGGTGAACAGGTGGGTGTTGCAACGCTTCCCATCGTTGAGGGGCAAATGCCGCTTGATATTGCGCGGCGCGCGGTGGAAGCGGGCAAGCTCGGCGGCTATGACGTGGTTATTCTCGATACCGCGGGCCGGGTCACCGTCGATGAAGAGCTGATGCAGGAAGTTGCCGATGTGGCGGCGGCGACCGACCCGGCGGAAACGCTGCTTGTGGTCGACAGCCTCACCGGTCAGGACGCGGTCAATGTGGCCGAGCAGTTCGGCGCGCGGCTTTCGCTCACCGGCGTGGCGCTCACCCGGGTTGACGGGGATGGGCGCGGCGGCGCGGCGCTTTCCATGCGCGCGGTCACCGGCTGCCCGATCAAGTTCCTCGGCACTGGCGAAAAGATGGAAGCTTTGGAAGACTTCCACGCCGACCGGGTCGCGAACCGCATTCTCGACATGGGCGACATTGTCGGCCTTGTCGAAAAAGCAGCGGAAAGCATCGACAAGGAAAAAGCGGCCAAGATCGCCAAGAAGATGAAGAAGGGGACCTTCGATCTTGAAGACCTTTCTGACCAGCTTCGGCAAATGCGCAAGCTTGGCGGCATGGGCTCGATCCTTGGGCTGCTGCCAGGTATCGGCAAGGCCAAGAAGCAACTCGCCGAAGCTAATCTCGACGACAAGGTGCTCATCCATCAGGAAGCGCTGATCTCGTCCATGACGCCGAAAGAACGGCGCAATCCGAAGCTTCTCAACGCCTCGCGCAAGAAACGCATTGCCAAAGGCGCGGGCCTGACGGTTCAGGATGTGAACAAGCTCATCAAGATGCATCGCCAGATGGCGGACATGATGAAGAAGATGGCGAAGTCCGGCATGAAAGGCATGTTCGATGCGGTGCCGGAAAATATGGAATTGCCGGAAGGTGACATGCCATCCGGTCTTGGGGGCTCCATGGCGCCTGGCGGTTTGCCGGGGCTTGGGTCTCCCGGCGGGCTCCCGGGTTTGGGCGGTGGCGGCGGTTTGCCGCCGGGCCTCCTTGGGAACCGAAAGAAGAAGTGAATTTTAATCCGAATACAGAGTAATTATTTTTTTAACAGAGAAAGAAAACTAACATGGCACTCAAAATCAGACTGTCACGTGGCGGCGCCAAGAAACGTCCGTTCTACCGGGTGGTTGTTGCAGATGTTCGCAGCCCGCGCGATGGCCGTTACATTGAAAAGCTCGGCACTTTTAATCCTTTGCTGGCAAAAGATTCTGGCGAGCGGTTCAAGGTCGATCTGGAGCGCGTTCAATACTGGCTCTCCAAAGGCGCCAAGCCGACGGACAAAGTGGCTCGCTTCCTGTCCGAGAACGATCTCTACAAATGGGAACGCGGCAACAACCCGAACAAGGGCAAGCCGGGCCTGAAGGCGCAAGAGCGTCTGGAAGAGCAAGCGCAAAAAGAAGCCGAAGCGAAAGAAGCCGCTGAAGCTGCTGCCGCCGCAGAAGCTGAAGCTGCCGCTGCACCCGCTGAAGAGGCCCCTGCAGAGGAAGCCCCGGCTGAAGAAGAAAAGTCTGAAGAGTAATCAGGCTTTTGCCTTCAGGTCGCAAGGAGTGATGCGGTGACCGATGAGACGTCTTCTGATGCCCTTGTCTGCCTTGGTGTGATCACCGGGGCGCGCGGTATCAAAGGCGCGGTGCGGATCAAGCCCTTCACCGCAAGCCCGGATGGGGTGGCGGCCTATGGCGAGGTAAGAACCAAGGACGGAAAGGTTTTCCGTCTGAGCCAAACCAAGGTGTCGGAGAAGGGCGTGATTGCCCAGCTTGACGGCATCAAGGACAGAGATGCGGCGGAAGCGCTTAAAGGGGTTGAACTTTATGTCACCCGGGCGCAGCTGCCGGAACCGGATGAAGAGGAGTACTATTACGTCGATCTGATTGGACTGTCGGTCCGTCTTGCCAGTGGCGAAGTGTTCGGCCGCGTAAAAGCGGTTCAGGATTATGGCGCAGGCCCGCTTTTGGAAGTGGTGCCCGCGACACCCCCCAAAAAAGGGGGGCGCTCTCTGCTATATGCCTTTACCCGGGATGTGGTGCCGGAGGTAAACCTCAAAGAGGGGTATCTCACCCTGGTGCCGCCTCACGAGGAAGAGGCTGAAAAGGAGCCTTCGCGATGAGCAAACCCTGGCAAGCGGTGGTCATGACCCTTTATCCGGAGATGTTTCCGGGGCCTTTGGGGTCCGCAGTGGTGGGAAATGCGCAAGAATCGGGCCTTTGGTCGCTTGAAACAGTGGACATTCGCTCATTTGCACGCGATAAACACCGCTCCGTGGACGACACCCCCGCTGGCGGTGGTCCGGGCATGGTCATGCGGGCCGATATTTTGGGCCAGGCCGTGACCCATGTGCTTGAAAAGACAGAGAAATCTCAGCCGCTCCTTTATATGAGCCCGCGCGGGAGGCCTCTTACTCAGGCACGGGTTAAAGAGCTGGCGGCAGGTCCAGGCGTTTCGCTCCTGTGCGGACGGTTTGAAGGGATCGACGAAAGAGTGCTTCAGGCGCGGCCCATCGAAGAGGTGAGTGTCGGCGACTTTGTTCTCTCGGGCGGTGAAATTGCCGCCATGGCGCTGATCGACGCGGCGGTGCGTCTCATTCCGGGGGTTCTCGGAGCGGAGGCATCGACGCAAGAAGAATCGTTCGAGGACCATTTGCTGGAGTATCCGCATTATACGCGGCCAGCGGTCTGGGAAGGACTTGAAATACCGGAGGTTCTGACCTCG
>SBHG01000024.1 GCA_006226305.1 Alphaproteobacteria bacterium | reverse complement strand
TTGCGGCCATGTTTGACGCGGCTGTTTTGGGGCAGTTTCAATTGAACCATGAGTTTTCTCTTTCCCCTTAATAGACCCGTGCCTTGGGCACGATGTAATCGATCTCATCGGACATGGTGTAGGAATGCACCGGCCGGTAGTCGAGCTTGACCGATTTGTCGTCGAACCAGGCCAATGTGTGCTTCATCCACTTCTCGTCATCACGCTCGGCAAAGTCCTCGCGGGCATGGGCGCCGCGGCTTTCTTCGCGCATCGCCGCCCCTTCCATGGTTACCATGGCCTGGCCGATGAGGTTTTCAAACTCCAGCGTTTCAATGAGGTCGGAGTTCCAGACCAGAGACCGGTCAGTGACGCGAATATCCGGCCGCGCCGCATTCACTTCCGCGATCAGCTTGCGGCCCTCTTCCAGAACCTCGCCAGTGCGGAACACCGCGCAATTGTTCTGCATGACCTTCTGCATGTTGAGGCGAATTTCCGCTGTCGAAATCGAGCCATTGGCAAAGCGGATCTTGTCGAGCCGCGCCAGGGCTTGCTCTGTCGAGTCCTTGGCAAAATCGGGCTGCGCCGCGCCGGCGGAGACCTTGTCGGCGGCGCGAAGCCCCGCCGCGCGGCCAAAGACAACGAGGTCAATGAGCGAATTCGAACCCAAACGGTTGGCGCCGTGAACCGACACGCAGGCCGCTTCGCCGACCGCCATCAGGCCCGGCACCACCGCGTCCGGGTCACCGTCCTTCATGGTCACCACTTCGCCGTGGTAGTTGGTGGGAATGCCGCCCATGTTATAATGCACGGTCGGCAGAACCGGGATCGGTTCCTTGGTCACATCCACACCGGCAAAGATCCGCGCGCTTTCAGAAATGCCCGGCAGGCGCGCCGCCAGCACATCCGCATCCAGGTGATCAAGGTGCAGATAGATGTGATCCTTGCCCGGACCCACGCCGCGCCCTTCACGAATTTCGATGGTCATCGACCGTGACACCACATCTCGTGAGGCGAGGTCCTTGGCCGATGGCGCATAACGCTCCATAAAGCGCTCGCCCTCGGAGTTAACAAGATAGCCGCCTTCGCCGCGCGCGCCCTCGGTGATGAGGCAGCCCGCGCCGTAAATGCCGGTCGGGTGGAATTGAACAAACTCCATGTCCTGCAAGGCAAGACCGGCCCTGAGCACCATGCCGTTACCGTCACCCGTGCAGGTGTGGGCCGAGGTGCAGGAGAAGTAAGCGCGGCCATAACCACCGGTCGCCAGGATTGTGCGTTGGGCCCGGAAACGATGAAGCGTGCCGTCTTCCATGCACATGGCCAGAACGCCCCGGCATTCCCCGTCTTCCATCAGCAGATCGAGCGCGAAATATTCAATGTAGAACTCTGTATTGTGGCGCAGGCTCTGACCATAAAGCGTGTGCAGCATGGCGTGGCCGGTCCGGTCCGCTGCCGCGCAGGTGCGCTGAACCACCCCTTCGCCAAAGTTGGACGTCATACCGCCAAAGGCGCGCTGATAAATCTTGCCCTCTTCGGTCCGGCTGAACGGCACCCCGAAGTGCTCCAGCTCATAAACCGCCGCCGGCGCGTGGCGCACCAGATATTCAATGGCGTCCTGATCACCGAGCCAGTCCGACCCCTTGACCGTGTCGTACATATGCCAGCGCCAATTATCCTCGCCCATATTGCCGAGCGAAGCGGAAATGCCCCCTTGCGCCGCCACTGTGTGCGAGCGCGTCGGAAAGACCTTGGTGATGCAGGCCGTCTTAAGACCGGCCTGGCTGCAGCCCAGCGTCGCGCGCAGCCCGGCGCCACCAGCACCGACCACGATGACATCGTAGGTATGATCTGTAATTTCGTATGTAGTCATCTCTTGGCGTTCCTATCAGGCGACAAAGGCAATGCGCAAAATGGCGTAGAGGCAGGTCACGCCAATTACGGCGCAAAAGAACGTCACCAGCATCTTGGCGGCGGCATTCAGCCCGTGATCGGGCAAATAGTCCTCGACAACTTCCGAAAGGCCAATGCGCAAGTGGCTCATGCCCGCCCAGATGAGCAGAACCATGAGCACCACCCGGTGCGGCTCTTTCATATAATCAAGCGCCACCAGATAAGGCGCGCCGACAACCTGCATAATCGAATAAATAAACCAGAGCACCAGCGGCACCAGAGCCACGGCTGTCATGCGCTGCACCCAGAAATGATGGACCCCTTGCTTGGCGGCGCCGAGCCCTCTTTGTTTCTTCGTCGCGGTTTTCATGGTGATCAAATCCCCCCGACCGGATAAGCGACCCACCAAAGAGCCAGCGTCACCACCACAGACAGGGCCAGAACCGCCCAGCCTGTGCGGTCAGCGGTTTCTTTTTCAAACCCCATCCCGGCGTCCCAGAACAAGTGCCGAATGCCGTTAAAGAGGTGAAAGATCACCGCCCAGCTGAAACCCAAAAGTAGAAAACGGCCAATGATCGACCGATGAAAAACTTGAACGGCCTCATAAGGGCCCTCGCCCAGTGACAGGGCGACCAGCCAGCAGGCCAGGAAAAGAAAGCCAAGCCCGATCCCGATCCCGGTAAACCGGTGGGTGATCGAGGTCAGCATGGTGACAGGCCAGCGGTAGACCTGCAAATGCGGCGAAAGAGGCCGTTCAGGTGAAGATTTCGTCATCGGAGGGACCGTTTGATTCGGTGTGGATGGGACGTAAACTGTTTTAGCGCTTGGAAAGGTTCCGTCAAGGCCGAAGCCCTTCATTTTCTCGGCAAAATGAGCCAGTAGTCGAGGTCAAGAATAACCCCGTCCACAAACTTGGCTGAAGCGTCACGTTTTGGAAAATTGGCGCAAGGCAGATCCTTGGTCGCCACGAGGTTAACGCGCAGGGCGCCCACATCGGGCCGGTTCGGAACTTCCTGTTTGTCCAAAACTTCCGACCAGGCATAAACCGTGTCGCCGGCAAAACAGGGCGCCACGTGAGTGCCGCCATTGATCGCGGCCACCAGAGAGGCATTGCCCAGCCCGTTAAAGGAAAGCGCCCGGGCAAGCGAGATGACATGACCGCCATAGATGAGCCGCCGGCCAAACCGGCCCTGGCCCTCCGTGTGCTGGTTGAAATGCACTTTCGCCGTGTTCTGATAAAGGCGGGTCGCCAGCATATGGTCAGATTCCTCGATGGTCATGCCGTCCACATGGTCGATCTTTTCGCCCACCTCGTAGTCGTCCCAGGTGTGGGGACTGCCCGCAGCGGCAAAGTCAAAGCCGGAGAAATCGCTTTCCGGCACGAAGAGATCAGACGGTGCTACCACTTTTGCAAGATCAGGCACCTGTGGATCGGGCGCGGGCGCATTTTCATCGCGCTTTCGCACCATGACCCAGCGTACATAAGAGAGCACCTCAGCCCCCTTCTGATTGCGGCCCACCGAGCGCACATAGACAACGCCGGTTTTACCGTTGGAATTTTCTTTAAGGCCAATTACCTCCGACACCGTGGAGAGTGTGTCGCCGGGATAAACAGGGGCTAAAAACCGGCATTCCGCGTAACCGAGGTTCGCCACCGCATTCAGCGAAATATCCGGCACCGTCTTGCCGAAAACAATGTGAAAGGCGAGAAGATCATCCACCGGCGAACGCGGCAGACCGAGGCCGCGCGCGAATTCATCGGAGCTTTGCAAGGCAAAGCGCGACCCGTAAAGCGCTGTATAAAGCGCCTGATCGCCGGTCGTGACCGTGCGCGGCGTGGCGTGGGTGAGGACCTGCCCGACTTTAAAATCTTCAAAATAATTGCCGGGGTTGGTCTTGCTCATGCCCCCGTCTCCGCCTCAAGCTTAGCGATGGCATCAGCAATGAGCACGACCCGCTCGGCGATGTCCCGGTGCAAGAGCTCGGTCATGCGGCCCTCCACTTTGAGGACGCCCTTACCCTTGTTTTCAGGGTCCGCAAAGGCGGCGATCACCTTGCGCGACCACGCCACCTCCTCAGCCGAGGGCCCAAAGATCTCGTTACAAGGCTCAAGCTGGCTTGGGTGTATGAGCGTCTTGCCGTCAAAGCCAAGTTCCGCCCCTTGTTTGCACATGGCGACAAAGCCCGCTTCGTTTTTAATGTCGTTATAAACCCCGTCGAGGATGGTGAGCCCATAGGCCCGCGCTGCCAGCACGCAGATATTAAGCGAGGTCATGAGGCCAGCGCGGGTTGCTGTCTGCGCTGCGTAAGTTTCCTTGATGAGGTCATTGGTGCCCATAACAAAACAGGAAAGCCGACAGTCATCATCCATGGCGGTTGCCGCTATCTCTTGCGCGTTCAGAATCGCCAGCGGCGTCTCCATCATCACCCAGAGCTTCATGGCCGGCGGCGCGCCCGCCTTGTCCATGAGGTCGGACAACATACCCACCTCTGCCCCCGAGCTTACTTTTGGCACAAGAATAGCGTCTGGCAGGGCCTTCACCGCTTCTTTGATGTCGTCTTCGCCCCAGGGGGTTTCCGTGGAATTCACCCGAATGATGATCTCGCGCCCGCCATAACCCCCGGCCTTCACGGCATGGGTGACGGCTTTGCGGGCCTCTTCCTTGGCGTCCGGCGCCACCGCGTCCTCCAGATCCAGGATCACCGCATCGGTGGGCAGGGTCTTGGCCTTTTCCATGGCGCGGGAGTTGGACCCGGGCATATAAAGCACGGACCGGCGCGGCCGAATATGATCGACACCTTTTACTGTCATCTTGGGGAGTTCCTCTTTCAGTCTCTGGGTCGGCTTGGTCGCCGCCTCATTTTTCTTGAATGGTCTCCGTTACTTTAGTCATTATCTCGCAAGTGCAAAATAAAATTTTGAAGCGGGCAGCCTGTGACAAAGATCCTTTCCATCTCCTCTGAGGTTTTAAGCGGAGCCGTTGGCAATACTGTCGCCCGGCCCGCGCTCACCGCCATGGGGCACGAAATTTTCACTCTGCCCACCGTAATTCTTGCTGTCCATCCGGGCCACGGACCCACCGAGCCGGTAGTGACCGCGCCAGAAGATATGGAGAACCTCCTTCAAGGCCTGCAAGATCTTGGCCGCCTTGAAGATCTTGCCGCCATTGTCACCGGTTACTTTGCCAGCGCCGAACAAGTGCAGCTCGCCGCAGCCTGGATTAAAAAGCTCAAGAGCGCTGACCCAGCGCTTCTTTATATTTGCGACCCGATCCTCGGCGACAAGGGCGCACTCTATGTTAAAGAAGAGATCGCCAACGCGATCCGCGATCAGCTCGTGCCACGCGCCGATGTCCTTGTGCCCAATCGGTTTGAACTGGAGTGGCTGACGGGCAAGCCCTGCACGTCAAAGGAAGACATCATCACCGCCGCACGAATCCTAGCGCCAGCGACTGTGCTGTGTTCTTCAGCGATCGAAACTGAGAGCAACCTCACCTCAATTCTGGTGACACCGGATGAAACCTTTGACAAAACAACAGAGCGGTTCCCTTCGGTCCCCCACGGCACCGGCGATCTCCTCACCGCGCTCTTTGTCGGCCACCTCGCCGCAAAAGAAAATCACCGCGATGCTTTCCGCGCCGCGGTGAGAGAGGTTTTCAAGGTGTGCGAAAGGAGTGAGGGCGCAGCGGATTTGCTTCTAAACTAGAAAAATGGGTGTAACCCCGGACAAGCAAAGCGCGATCCGGGGTCCAATCCACCTCGAAGCCAGATCGGGATGCCATTGGACCCCGGGTCAAGCCCGGGGTTACACGTGCTTAAAATTTCTGAAACTCTAAGCCGTGCGTTTGGAAAGATGCCGCTCGACAAGCAGTTCCGCAATCTGCACCGCATTGAGCGCCGCGCCTTTGCGCAGGTTGTCAGAGACCACCCACATGGAAAGGCCATTGTCGATGGTCGGGTCGACCCGGATGCGGCTGACGAAGGTCGCAAAATCACCGACGCATTCGACCGGCGTCACATAGCCGCCGTCCTCGCGTTTGTCGACCACCATGATCCCTGGCGCCTCGCGCAGAAGATCCCGCGCTTCTTCGTCGCTGATCGGTTTTTCAAACTCAAGATTGACCGATTCAGAGTGACCGACAAAGACCGGCACCCGCGCCACCGTGGCGCTCACCTTGATCTTCGGATCGAGCATCTTTTTCGTTTCGACCACCAGCTTCCACTCTTCGGTGGTGTCGCCTGAGTCCATAAAGTCCCCGCCGTGCGGGATGACATTAAAGGCAATCTGCTTGGGATAAATCGAGCGCTCAACCGGATCGCCGACCATGATCGCCCGCGTCTGGTTATAAAGCTCGTCCATGGCTTCCTTGCCGGTGCCCGAGACCGACTGATAGGTTGAGATCACGACGCGCTTGATCTTGGCCGCGTCATGCAAGGGCTTTAAGGCCACAACCAGCTGTGCGGTCGAGCAATTCGGGTTGGCGATGATATTGCGCTTGGCATAGCCGTCGATCGCACCCGGGTTTACTTCCGGTACGATCAAGGGCACATCATGTTCCATGCGGAAAGCAGACGAATTGTCGATCACCACCGCGCCCTGTTTACCGATCTTCGGTGACCACTTGCGCGAAACATCACCGCCCGCCGACATCATCACAATGTCGACAGTGCTAAAATCAAAATTATCAAGCACTTTGCATTTCAGCGTCTTGTCGCCGAAGGAAACCTCGCGCCCATTGCTTCGGCTCGAAGCAAGCGGGATCACTTCCGAAACCGGAAACTCCCGCTCCGACAAAACATTCAGCATCTCCCGGCCCACATTGCCGGTCGCGCCGACCACAGCTACTCGATAGGACATTTTTGTCTTCCTTTTTGTCCCTCGCCCTGACGCTTGCAAGAGGCGAGGGTGAGGGAAGTTTAAGTGTTAGGTTTTGGTCGTCAGTTTGTCGAGCTCACGGGTGATGGCAGCGCCCATCTCGCGCGTCGACAGTTTTTCTTTGCCCGGCTGCATGATGTCGGCGGTGCGAAGACCCTGATCGAGCACGCCCTTGACAGCTTCTTCCACCAGATCCGCTTCCGCGCCCATATCAAAGGAGTACCGGAGCGCCATGGCAAAAGAGAGGATCGTCGCAATCGGATTGGCAAGGCCCTGGCCCGCGATATCCGGCGCGCTCCCGTGCACCGGCTCATACATGGCGCATTGGTGGCCGCTCGCATCCCGTTCGCCCAGCGAAGCCGATGGCAGCATGCCGAGTGAGCCCGTGAGCATGGAAGCCTCATCAGACAACATGTCGCCGAAGAGATTGTCGGTCACGATCACATCAAACTGCTTGGGCCGGCGCACCAGCTGCATGGCGCAGGCATCCGCCAACATATGCTCAAGCTCTAAGTGGCTGTATTTTTCCTTGTGCAACTTCTCAACTTCTTCACGCCAGAGAAGCCCGGCTTCCATGACATTCGATTTTTCAGACGAGGTCACTTTGCCCGAGCGCTTTTCAGCCAGATCAAAGGCAACCTTGGCCACCCGCACGATCTCGTGCGTGTCGTAGACTTGCGTATTGATACCGCGCCGCTCACCATTGCCAAGATCGGTGATGCCGCGTGGCTCGCCGAAGTAAATCCCGCCGGTGAGCTCGCGCACGATCATAATGTCGAGACCGGCCACCAGTTCCGGCTTCAGGGAGGAGGCATCGGTGAGCGCTTCAAAACAAATCGCCGGGCGCAAGTTGGCAAACAGCTCCAGATCCTTGCGCAGCCTTAACAGACCCGCTTCCGGACGGTTTTCATACTCAACACCGGCCCATTTGGGTCCGCCCACGGCGCCAAGGATCACCGCATCCGCCTTTTTGGCTTTCTCAATGGTTTCATCTGTAACGGCGACACCATGAACATCATAGCAGCATCCGCCGACCAGTTCTTCCTCGACCTCGAAGGCGAGGCCGCGATTACTCGAAAACCAATCGATGAGGTGCTTGACCTCCGCCATCACTTCCGGACCGATACCATCGCCCGGCAGGAGCAGAATTTTCTTCACGTCTGACATTTGTTCTTCTTCTTGTTTAAAGCCAGGGCTGAGCGTTTTCGCGCGCCGCTTCAAATTCGGCAATCTTGTCTTGCTTTTGCAGCGTAAGACCCACCTCGTCCAATCCGTTCAAAAGACAATGTTTACGGAAGGGGTCGATCTCAAAGGAAATCGTGCCACCGTCCGGTCCCTTGATCGTTTGCGAGTCCAAATCAATCTCGAGGATCGCATTGGCGCCGCGCGCCGCATCATCCATCAAGAGGTCGACCTGTTCCTGCGGCAAGGCAATTGGCAAAATGCCGTTCTTGAAGCAGTTGTTGTAGAAGATGTCGGCAAAGCTTGGCGCGATGACACAGCGAATGCCGAAGTCGGCAATGGCCCAAGGCGCATGTTCGCGGGATGAGCCGCAACCGAAATTGTCGCCCGCAACCAGAATTTTAGCTTCACGATATTGCGGCTTGTTGAGCACGAAGTCGGCGACCTCATTGCCCGCATCATCGTAGCGCATCTCATCGAAGAGATGCACGCCCAGGCCCGAGCGCTTGATGGTTTTGAGGAACTGCTTCGGAATGATCATATCCGTGTCGATATTGATCAAATTAAGCGGCGCCGCCACACCAGTGAGTTTGTTGAACTTTTCCATGTCGCCTTCCTAGTTGTAGTCGCGCACATCGGCAAGGTGACCGGCAATCGCCGCCGCCACCGCCATGCCCGGTGAAACCAGATGCGTGCGTCCCCCCCGGCCCTGACGGCCTTCGAAGTTGCGGTTCGATGTCGAGGCGCAGCGCTCACCGGGCTTCAATTTGTCCGCATTCATAGCCAGGCACATGGAGCATCCCGGCTCGCGCCATTCAAAACCCGCTTCGATGAAAATTTTGTCGAGGCCTTCTGCTTCCGCCTGTTCTTTCACGAGGCCGGACCCCGGCACCACCATGGCGCCGACATGGGGAGCCACTTTGCGGCCCTCGGCAATCGCGGCCGCCGCGCGCAGATCTTCAATCCGCCCATTGGTGCAGGACCCGATAAAGACCCGGTCGACTTTCAAGGAGGTCAGCGGCGCCCCCGCCTCGATGCCCATATATTGAAGCGCCCGCTCCATGGCCGCCTTGTGAGCCGCGTCCGCAACTTCCGCCGGATTGGGAACAACTGCCGTAATCGGCAACACATTTTCCGGGCTCGTGCCCCAGGTGACCTGCGGCGCGATCTCATCGGCCTTGAGCGTAATCTCACGGTCAAAGTGCGCATCGGGATCGGAATAAAGCTGCGACCAGATTTTTACCGCCGTTTCCCATTGGCCCGCTTTCGGCGCCCGAGGTCGACCTTGTACATAATCGAAAGTCTTTTGATCCGGTGCGATAAGGCCCGAACGCGCGCCGCCCTCAATAGTGAGGTTGCACAGCGTCATGCGCCCTTCCATCGACAGCTTTTCGATGGTGTCGCCCGCATATTCAATCACATAGCCGGTGCCCCCCGCCGTGCCGATCTCTCCGATGATGGCTAGCGCCAGGTCCTTGGCGGTAACACCAACCGGCAGATCGCCGGTCACATTGACCCGCATGTTTTTCGATTTCGCAGCCACAAGGGTTTGCGTCGCCAGCACGTGTTCCACCTCAGACGTACCAATGCCAAAGGCGAGCGCGCCAAACGCGCCGTGGGTGGAGGTATGGCTGTCGCCGCAGACAATGGTCGCGCCCGGCAGGGTAAAGCCCTGTTCCGGTCCGCTCACATGCACGATCCCCTGGCGGATATCCGACATGTCGAGATATTCAACACCAAAGTCTTTGCAATTCTGTTCAAGGGTTTCGATCTGGATGCGGCTCTCTTCGTCCGCAATACCGTGAGCACGATCGGTGGTCGGTACATTATGGTCCGCGACCGCCAGCGTGGCCTCCGGGCGGCGCACTTGACGCCCCGCCGTTCGTAAGCCCTCAAAGGCCTGCGGGCTTGTTACCTCATGCACCAGGTGCCGATCGATATAGATAACCGAAACGCCATCTTCTTGGGGCACCACCACATGGGCATCCCAGATTTTATCGTAGAGTGTGCGAGGTGTTGTCACGAGGAAATCTCCAAAGTGCGGGGGTTCACCCGGCCCTTCAGAGGGTTCCTCGAACAATTTCTTTCTTCAAGAAGGTCCGAACTCTGGGCCGGTTATCTCTATACCCGTTGGACCGTATCTTAAGTCGCTTAGGCTTTAAGCGTCCTTTTCGGTACGGCGTTCTTGACGCTCGGTAATTCGAGCTGCCTTACCGCGTAGACCGCGTAGATAGTAAAGTTTCGCACGACGAACTTTACCACGACGAACCACATTGATGCTGTCCACCAGCGGCGAATAGATCGGGAACACCCGCTCAACGCCTTCGCCGTAAGAGATCTTACGCACGGTGAAGTTTTCATTGAGGCCTGAGCCGGCGCGGCCAATGCAGACACCTTCAAAGGCCTGGATTCGCTCACGGGTGCCTTCAACCACCTTCACATTGACGCGAACGGTGTCGCCAGCGCCAAATTCGGGAATGTCCTGCTTGCCCGGCAGGGCGTCCATTTGTTCTTTTTCAAGTTGCTCAACAATATTCATGTCTTACTTCCTTCTTCTTTAAAGAGCCGGAACCTTCGTTCAGTTTCCGTCCCGGTCCTTCAAATGTTTCTGCCAAAGA
>SBHG01000041.1 GCA_006226305.1 Alphaproteobacteria bacterium | reverse complement strand
TGACTGATCTGATACCAGGGCTCCGGCAGTCGGCTGACGGAATAGAATGTTCCGGAAAGAAAGGACAAAGGGGTGATGATGAAATTGACCACCGTCGACATATGGTCCCATTTTTCTGCCCAGACACCGGCAGCCACGCCAATGAGCGACAGCATGAGCGCCGCGCCAATGCCAAAAAAGAGGATCGCCCAAATATGCGTGATGGGCAGGAGAACAATCGGCGTTACGACCACAGCGGTGGCCAGGGCGACGATGATGCCGCGGGTCATGCCGCCGAGCGCAAAGGCGGTTCCCATTTCACCCGGCGAAAGGGGCGGCATCAGAAAGTCGACAATATTGCCTTGCACCTTGGAGCCCAGGAGCGATGAGGAGGAATTGGCGAAAGCATTTTGCAGGATCGTCATCATGATGAGACCCGGCGCCATGAATTGGGCGAAGGAGACACCACCAATCGCGGGCCGAAATTTGGCGATAGCCATGGTGAAAACAATCAGGAAAAGAAGCGAGTTGGCCGCCGGCGCGGCCACGGTTTGCCCGATGATCTTCAAGAAGCGCTGGACCTCCTTGACATAGAGGGTCCACATGCCGAGCCAGTTAACACGGCCGAAGTGACGTATGCCTGGTGCTGGACGCCCTCCCGCTTCTTGGAATTGGGTTTGATCTGTCATGAGGGATCTCGCGCTTTTTTTCAAAATTTTTTCTTGCTGTGGATAGACTTCTGCGAGGCGCAGAATGCCTTATTCCCCTCCCCCATAACCCATGTGCATAAGTCCCGCAAGGTGGCAAAAGTCGCAGAAAACTGCATTTTTGACTTTCGATTTTCGCAGATCTTGTATAAAGTCCTCAAACAACCACGACATCTTGTGGATAACTTGATCTGGGGGGCTCCGACGGACGGGAGAGCGTCGACTGGCCCTCCCCCCAAACACGATCAACCCCCGAATTTGCGATTTTACGGAGACATTTATGGCTTGGACAGAAGAGCGGGTCGAACAACTCAAGAAACTCTGGGCGGAGGGCCTGAGCGCCAGCCAAATTGCCCGGACGATGGGAGATGTGACCCGCAACGCGGTGATTGGGAAGGTGCACCGGCTGGGACTTTCGGGCCGTGCCACGACCAATCGGGCCGATCGGCCGCGCCGCGCGACCATTCCAAAGCCGATGCCCAAGCCTGTGGTAGCCGAGCCAGAAGCGGTTGTGGAAGCAACGCTGGAAAATGGCGACTTTGCGACGGTTATGACCCTTTCCTCGACCATGTGCCGCTGGCCGATCGGTGATCCGGGCTCCACAGAATTCCACTTCTGCGGCAACAAGACCGATGGCGGCTCACCCTATTGCGAGGCCCATGTGCGCATGGCCTATCAGCCCTCGCAAAGCCGCCGGGACCGGCGCCGCGCGACAGGTTAAGAGGCTTTCTCGCCTTTTTTGGGATCCTTTAAAGAGGCCTCTGCATCGCAGGGGCCTCTTGCCCATTTGGGGACGCTGCTTAGCAACACTTGCGCGCGCGGACGGGAAAGGTCACACTCTCTTACCTGGACGCTGTTGCTACGTAATAGGGGAGTTTATTTGTGGCCCGTTTCCTGAAATCCGCTCTGGCGCTTGTTTTCCTATCCGGCCTTGTCGCGGGCTGTGAGCCCAAGCCCGAGGAATGGGATGAGGATACTTTCTACAAATATTACGACGTCATGACCAACATGGGCACGGCCTTTGCCGTCCATGATATTTGCATGCCCATGCTGGATGCCGATGACGAGGCGCGCAAACGGCTCACCCAGGAAATCAATCCTCAGCGCTGGGCGGAACTGTTAGAATTTGACACCGCTGAAAAATATGCAGAGGCGGTCGACTATCTCAACGAGATTGGCGGTGAAGAGGGGCAGATCGCCTATCTGGAAGAGGCCTACCAAACCTCATATGACGCAGCTGTGGAGCAAATCTATACGGCTGATCAATGCGTCGACACATTGATTGATTATCACAATACAATTTTGAACACCGGTGTGCGCAAATATTAAGCGCCTCGTTTTGCTCGACGCCACATCCTTCGATTAGTAATCGTTCAGACGAGCGTAGCGATCCCGATGATAGGCCGCCGACCCAAAGGTGTGTTCGGCGACACGTGAGCGTTTGAGATAGAGACCCACATCATGTTCATCGGTCATCCCAATCCCGCCATGCATCTGGATACCCTCGCGGGTTACCTTATTGCTGGTCTCGCCGACAAAGGCCTTGGCGAGGCTGGCCAGGGACGAAATTTCGTTTGAGCTCTCGTCTAGCGCCGTGGCGGCAGTCATGACGATGGATTTTGACAATTCCAATTGTGTGAACATGTCAGCGGCCCGGTGCTGGAGGGATTGGAATGAGCCGATGAGTTGACCAAACTGACGGCGCTCTTTCAGATAGTCCAGGGTCATTTCAAAAACTGCCGAGGCGCTGCCCAGCATTTCAGCTGCCAGACCAATGGCTGCGCGGTCGAGAACGCTTTCCAGGGCATCATAGCCACCGCCAATGGCGCCAATAACCGCGTCACCGGTAACTTTTACCTGATCGAACATGAGGAGCGCCGCATTTCGGCTGTCGAGCATCTTGAGACGTTCGCGGGTCAGGCCCTCAGCTGTCCCTTCAACCAGAAAAAGCGTAAGCCCCTCGCGGTCGCCTTTGTTGCCTGATGTGCGCGCCAAGACGATAATCTTGTCCGCCACATGGCCGTCGAGCACGAAGGTTTTTTCACCTGTGAGGATAAAGCCATCGCTGTCGGATTTGGCCTCAAAAGCGGTTTGTGCCGGATTGAAGTGATGACCCTCATCAATCGCGACGGTAAGCAAAAGGCTCCCTTCGGCGATCTTGGGCAACAAAGCGCTCTTCTGGGCCTCGCTGCCTGCTTCCATCAGCGTGCCCGCGCCCAAAAGCACCGTCGAGACCAGCGGAGAAGCCGCCAAAGTGCGCCCCTGTTCTTCAAGCACCAGGGCAAGCCCCTGGAACCCGTACTCCAGGCCCCCATAGGCCTCAGGAATGACGATGCCGGCCCACCCCATTTCAGCCATGGCGCGCCAAAGCTCCCGGGAAAATCCTGTTTCGTCTTTTTCATCTCGCAGTTTGCGAAAAGCCGTGACCGGCGCCTGATCCGCGAAGAAGGCCTTTGCGGAATCCTTCAAAATTGTCTGTTCTTCGTCCAATACCAGTCCCATGGGACCCGTTTCCTCTTCTTGATTTTATTCTTTTTGAGCCGTAATCACTGATGATCGCGCAGACCGAGCACCCGCTTGGCAATCACATTGAGATTGACTTCCGTGGTGCCGCCTTCAATTGAATTTGCTTTCGAGCGCAACATCGCGCGGGTTGTCGCAAGGCCTTGTTTTGAGAAATAGTCGCCGGACCAGCCCAAGGCCTGTAGCCCCATAATTTCGACCAGAAGCTCCATCCGGTCCTTGTTCATTTCCGCCGCGACATATTTGATGATCGAAGATGCGGGGCTGACTTCGCCGGCCTTGGTTTCCGCCGACATGCGCTTGAGGGTCTGAGCAAAGGCGCGTTCGAGCATTTTGTGGCGCACGACTTGGTCACGTTTCACAGCATCGGCAATTTCGCCTCTGTCGGTGCCCAGATATTCCTTGGCGAGTTCCTCTAAAGCAGCGGCGCGCCCGCCTGCCCCAAAGCCCCCCGCAGAGATATTGGTGCGCTCGTGCTGCAAAAGCTTTTTGGCGATCTCCCATCCACCGTTCAGGCGGCCGATGAGATTGCGCGCCGGGGTGCGGGCGTCATCGAGAAAAGTTTCGCAAAAGGGTGAATTACCAGAGATCAGTTTGATGGGTTTGGTTGTGACCCCTGGCTGATCCATATCGATCAACAGAAAGGAAATGCCTTCGTGTTTTGTGCTGGTATCCGTGCGCACCAGGCAGAAGATGGCATCGGCTTTGTCGGCATAAGAGGTCCAAACCTTTTGACCGTTGATAACGTAGTCCTCGCCTTCAAGTACCGCGCGGGTTTGAAGACCCGCAAGGTCAGAACCAGCGCCGGGTTCGGAATAGCCCTGACACCATCGGATCTCACCGCGCACGATGGGCGGTAAATGTTCTTTCTTCTGCTCTTCGGTGCCATATTCAAGAAGCACGGGCCCCAGCATCCACAAGCCGAAACTGGCAAGCGCTGGGCGAGCGTCTATTCGGCCAAGTTCCTGCCCCAGAACCGCTGCCTCTTCTTTGGTCAGCCCGCCGCCGCCATATTCTTTGGGCCAAGTGGGTGCTGTCCAGCCCTTGGCGCCCATGCGATCGAGCCACAACCGGGCTTCGGGATTTTCGTATTTTGCCTTGCGGCCTCCCCAGACCACATCTTCATCATTGCCCATGGGGGTGCGCATGGAGGGCGGACAATTTTCGGCCAGCCAGGCCCGCACTTCCTCGCGGAAGATGTCAAGATTGCTCATGGAATTTCCCTTTTTTCCTTTTCCCCAGCCCACGTCGAGGTGGGCCAGATCGGCTCATCTTAGCGCTTTGGTGTTGGGATGCCAGCAGTTTCCGGAAGCAGGTGTCCCGTTCCGGTACAGGTTGGACACCCATGGGTTGGCATCTAATTTGCGAGACACGGAGGCATCTAAGAAATTTGGAAGAATGCCATCTTTCTCTTTTGAGCCTTCTACCCATCACCTTGAGGGAGCAAGACAGCATTCTTCCGAAATTAGTTACAGCAACTCGTGAGACGGGCATTTCTTGTATTAAGAAATGCCCGTTTTTTTCAGGTCTGGGCTCGCCAAAGCGCGCCCAGCAATGCCTCCCCCGCCTCGATTGCCGTTGCGCCAAAGGACAAAACCCCATCTTCGTGACCTGCCATGGTGAACAGGCGTTGAGCGCGGGTCTCGGCCAGAGCCAGAAGGCGCGCCACCTCACGAGCCATTTCAGGTGTGCCGTAAGGCACCGGAGCTGTTTCAGGCACGTGGAGCTCACTTGCGCGGCGCCATATGTCTGGACTGTGGGCATGAAAGACAAATCTTACCTCAGGCAAGGCCGCGTAAACCGCCGCATGGGTGAGACTTTCTGAGCTCGGCGGCGTCTGGCCTAAAGAAAGGACGCGGTTTTCCTCCGGATCGGCTTGGCGGACCCAGGCAAAATGCTCAATTTGAAAGTCCTTGACCTCTCCGGTTTGGCTGCCGGTTATCAAAAAACCCTCGTCCAGCCGCATGGACAGATTGCCAAAGCCATATCCGTCGTAGCGCTCTGGATCCTGACCCACGAGGCCGCACTCAACCAGTTTTTCGCGCCAGAGAACCAGAGGCTCTATATCCATGGCGTCAGGTAAGGGCGCTTCCTCGTGATCAAGCTGATATTTGATAACTCCTTCCTGCTCAGCCATAAAGATCAGGCCTTTTCTGGGAAAAGTGACACAAGCCCCTCTTCCGTTGCCGGGCAAATGCCGCGCTCGGTAATAAGGCCTGTTACAAGGCGTGCTGGTGTGACATCGAAAGCGGGGTTGGCGCAGGCGCTTGCCTCAGGCGTCAGCCGCACACGGGTTACACCTTGCCCGCTTTGACCTTCCAGATGGCTAACCTCCTGGCCGGTGCGCTCTTCAATCGGGATTTCCTTGAGCCCGTCGCGCACAGCCCAATCAATGGAGGGAGAAGGCGCGCCGACATAAAACGGCACCCCGCAATCGCTGGCGGCGAGCGCCTTCAAATAAGTGCCAATCTTGTTGCAGACGTCTCCAGTGCGCGTCGTCCGATCAGTGCCCACCAAAACCAGATCAACCTCGCCATGCTGCATCAAGTGCCCGCCAGCATTATCGACGATGACTGTATGTGGCACGCCATGCGCCCCAAGCTCATAAGCGGTGAGCGAGGCGCCCTGATTGCGCGGACGTGTCTCGTCGACCCAGACATGGACCGGTATGCCCCTCTCATGAGCATGATAAATTGGCGAGGTTGCAGTGCCCCATTCAATGGTTGCCAGTGAGCCCGCATTGCAATGGGTCAGCACATTGACCGGCCCTTGCTTTCGGGCGGCAATCTCTTCGATCAGCATGACACCGTGCACTCCGATTTGCCGACAAATCTCCACATCCTCCTCGACGATGGCCTCGGCTTCCTTGAGGGCGCGATCAGCCGCCCCGGATGATTGCGGATCGCCCACCGCAGCGGCCACTCGGTCGACCGCCCAGGCCAGGTTGACCGCGGTCGGCCGCGCGCTCTTGATGCGGCCAATCAAAGAGCCGAACTCTTCGCCGCTCTCCAAAAGCCCCAAATAAACGCCATAGGCGCCTGTTGCGCCAATGAGCGGCGCACCGCGCACGGCCATATCGGCAATCGCAGCAATGGCATCCTGAGCTGTTGTCATCGCCAGGGTTTCAAAAACATGGGGCAGCTTGCGCTGATCAATAATGTGAACAATGGCTGAATCTGTTTTATCGAGCCAAATGGTGCGGTTAAATGTGGTCGCCATGGGTTTCCTTTTAACAGGACATGTGTTTGAGACAACTTGCCAAGGCCCGGGCGGCTTGCCAAGACTTGAAATTTGACCAAATCAATCAGAACAGACATCATCTTGCAAAAGCTGTTTTGTTCCATCTCGCCCCCAGGCTTTTTGTGAACATCAGGCGCCGACCCTGCATTGCGCAGCCGCGAAAAGGTAAAAGATCATGTGGCTATTGCTCGCCTTGTTGCTGATTCTCGTATTACTCTGGACCCCGATCGCCGTTATCGTCCTTTTTACTCGGGTGCGTGATCTTAGACGTGATATTTCCCGCCTTGAGGCACGGCTTTCCGCCCAATCGGACATCAAAGTTTCAGAGCCGGAAGCCGATACCGAAACTCCGGCCTTTGATAATGCTCCCGTTGCACCCGCCGCCGAGCCTGTTGTTTCACCTAAGCCTGCTACCCCACCTGAGCCTGTCGACGTGCAGCCACCGCACGTTGCCCAGCCAAAGCCCTCCAGCAGCGGCGCGTCCTGGATCGAATCGTTAAAGGCCGCCAACTGGCTCATTCTGGCGGGCGGCATCGTTTTGGCCTTTGGTGTGGTTTTCCTTGTTGAATATTCCATCGAGGAGGGGCTCCTGGGACCGGTGGCGCGGGTGTCACTGGGCGCACTGCTGGGTCTTGCCCTTCTGGTGCTTGGAGAGTTTGCCCGACATCACTCGCTGGGCCGGCTCGCTTCAGTTTTAAAGCAGGACGCTTTACCGGCCACTCTGACCGGGGCGGGCGTTTTAGCCCTCTTTACCTCCTGCTATGGCGCTTATGCCCTTTATGAGCTGTTGCCGCCTATGGTTGCCTTTGCCCTCTTGGCGGTGATCGCTTTTGGGGCTCTTGCCCTTTCCTTCTGGCACGGCCCGATCATCGCAAGCCTGGGCGTGGCCGGTGCTTTTGCCGTGCCCGCCCTGATCACCAATACGGATTCCACGGCGCTGACCCTCTTTAGCTACCTGAGTGTTGTCGCCGTGACAGCACTCCTCATCGCGCGATTTAAGGATTGGTTCTGGCTCTGTCTGGTTGCGCTCCTTGGCGCGGGCTCCTGGCAGCTTTTTGCCTTGGGCGTTATGGCCTTCGACAGCGAAATTCGACCCAGCGCACTTGGTTTTGCGGCCATCATGTCGCTCGCGTTTGCCGGATTGCTTGAGCCAACCGCGCGCGCTTACTCCCCCATTCGCCGACCATTGCGCATTGATCTGGTCGGCGGGGCAGCCTTTGCCTTTTTTGTCTTTGCCATTTTTCAGAACCGCGTGCCTGGCCTGTATGAAATCATTCTGGTCGCTTTGGTCGTTATTGGGCTCACAACGCTGGCACACGAAATCCGGCACAAGTTCATGCTCTTTCCCCTTGCTGGTATTTTTGCACTTTGTTGCCTGGCAAGCTGGCGGTTAAACGCAGATGCCTATTCATTTTTCGTGGGCGGTTATGACCGGGAACTTGGCCTCGCCCCGATGGTGCCGCCTGCGGTGATGCCGCTGTTCATTGCCTCGGGAGCGACATTCCTCTTTTTCGCCCTGGCAGGTCTTGCGCGACGGACCGGCCCCTGGGCAATTACTGCAACCGGTTTTGCCCTCCTTGCGTTGATCAACGCCTACGCTCGGATTAAGGGTTTCGACACCTCCCTGTCCTGGGGCGCGCTGGGTCTTGGGGCGGCGATTGTCTTTCTGCTGGCAGCACAGTATCTGCGCAAGCACTCAACCGATGTGGCACATGACCCGGCACTGGGCGCCTTTGCCGTGGGTGTTTTGGCGGCGCTTGCTTTTGCCGCTACCATGACCCTTGAAAAAGCCTGGCTCAGTGTGGCTTTGGCGGCCCTTTTACCCGCAATTGCCTGGGTGTCCTTGCGCATTCAAGTCACACTCCTCAGAAAAGTCGCCTTTGTGTTGGCATTGGTGGTCTTTGCGCGACTGTTGCTCAACCCCTTTGCCCTTAATTATCCCATTGACCCACCGCTCTGGATCAACTGGATGCAATACGGCTATGGCATGCCAGCTCTTGCTTTTTACTTTGCCGCGCGATGGTTTGAAGAGACAAAGAAGGATCTCCTGACGGAAGTCCTCAAGGTTGGCGTTCTGGTCTTTGTGCTGGTTCTAATCCTCTCGCAAGTGCGACTTTTCATTCATGATGGCGACTTGCGGGCGAACCGCTACCTCCTAAGCGAAGCAGCGGTCAATACACTGACCTGGCTGGCTTTTGCTTACGGCCTTGGACGCTCTCGCCTGATCGAGGGCTCACCTATTCTGTTGAAAACTGTACAGGCGCTCTATCTGCTCGCCGCTATTCATCTCGTCTGGATGCACGTTTTTGTGCTCAATCCGTTGCAGACCAATGATCCGGTTGGAACCATTATGTTCATCGACGTATTGACCCTTGCCTATCTGGCCCCTCTGATCTTCATCACATTGATGATCGCCGGACCTGATCGCGAACGGATCCACGCCCATCTCGGTTTGAAAGAAATCACGCCTTTGAGCCTGGCGGCCTATACGCTCGGGCTTATATATGTCAGCCTTGAAGTCCGTCATTTCTTTCACGGCACACGGCTCGGGGAAGGCGCGGAAACGGATCTGGAGCTTTACACCTATTCTCTGATTTGGGTTCTGTATGCCGCTGCGCTCATGGGGGCGGGCATCTGGACCCATTCGCGACCGTTGCGCATGGCAGGTCTTGCCACCATTGCTTTGGCAACACTGAAGATCTTCCTCTTTGATATGGACAAACTGGAGGGCCTGCTCAGGGTCTTTTCCTTCTTCGGGTTGGCAGCCTCGCTTTTTGGCATTGGCTATCTTTACCAACGCTTTGTGGTGGTGCCCCCACAAGAAAAAGGCGGAGCCGATACTCCGCCTTCCTCAGATTGAGGGTGACGCCAACGCCTAATTGCGGCTCGGGAAGCCATAAAGCATGGATTCGGCCATGGCCAGAACACGCCGACGGTGCGCATCGGTAGCAGCGTCGGGCCTGCGGGCCTGACGCATCATATGTTCGATCCGGCGCAAATTGTAATCGGCAGCGCTTTGAGCGATTGGATCGTGACCCAGCATGCCAAAAGAGATCGCCATCAATTGCTGCGTATAATAGAGCTGCAGATTTTGCCGCTCCGAGCTCACCGTGGTTCTCAAATCCGCCTTGAAAATGGCGTCGGTCAGATCATTGAGCACATCCACCGGCGTATATTCGTTACCATAAAGCGCGGTATCGCTCATCCGCTTCATAGTCACTGGATGCAGGATATGACGCAGCGCAAGTGCCTGCGTTATCAACGCCTGATCATGCAGCTTGGGATCTTCGGTCGCGCCAAAGAAGTTAAAGCCGCGCGGCTCGAGTTGCATGTGCTGAACGAGATCGGCAGGAACATCGAAAGATCCCGGCGCAAAAATATTGTCGGCCAAGACCTGCATGGCGCGCTTTTGGTCGGCCAAAGGCACCGGTGTCAAAGGCTGCGCCGCGCCCGGTTGATCCCGGTTGGCGCGGTTCACATAGATCCCGCCGATATAGCGCGACACTGTGATGCCGGACACATACTTCTGGATCCACAGGGTCCGATAGGCCTGGCTCAAGTTCTGCCAGCTGTCGCCTTCGATCTCATAATCAGCAAGGAGCGTCTTCAAACGACGGTTTATGAGACCAATGCGGTTTTGGGAATAGGTGATCGCGTCAGACGACATATCAAAAGTCTGAGCGCGGGGGTCCACCCCCAAGCCCGGCGAGTAGGTGTTGTCAGCGTCATTGCCAAAGGCCAGCCCGTTTTCTGTTGAGCGGTCCAACAGCGCTTTGACACGGGCGGCCTCGGCCTCTGGGTCCTCGAGAGAAGGTGTATAGCCATATTCAACGGCCCAATGATCATAAGGGCCAATATTTCCGAAGAAATACTCTCCCTGCTCCTGCGGCGTGGCTGCCACATTGATGATGGTGTAATCCATGATCGATCCGGAAACGCCGCGCTTGGAGGTAATCTCTTTATTGTTGAGCTCTTGCGGGCTCAACATCTGGCTACCTTTGAAATTGTGCATCAAACCCAGTGTGTGACCGACTTCGTGAGCCGTGGTCTCGCGAACGCTCTGGCTGATGAGCTCCGCGCGAAACGCAGGGTCCGAGGCTGCGCCGGGTATGACAGCAAGAGCGAAGAGGAGATTTTGCTGAACCGATTGACCGATCTGGCAGAGCTCCGGATCAAATTGATCGATCTGGGCAAGATAGGCCTCCATGTCACCTTCCTT
>SBHG01000081.1 GCA_006226305.1 Alphaproteobacteria bacterium | reverse complement strand
GAGTTCTGGCTGTTCGGTGGTGGCATTCATCGGGTCATTTCCTCATTTTATTGGGGTATTTAACTACCATATTTATAACTTATTGTTTTTATTGCGATTTAAATTCAATAACTGCGTTGACAGTTAAAACCGAACCCCTTAAAAAGCGCCGTTCGTTGGGCCTGAAAATCGGGTCCAAACCAAGTTTTAAAGGTACACCATGAAAACCTATTCCATGAAGTCCTCTGAAGTGGACAAAAAATGGGTGGTCATTGATGCAGAAGGCCTGGTGGTTGGCCGTCTGGCGGCCCTGGTCGCAACGCGCCTGCGCGGCAAGCATCTGCCCACTTTTACCCCGCACATGGACTGCGGTGACAATGTCATCGTCGTCAATGCGGAAAAAGTCGTCTTCACCGGCAATAAGACGAAAAACAAGAAATACTACTGGCACACCGGTTATCCGGGCGGCATCAAAGAGCGGACCGCTGAAAAACTGCTGACCGGGGATCATCCGGACCGCGTGGTCAAAAAGGCTGTTCAACGCATGCTGCCGGGTGGCCCGCTGTCTCGCCAGCAGATGTCAAACCTGAAGGTTTATGTCGGCGCTGAGCATCCCCATGAAGCGCAAAAGCCAGAAGTGCTGGATGTCGCTGCCCTGAATTCCAAGAACACGAGGAGTGCCGACTAATGGCTGAAGAATCCAAGACCCTCGAAGACCTTCGTGATGCCATGGAGCCTGTTGAAGCAGCTGCTCCAGCTGAACCCAAGATTGACGAACATGGCCGCGCCTATGCGACCGGCAAGCGGAAGGATGCGGTTGCCCGTGTCTGGATCAAGCCGGGCGCTGGTAAGGTGACCGTCAACGGCCGTGACCAAGAGGTTTATTTTGCCCGTCCGGTTCTGCGGATGGTGCTCAATCAGCCGCTGGAAGCTGCTGGTCGCCTCAATCAATATGACATCGTCTGCACCGTTAAAGGCGGCGGCCTTTCAGGCCAAGCTGGCGCGGTTCGCCATGGCATTTCCAAGGCTCTGACTTATTTTGAGCCGGAGCTGCGGGGCGTTCTGAAAGCTGGCGGGTTCCTGACCCGTGACAGCCGTACGGTTGAACGTAAGAAATACGGCCGCGCCAAGGCTCGCCGTAGCTTCCAGTTCTCCAAGCGCTAACAGCGACTTTACAAATACCTTTCAAAAAGGGTTCGCTGTTGGCGGACCCTTTTTTTGTGACTTGTGTTTAAGGAGGAGATGCGACCGATGTATCTACCCGAGCATTTTGAAGAGACCCATGTTGCAGCCATCCGCTCCCTCATTGAGAAGCATCCGTTAGCGACAGTTGTCGCTTCGACCCGAGAGGGACTGATTGCCAACCATCTGCCTGTGCTTTTCGAAGGGGACGATGTGCTGATCGGACATGTGGCGCTGGCGAACCCCATGCATCAATTGATCGAACCGCAAGATGAGGTGCTGGTGGTTTTTCAAGGAAGTGATGGCTACATTTCACCGAATTGGTATCCCTCCAAGCAGGACCATCACCGACATGTCCCGACGTGGAATTACCAGGTGGTCCATGTCCACGGGAAGATGGACTTCCAGTCGGACGCCAGGACAAAGGGCGCCGTGGTCGGTAAATTGACCCGGGAATTTGAGGGCCGGGTCAATGGCTCTCGAGGCTGGCGGATGGCAGATGCACCTTCGGACTATTTGGCAGAAATGCTCGATAACATCATCGCTTTTCGGATTTCCATTGAGCGTATCGAGGCGAAATCGAAACTCAGCCAAAACCGGAGCGCACCAGATTTTGAAAATGTGGTTGATGAGCTTGAGGGGCGCGGCGAAACGGTATTGGCCGCACAAATGAGACGGTTTCAGCTTTAAATTTTTGACCTTTTGAATGGCGAAACTTTGGATAGGATAAGGCCCATGGACAAACTCAAAATTGGTATTCTCGGCGCAAGTGGCTATACCGGTGCGGATCTTATGCGCCTTCTGGCCGAGCATTCTCATGCGGACCTTCAAGTGCTTACCGCCAACTCTCATGCGGGCAAGCCGCTCGGGGAAGTCTATCCGCATTTGGCGCGTCTTGGGCTGCCGGATCTCATTAAGAACGAGGATGCGGATTGGTCGGCGCTGGATGTCGTCTTTTGCGGTCTGCCCCATGGCACCAGTCAGGAGGTAATCGCCACCTTGCCGGAGAGTGTTAAGGTCATCGACCTGTCTGCCGATTTCCGGCTGCGCAATGTGGACACCTATGCGACATGGTACGGCCATGAACATCGGGCGCCTGAGCTTCAGCCGTCTGCGGTCTATGGTCTGACGGAGCATTACCGTGATGACATCAAAGACGCGCGGCTGGTGGCGTGTCCTGGCTGTTATCCGACGGCGGCGCTGCTGTTGCTTCTACCGCTAATGAAGGCCGGACAAATCTACCCGGAGGATTTGATCATTGATGCCAAGTCTGGGGTGACCGGGGCAGGACGGTCTTTAAAAGAACAAAACCTCTTCAGCGAAGTTGCCGATGCCTTGCATCCTTATGGGGTGGCCTCGCACCGCCACGCGCCAGAGATCGAGCAGGAGCTTTCGGTCGCGGCGGGGACGGATGTGCTGGTAAACTTTACGCCTCATCTGATCCCAATGAACCGGGGCGAATTTTTATCTGTCTATGCAAAGCTCGGCGCCGGTGCCGATGCGCGTTCGGTCCGTGAAACGCTTAAAAGCGCCTATGCGGATGAACCGTTTGTCCAGGTGGCCGAGGAAGGCGTGATCCCGGCGACGCGGCATGTGCGCGGTTCAAACTATGTAATAGTCGCAGCCAACGAAGATAGGCTACCTGGCCGGGTCATCCTGTTCTCGACCCTCGACAATCTGGTCAAAGGCTCAAGCGGGCAAGCTGTCCAGAACATGAACGTGATGTTTGGTTTTGACGAGACCCTGGGGCTTACGCAGCAACCAATGTTTCCTTGATTTCGCTCACGGCAGTTGCCTGCGGCAACGCCTCCGCGTGGGCGGGCTGTTGCCCGGCGGCCAGTCGGCCTTATTTGCTTTGAGAGGCTCACGGCGGTTGCCTGCGGCGGCGGCTACTTTTCTCGGAAATGTTCCCCCGCGAAGGCGGGGGTCCAGAGCATTTTGGCACGGAGGACTTTATGGCTCCTGGGTCCTCGCCTGCGCGGGGACGGCAGTGTTTGGTTCTACCGCACCTTTACGTAGGAGCCTGGGGCGTCCTCAATGATGGACAGGCCATCGCCCGGCGCGCGGGCATCGGTCTTTTTACCGGATTTGGCGCGCAACCATTTTTCCCAATAGGGCCACCAGGAGCCCGGGTGTTCTTGCGCGCCGCTCCACCAGTCATCCAAATCGGTCCCAACGTCTTTGTTGGTCCAATAATTGTATTTTTTGGCGGAGGGTGGATTAACAACGCCGGCAATGTGGCCGGAACCCGCGACCATGAACTCCACGGGCCCCGAATAGATATGCGTTGCTTTGTAGACGGACTTGTAGGGCGCAATGTGGTCCTCTTTGCCGGACTGAAGGAAGATCGGGATCTTGACCTTGGTAAGGTCGACCTTGATATCGCCGAGCGTCATCTCGCCTTTGGCAAGGCGGTTATTGAGGTAGCAGTCACGCAGATATTGCAAATGGAGCGCTTTGGGCATGCGCGTGGCGTCTGCATTCCAGTAGAGAAGGTCAAAGCGCGCGGGATCCTTGCCCATGAGGTAATTGTTGACCACATAGGACCAGATAAGGTCGTTGGACCGCAACATGTTGAAGGTGGTCGCCATGGAGGTGCCATCTAAATAGCCGCCGCTCTCGTCGATTTCTTTTTCCAGATTGTTGATCTGCTCTTCGTCAATGAAAACCAGGAGTTCACCCGCTTCGGTGAAGTCGACTTGCGCGGTAAAAAAGGTAGCCGATTTAATCGTATCGATTTTCTTCTGCGCCATATAGGCAAGGGTAGAGCCCAGAAGCGTACCGCCGATGCAATATCCAATAGTGTTGACTTGCTTGGCGCCCGTGGCCTTTTGCACAGCCTCAATGGCCTCGAAAATGCCTTCTTCCATGTAATCGGTCATTGTCTTTTCAGCGAGCTTGGCATCCGGGTTTACCCAGGAAACCACAAAGACTGTGTAGCCCTTGTCGACCATCCATTTGATGAAGGAGTTATCTTCGCGCAAATCAAGGATGTAGAACTTGTTGATCCAGGGCGGAAATATGAGGAGCGGGGTTGAATAAACCTTCTCGGTGGTTGGCGTGTACTGGAGGAGTTGAATGACATCGTTCTGATAAACCACCTTGCCGGGGGTCGTGGCGATGTTCTCACCGATCTTGAAGTGGTCCATGTCGGTCTGAGTAATGACGAGCTTGCCGTCTCCCTGCTCAAGGTCATGGAGCAGATTTTTTAAACCGCGGACAAGATTGTCGCCGTTGCTTTCAAGGGTTGCCTTTAAAACTTCGGGATTGGTCATAACGAAATTCGAAGGGGAGATCGCATCGACATATTGCTGGGTGTAGAAGGAGACTTTCCGCTTTTCCTCCTCCGTCAGACCCTCCGCCTGATCGACCGTTTCCTGCAGCCATTTGGAGGTAAGCAGGTACGACTGTTTGATGTAGTCAAAGACAAGGTTTTCCTGCCAGTCCGGATGGCGGAAACGGCGATCACGGCGACCGGGTTCGATGACTGGGTCTACCTCTTCACCTTTCAGGCGCTGTGCAGTGGCTTGCCAGAGGTCCATATGGGCCCGCCAAAGATTGACCTGAGCATTGATCATATCTTGTGGATTGATCATGAGGGAGCGGAAGAGATCGGAAAAAGCTTCCCGGATATTGGCCGGGTCCAGCATGGCGAAGGTGTCTTGTTTCAGGTTGTTCACCGCCTTGGCGCCTTCCCGCCGACGGCTTGCGAAGCTCTCAATGAGGTCTTCGCTTTCCTCGGCAATGCGGTCCAGGTGTTCTTTCCATGCCTCAAAACTAATGGGCGCGTTCGAATGTTTGTCGTCTGGCTGCTTTGACATTTTCTGTCCCAGGGTTATTTGGGGTGGTTTCGGGGCTCTCAGATATATACGATAGGCGCAGCTTTTGCGCTAGGGTGCCGCGATAAAGCGCTGCTTCTTATGGGAGATGAGACTGTGAGTCAAAGATTTCGGTTTGTTGTCGGTTTGGGGCTGTTTGGCGGCCTGCTCGGCTGCACCGTAGGCAAGGATTTTCCGCGCCTTGTGGACATTCCCGATGCCCCTGCTCAAGCCAGTCCCATGGAGGAAAAACGCAAAACTGCCCAGGAAATGGTAGATCAGGCTGCCCGGGCGGAGGATGGTGAGAGTGGCGCTGAAGGCGGGGAAACCGCAGAAAACGCTGAGCCAGCTGACAAAACCCCCTAAATATCGCCGAATTTAACCGTTTTCCGCGAGAAATGGGTTTTCATTTTCTCAAGTCCGTACTAGGAACTCGGGCAAAATCAACAATAACCGCCCCCCAAAAGGGGGTATTTAACAAAGTGCCGGAAATAAAACCCATGGGTCCCGTCTTTCATCAGATCAAACGCCTGCCACCTTACGTTTTCGAGGAAGTTAATCGCCTCAAGGCGCAAGGCCGAGCGGCGGGACAGGACATCATTGATTTCGGCATGGGCAATCCGGACCTTCCGACGCCGCCCCATATTGTGGCTAAGCTGGTGGAGACGGTCTCGGACCCGAAAACACATCGCTATTCCGCTTCCAAGGGGATTACCGGTCTGAGGAAGGCGATCGCCGGCTATTACGATCGGCGTTTCGGTGTGAAGCTTGATCCTAATTCCGAGATTGTCGCGACCATCGGTTCGAAGGAAGGCTTTGCCAATCTGGCCCAGGCGATCACGGCTCCCGGTGATATTATCCTGGTGCCCAATCCGTCGTATCCCATTCATGCATTCGGGTTCATCCTCGCGGGCGCGGCTTTGCGGCATATCCCGATTACAGAGCCGAGCAAATATTTCCTCTATCTGGAACAGGCGATGAAGCACACCATTCCGGCACCGAGTGCGCTGGTGGTGAATTATCCGTCCAACCCGACCGCTCAAGTTGTTGATCTGGAGTTTTATCGCGATCTGGTGGCCTTTGCGAAACGACACGATATCTATCTTCTGTCGGATTTGGCCTATTCGGAAATCTATTTTGACGACAATCCGCCGCCATCAATCCTGCAGATCGAGGGCGCCAAGGATGTGGCGGTTGAATTCAATTCCTTGAGTAAGACCTATTCCATGCCGGGCTGGCGGGTTGGTCTGGCTGTCGGGAACGAGCGGCTTATCTCTGCTCTTGCGCGCGTTAAATCCTATTTGGATTATGGCGCCTTTACGCCGGTCCAGGTGGCGGCGACTGCCGCTCTTAACGGACCACAGGACTGTGTTGACGATATCCGCCGGATCTATAAATCCCGCCGCGATGTGTTGGTTGATTCGATGGGGCGTGCGGGCTGGGACATACCGTCGCCACCGGCGACCATGTTTGCCTGGGCTCCGGTGCCTGAGCCTTTCCGCGAAATGGGCTCGCTGGAATTTTCCAAACTGCTGCTCAAAGAATCCGATGTAGCGGTGTCACCTGGCATTGGTTTTGGGGAATATGGGGAGGGCTATGTCCGCATCGCCCTGGTTGAAAACGAGCAGCGCATCCGGCAGGCCGCGCGTAACGTTCGTAAGTTCCTCGCCAATCACGGCGTGGCGGGAGTTGGTGAGAGCCCGGAAAGTGTAGGCGTCGAGGGATGAAATCAACATTGAAGATCGCAATTGCCGGGCTGGGAACCGTCGGTGTCGGAACGGTGAAAATCCTGGAAAGCTCGCGAGAGCTACTGAAAGCACGCTCTGGCTGCGATGTTACCGTTACGGCCGTGTCTGCCCGCTCCAAGGGAAAGGATCGGGGGGTCGAGCTCTCCGGTTATGCCTGGTTTGATGATGCGGCCGAAATGGCGCGGGAAGCAGATGCAGATGTCTTTGTCGAGCTTGTCGGCGGATCGGATGGCATTGCACTTGAAAGTGTTAAGGCCGCATTGGAGCGGGGGTTGTCGGTGGTCACCGCCAATAAGGCCTTGCTGGCGGCCCACGGTGTTGAATTGGCCCGGCTGGCTGAAGCGAAAGGCGCCCACCTTGGCTATGAAGCCGCTGTGGCTGGCGGAATTCCCATCATCAAATCCATGCGCGAGGGGCTTGCAGGCAACCAGATCGACCGGATTTATGGCATTCTGAACGGCACCTGCAATTACATTTTGACCAAGATGGAAGCAACGGGCGAGACCTTTGGCGCTGTGCTGGAAGAAGCCCAGGCCAAGGGATATGCCGAAGCCGATCCGACCTTTGATGTTGGCGGCATTGACACGGCGCATAAGCTCAGTCTGTTGGCCGCACTGGGCTTTGGGGTCGAAGTCAATTTCGATGAGGTCACGGTTGAAGGGATTGAGACCATCACCGCCGAGGACATTGCCTATGCGCGCGAGCTTGGTTATCGGATCAAGCTCTTGGGAGTTGCAACGCGGACAGCCCTTGGCATTGAGCAGCGTGTCCATCCCTGCCTTGTACCTCTTGGCGCCCCCATTGCGGCGGTTGATGATGTGTTTAACGCGGTTGTTGTTAACGGCGACGCGGTCGGACAGGCAACCTTTGAAGGGCGTGGTGCCGGCGAAGGGCCCACGGCGTCAGCGGTGGTTTCGGACCTTGTGGATATAGCGAGAGGGGCGGTACTGCCCACCTTTGGCATCGCCGCCTCTGCGCTGGAGCCTTTGAAGGTTTCGGCCATGGAACACCATGAAGGGGCCTATTATTTGCGGCTTCAAGTGATTGACCAACCTGGTGTGATGGCGGCAATAACCGTTATTCTTGCCGAATGCGGGGTCTCCATCGACAGCATTATTCAGCGGGGCCGCGCGCCTGGCGAATCTGTGCCGGTGGTGATCTTGACCCACGAGACCAAAGAATCGGTCATGATGACTGCGCTGGAACAGTTCCGAGATCAGGATGCCGTGACCGCAGAGCCGCAACTTATTCGTATTGAGAATTTTTGAAGAACAAATTGGATTGGAAATAAGCATGTCTGAAGCGCAGCAAGGTCTTGAACGGTCTTTGACCCTGGAGTTGGGCCGGGTTACCGAGGCGGCGGCCATTGCGGCCCATAGGCTGGTTGGTCGCGGGGATGAGAAAGCGGCGGATCAGGTGGCGGTGGATGCCATGCGCAAAGCGCTCAACACACTGGACGTTGACGGGACAGTGGTAATTGGTGAGGGCGAACGCGACGAAGCGCCAATGCTCTATATCGGCGAAAAGGTCGGCACCGGGAATGGCCCCAAGGTGGATATTGCGCTGGACCCTTTGGAAGGTACGACCCTGACCGCCAAGGCCATGCCGAATGCTTTGGCTGTGGTGGCGATTGCAGAGGGTGGTTCGCTTTTGCATGCACCGGATGTTTACATGGATAAGATTGCTATCGGGGCCGGCTATCCCGAGGGTCTTGTGGATCTCGACGCGGATCCGGCTGACAACATAAAGGCGCTCGCCCAAGCGAAGGGTGTAGATGCCTCACAGATCACCGCTTGTATTTTGGACCGTCCGCGTCACATGGAAATTATCGAGAAGGTTCGGATGGCCGGGGCTGGCGTCCAGCTTATTACCGACGGCGATGTGGCGGGGGTTATCCACACGACGGACGGCGCAACCGGAGTTGATATCTATCTTGGCCAAGGCGGGGCGCCAGAAGGCGTGCTTGCCGCGGCGGCTCTACGCTGCATTGGTGGCCAGATGCAAACCCGTCTTGTCTTTAGAAACGATGATGAGCGTGGGCGGGCGACGCGGATTGGCATTACCGACTTTGACCGCAAATATTCAATGATGGATCTGGCATCGGGCGATGTGATGTTCGCGGCCACGGGTGTGACCAATGGTTCCATGTTGGAAGGTATCAAAGTGGTTGGGGAACGTATCGATTCCCATACGATTGTCATGCGTTCCAAAACCCGAACCGTTCGCTGGATCCGGGCAAGCCATCGCCAGGAGGGCAAGTAAGGGGCGCCCATGACAGCTCCTGTACTTGGAATTTCTCAATCTTTTAAAGGTCAGAGCTGGTTCTACCGGCTGGAAAACGATCAGCTTGGCTTGCAGCTCGCTCAGCGGCTTGGCTTGCCGGAGGTGATGGGCCGCGTGCTGGCGGCACGGGACGTGAGGCCGGAAACGGCGGAAGCCTATCTCGATCCAAGTCTGAAGCGTAGTATGCAAAACCCGAGTTCTTTGAAGGGCTTGGATGCATCTGTTGACCGGATATATCAGGCTTTACTGACCGAGGAGCCCATCGCGGTCTTTGGTGACTATGACGTAGATGGGGCGACCTCTTCGGCACTGCTCAAACGATATTTTGCTGCGCTGGGTGTCGACCTTCGGGTCTACATCCCAGACCGGCAGAGGGAGGGGTATGGCCCTAATCCGCAAGCCATGGCGCTCCTTCATGAGGAAGGCGCGCGCGTTGTCATCACAGTTGACTGCGGGGCCATGGCTTTCGAGGCACTGGAAGCGGCTCAAAGCCTCGGTCTGGACGTGATCGTTTCAGACCACCACCAGATGACACACGATATTCCTCCGGCTGTGGCGGTGATAAATCCCAACCGGCCGGATGACACTTCGGGTTTGGGCCAGCTTGCGGCTGTTGGCGTGACATTCTTTTTGTTGGCTGGGCTTAATCGCAAGCTACGTGAGGAAGGGTTTTTTGATGCCCGGGGGATGGGTGAACCGGACCTGATGAGCCTGTTGGATCTCGTCGCGCTTGGCACCATTTGCGATGTGGTACCGTTGACCGGCATCAATCGGGCGTTGGTCACGCAAGGTCTTAAGGTGATGAAGACACGCAGCAACCCCGGCATTGCGGCATTGTGCGATGTAGCACGGGTCTCAGAGGCCCCGGGAACCTATCATGCCGGATTTGTCATTGGGCCGAGGATCAATGCGGGCGGCCGGGTTGGCCGCTCCGACCTTGGGACCCGCCTTTTGACTGCTTCAGACCCCTCTGAGATACAGGGGCTCGCTTTTGAACTGGATCATTTGAACACCGAACGCAGGGCCATCGAGGCAGATGTTCAGGCCTCCGCCATGGGACAAGCAGAGCAGATGCTGGCGGCGGCTGATGTGCCGATGCTCGTTGTCACCGGAAACGGTTGGCATCCTGGAGTTATTGGCATTGTGGCCTCGCGGGTTAAGGACCAATTCGGCAAACCGACCTTTGTTCTTGCGGTCGATGAGGCCGGGTTGGCCAAAGGTTCGGGGCGCTCGTTACCCGGGGTGGATCTTGGCGCTGCGGTGACAGATGCGGTCGAAGCGGGCCTCCTTGTCAATGGCGGGGGTCACAAGATGGCCGCAGGTCTGACCGTTGAAGCCACTAAAATTGATGAGCTGCGCGCCTTCCTTTGCCGAGCGCTGGAGCCGCAAGTGAACCGAGCCAATGCGGCCCGTGGGCTAAAGCTCGATGCGGTTTTGAGCCCCTCTGGCGCGACCCGGGAGTTTGTAGACCTGCTGTCCAAGGCTGGACCCTTTGGCGCGGGCAATCCGGAGCCCCGGTTTGCCCTTTCCGGCGCTCAAGTGCTGCGCGCCGATATCGTCGGAGAAAACCACGTGCGGTGTATTTTGAAAGGTCCCGGCCAAGGGCGCTTGAAAGCGATCGCCTTCAGGGCCCTGGACGACCCGCTTGGGGCCGCATTAATGGCGGGGGATGGCCGAAAACTGCATCTTGCGGGGCGTTTGCAGGGGGATAATTGGCAGGGTCGGCGGGACATTCAATTCGTCATTGAGGACGGGGCTTGGGCCTGAGAGCGCCGCGCCACAGGGCGCATCCAAAAAACCGCCATAAATCCCCATTTATCCCCAAAATTCGGGCTTGCATCGCCCGGCGGACCTCTATATAAGCGCCTCCTGTCTTGAGTGTTCGAGGCGTCAGCGGTCCCTTCGTCTATCGGTTAGGACGCGAGGTTTTCAACCTTGA
>SBHG01000022.1 GCA_006226305.1 Alphaproteobacteria bacterium | reverse complement strand
GAGCTCGTGTCCAAGATTGGCAACAAGCTCGACGTGATCATGCTGCCCAAGGTGGAAGGCCCGTGGGATATTCATTTCCTGGATCAATATCTGGCGATGCTGGAAGCACGCCATGGGGTTACCCGGCCAATCATGATCCACGCCATTCTGGAGACCGCGCAAGGGGTCAAGAATGTTGAGGAAATTGCCCTGGCCAGCCCGCGTATGCATGGGCTCAGCCTGGGGCCTGCGGACCTTGCCGCGTCACGCGGCATGAAAACCACCCGAGTTGGCGGCGGTCACCCGCTTTACGGCGTTTTGGAAGATGCGGGCGAAGAGGGTGCCTCTCGCCAGTTCTTCCAGCAGGATCTCTGGCACTACACAATCTCGAAAATGGTTGATGCCTGCATGTCAGCAGGCATCAAGCCTTTCTATGGCCCCTTTGGTGCCTTTGACGATCCGGATGCCTGTGAGGCTCAGTTTCGCAATGCCTTCTTGCAAGGCTGTGTCGGAGGCTGGTCCCTGCACCCCTCTCAAATTGACATCGCTAAGCGGGTTTTCTCGCCAGAAGTGGAAGAAGTCCTCTTCGCCAAGCGCATTCTCGAAGCCATGCCCGACGGTACCGGCGCGGTTCTCATTGACGGCAAGATGCAGGACGACGCCACCTGGAAACAGGCCAAGGTCATCGTCGATCTGGCGCGCCTGGTTGCGGAAAAAGATCCGGAGCGGGGCGCCGCCTACGGGTTTTGAGAACGATTCGCAAAACCGCATAATTTCCTTACGATTTTACAGGGAATCTGCGACAAATCAGCCCAGTACCCTTGTGTTTCTGCGCTGCGTCAAAATGCGCGGTAGGATGCTAACGGACCGCATGCAATATGCGGACAACTCTGATTGGGGCTGATTCTGGCCGCGATCTTGGGAACGTGAAATCAAGAGGATAGAAAATATGAGCGAGACTCTTTCCGCCGGTTCCCCGACGGGCAGTTCAACGCCACTAATGCGCTTTGCCGCGCTTGGCACGTCAATTCTCGCGACTCTCTTAGGGCTGTTGTGGGCATTGAACGCTGCCGATACAGGCATGGCCATCCATGGCTGGATCTTCACCCTGGCCAGCGCCTTGACGCTGGGCTATTTGGCGAAGAACCTGAACCCCACAAAGGTGAACCCTTTCGAAGCTGTCGATCAGGGATATAGTTTTTCCGTTGTGCGTTATGGCGCCATCGCCTCGATATTCTGGGGTGTCGTCGGATTTCTCGTTGGTTTGGTCATTGCTTTGCAACTGGCCGCCCCGGCGCTCAATTTTGACTGGCCCTTCACGAATTTCGGCAGGTTACGCCCGCTTCATACATCGGCGGTGATCTTCGCTTTTGGCGGTAACGTTCTCCTGTGCACTTCCTTTTATACGGTTCAGCGCACCTGTCGGACCAAGCTGGCTGGAGAGCTCGCGCCCTGGTTTGTGTTCTGGGGTTATCAGCTTTTCATCGTCCTGGCAGCCACCGGCTATGTTCTGGGCATCACCCAGGGCAAGGAATATGCCGAACCGGAATGGTACGTGGACCTTTGGCTGACGGTCGTCTGGGTGGTGTACCTCCTGGTCTTCCTGGGCACGCTGATGAAGCGTAAGGAGCCTCATATCTATGTGGGGAACTGGTTCTTCCTGGCCTTCATCGTGACCGTCGCCATGCTGCATCTGGTCAACAACACGACCATTCCCCTAAGTCTGACCAGTTCTTCCTCGGTTATTGTGTGGTCAGGCGTTCAGGATGCCATGGTGCAATGGTGGTATGGCCACAACGCGGTTGGCTTCTTCCTGACGGCCGGCTTCCTTGGCATCATGTATTACTTCGTGCCGAAACGGGCCGAGCGTCCGATTTATTCTTATCGGTTGTCGATCATCCACTTCTGGTCTCTGATTTTCCTTTACATCTGGGCCGGCCCGCACCACCTCCATTACACGGCGCTGCCCGACTGGGCGCAAACTCTCGGCATGGTCTTTTCCGTTATGCTCTGGATGCCGTCCTGGGGTGGCATGATCAACGGTCTGATGACCTTGTCCGGCGCCTGGGACAAGCTGCGCACCGACCCGGTCATTCGCATGCTTGTTGTGTCCGTCGCTTTCTACGGCATGAGCACCTTCGAAGGACCGGTTATGTCCATCAAGGCGGTCAACTCATTGAGCCACTACACAGACTGGACCATTGGTCACGTGCACTCAGGCGCGCTTGGCTGGGTTGGCTTTGTGTCCTTTGGCGCCCTTTACTGCCTGGTGCCCTGGGTTTGGGGCCGCGAACGGCTCTATTCGGTCAAGATGGTGTCCTGGCACTTCTGGATCGCGACCATTGGCATTGTGCTTTATATCTGCGCCATGTGGGTTGCCGGCATCATGCAAGGCCTGATGTGGCGGACCTACAATTCTCTCGGCTTCCTGGAGTATTCATTTGCTGAAACTGTTGCGGCGATGAGCCCCTACTACTGGATCCGGGCCCTGGGCGGACTGCTCTTTGTGATCGGCTCACTGATCATGGCCTACAATCTTTACAAGACAATCCGCGGTGACCTTCGGGAGGAAGATCTTCCGACCGGCCAGGTTGCGACGGCTTGAGAAGGAGCTCGGAACAATGTCTAAATTTTCTCACGAGAAATTTGAAAAGAACTCGATCCTTCTACTGGTCGGCATTCTGGTTATGGTTGCCATTGGTGGTCTGGTTGAAATTGTCCCGCTGTTTTTAGTCAAAAGCACCATTGAAAAGGTGGAGGGGATCCGTCCCTACTCACCGCTTGAGCTGGAGGGTCGTCAGATTTATGTGCGCGAGGGCTGCTATGTCTGTCACAGCCAGATGATCCGCTCACTGCGTGCCGAAGTTGAACGCTATGGCCATTATTCTTTGGCGGCCGAAAGCATGTACGATCATCCCTTCCAGTGGGGCTCTCGTCGCACCGGGCCGGATCTTGCGCGTGTTGGCGGTAAATATTCCGATGATTGGCACAGGGTTCACATGGATGACCCGCGGGCAGTCGTGCCGGAGTCCATCATGCCGGGCTATCCTTTCCTCGCCAAAACGCCGCTCAACTATAGTGATTTGGTGATGCGGCTGAAGGCAAACAGGGTCGCCGGTGTTCCTTACACCGACGAAATGATCGCCACTGCCGTCGAGGATCTGGAAGCACAAAGCAATCCGGATGCGGACTGGGATGGTCTTCTGGAACGCTATCCCGGTGCGGTGACCCGTGACTTTGATGGCAATCCTGAAGTGATTTCCGAACTGGATGCCTTGGTGGCCTATCTGCAAATGCTCGGCACGCTCGTTGACTATGATGTCTTTGAGCCGGAAGCCGACGGAAACCAAAGGTAGGCCCCCCATGGAATATCAGGAACTTGCACATTTCTCGGAGACCTGGGGTCTCGTGATCTTGCTGACCATGTTCTTGGGCGGCGTGGTCTATGCCCTTTGGCCCAGCAACAAGTCGAAATTTGAAAAGGCGGCACAATTGCCTTTGAACGATGATGTGGAGGCTCACCAATGAGCGACAAACCCAAAATCGATGAAATCTCAGGTGTCGAGACCACGGGTCATTCGTGGGATGGCATTGAAGAACTTAATACCCCGCTGCCAAAGTGGTGGGTTTGGACCCTTATGGCCACGGTTGTTTGGTCGCTTGGCTATGTCGTTTTGATGCCAGCCATACCTTTTCCGGGCGGCGATGGCTGGAGCTACACCAAGGGCCTGTTGGGCTATTCCCAGCGTGAAATTGTCACCAGACAGGTTGAGGCCAACGAAGCGGCACTTGATGTTTACCGTGATCAAATTGCGGCTCTGCCTATCGAAGACGTTCAGAACAACGACGAGCTTTTTCAGGTGGCGCTCGCCAGCGGCAGATCGCTGTTTGGTGACAATTGTGCGCCCTGCCATGGATCAGGCGCACAAGGAGCGGTGGGCTTTCCCAATCTTAACGACGACGATTGGCTTTGGGGCGGCACGCTGGAGGATATCCAGGTGACCATCACCCACGGCATTCGCTGGGAAGCCGATGACGAAACCCGCATCAATGACATGCCAGCCTTCATCAAGGATGAGCTTCTGAGCTCAGAAGAGGCGCGTGCTGTTGTTGAGTTTGTTCTCCAGCTGAGTGAACAGGATCACGATGCGGCTCTGGCGGCGGAAGGCGAAACCATTTTCGCTGACCAATGCGCCATGTGCCATGGCGAGGGCGGCGAAGGGGTGGCAATGATGGGCGCTCCCAACCTGACAGACGCCATTTGGCTGTTTGGGGGTGATCGGGAAACCATTATGGAATCAGTCGCTCTTGGACGTCGTGGTCAAATGCCGGCTTGGGCTGGTCGGCTTTCGGAAGGCGATATCAAGGAACTTGCCATTTATGTCCACTCTCTGGGCGGTGGCGAGTAAATCTTTGCACCATATGAGACCTCTCGAAAGAGAGGTCTCGGAGGCCCGGTAAAACATGCAGAACGAGGCACCCCAGAATAGTCCTCAGTCAACCTTGTCCTCTTTAGCGGAGGAGGCCGCCAGTTTGGCGGCCGAAACCGTTATTCCGCTCGGCAAAGGACCCGGCGAAGAGCCGGTCAAGCCGGTCAACGCCAAAGAAGAGCGCAAGCTCTACGCCAGCCGACAGAAAGTTTATCCCAAACGCGTCAACGGTCGTTTTCGAAAAATCAAATGGGCGGTGATGATCTGCACCCTGGCGATTTATTACATTACGCCGTGGCTGCGTTGGCACCGCGCCGGTGATATTCCTGATCAGGCCGTGCTGGTGGATTTCCAGCACCAACGGTTTTATTTCTTCTTTATCGAAATCTGGCCGCAGGAATTCTACTACATTACAGGTCTCTTGATTTTGGCGGCGCTGTCGCTGTTTCTGGTAACCAGTGTGGCAGGTCGTATTTGGTGCGGTTATGCCTGCCCGCAAACGGTTTGGACGGACCTTCTGATTTATGTCGAGCGCTTTATTGAGGGCGATCGCAACGAGCGTATTCGTCTCGACAAACGGCCCTGGACCTTTTCAAAGCTCAGTAAAAAAGTCATCAAGCATGCGATCTGGCTGCTGATCGGATTTGCCACAGGCGGTGCCTGGATCTTTTATTTTGCAGATGCGCCGACGCTCTTACACCAGTTGCCGCGCGGCGAGGCGCCTTTTACGGCCTACTTCTCTCTCGCCTTTTTTACATTCTCAACCTACCTGATGGGCGGCATCGCCCGTGAGCAGGTTTGCACTTATATGTGTCCCTGGCCGCGAATTCAGGGCGCCATGTTCGATGAGCAGACGTTCCTGGTTTCCTATCACCCGACCAGAGGCGAAACCCGGGGCCCGCACAAAAAGGGTGCAAGCTGGGAGGGGCGTGGCGATTGCGTCGATTGCAATCAATGCGTGGCCGCTTGCCCCATGGGCATCGATATCCGGGACGGTGCCCAGTTGGAATGCATACAGTGTGCGCTCTGCATCGACGCCTGTAACGCCATCATGGATAAGGTCGGCCGCCCGCAGGGCCTGATCAGCTATGACACGGAGGCAAACCTGGAGGCTCTGGCCAAGGGGCAGACCCAAAAGGTTCACCTCCTGCGACCGCGAACGCTTCTTTATGCCGCAGTGATTTCTTTCGTCGGATTGTTCATGCTGGTTACCCTGACAACCCGAGATACGGTTCAGCTCAATGTGGTGCGTGACCGCAGCCCGGTATTTGTCACCTTGTCGGATGGGTCGATCCGCAACGGCTATACCTTGCGCGTGCTCAATAAGGAGCACCAGGTCAAAACCTTCTCTGTGGCGGTAGAGGGAATGCCGGGCGCGCTGCTGGTGCGCGGCGGAAATGTGGATGCCAGTGTTACCACTGTAACTGTACCGGCAGATTTTCAGCAGGCCGATAAGTTTTTTGTCATCCTGCCAAAAGAGCAACGCTCAAAACTGGGGAGCGATGGCGCTGTCACCATGAGCTTCACATTGACAGATGAAAATGGCGACAAGGTCGCAGTTGGCGAAAGTACATTCAGAGGTCCTAAGTCATGAGTACTGTTCAGAAAAAAGAGCTGACGGGTCGCACGGTCCTCATTCTTTTTGTTGGTTTTTTTGTCTTGGTCTTCGCCGCCAACGGCATCATGACGTTCTTGGCGATCAACACGTTTTCGGGCGTTGAAACTGAAGACGCCTATCGCAAGGGGCGTGATTACAACGACACTCTTGGGCAGGCGCGTACGCAAGCCTTATTGGACTGGCGGGCGGCCATGAACACGGTCCCTCTTGGCGGTGGCAGGCTGGCTGTTGGGGTCGACGTGACAGGTAAGGACGGATCGGCCGAGCATGGTGCATTGGTTGAAGTCACGCTCATGCGGCCGACGGTGCAGGGCATGGATGTTTTTCGGGTTCTTCCTGAAAAATCGACCGGGGTTTTTGCGGACGAAGTAACACTGCCGGCCCCAGGTAACTGGAAAGCGATTGTAAAGGTGACTTCAGCAAGCGGTGAGATCTACCGCCTTGAAAAGAAGCTCTTCGTGAAAGGGTGAGCAGATGGCGCTGGCGCATTCATTGGAGTCACATGAGCAAGAGGCCGCAGGGCCGGCACATGAGCTTGACCTGATCGTCAATGGCATGCATTGCGCCGGCTGCATGCGCAAGATTGAAAGGGGACTGGCCGAGCTCGACGGCATTTCAATGGCGCGCTGCAATCTCTCCACCAAGCGGGTTCATGTAGAATGGCAAGGCAGTGCCTTAAGCGACCGCGATATTCTGGAGGAAATGAAGCGCATCGGGTTTGAGGCGACCCCCTTTGATCCCCAACTTCTGGCCACAGCCGACGATCAACATGCCAAACGTTTGTTACGGGCTATGGCCGTGGCCGGTTTTGCCGCCGCCAACATTATGCTGTTTTCGGTGTCGGTGTGGTCCGGTCAGGCCAGCGATATGGACCCGGAAACACTCCATCTGTTTCATTGGCTCTCTGCGCTGATTGCTATTCCGGCTGTCGCCTATGCCGGACAGCCTTTCTTTGTATCCGCCGTCAAAGCGCTTAAAGGGCGCGCGCTCAACATGGACGTGCCAATTTCGCTAGCGGTGTTGCTGGCGACGGGCATGAGTCTTTTTGAAACCATTCGCGGCGGCCATGAGGTTTATTTTGACGCCAGCGTCAGCCTGCTTTTCTTTTTGTTGATCGGGCGCTACCTCGATATCCGCATGCGCAATCGCGCCTGTTCGGCGGCGCAAAACCTCATGTCCTTGCGGGCTGTCAATGCTCAGCGACTTCTTCCGGATGGCGCGGTGGAAACTGTCAGCATTGCCGATTTGCGTCCCGGCGATCTGGTGGCGGTTCCCGCTGGTGGCCGTGTGCCAGCCGATGGTGACGTTGTTAAAGGGATGAGCCACATCGACGCAAGCCTGGTGACAGGGGAGAGCCTACCGGAGCGGGCGGCACCTGGCACAGCCGTATTTGCTGGCACCATCAATCAGGAAGCCCCGCTTGAAGTCCGTGTCACCAAGAGTGATGACGACAGCCTGTTGGCTGAGATTGTTCGTCTCATGGAGGCGGCAGAACAGGGCCGCGCCGGCTATGTGCAGCTGGCCGATCGCATTGCCCGCATTTATGCGCCCGCGGTTCATATATTGGCGGCGGGAACTTTTCTCGGCTGGCTGGCTTTCGGCGCCAGCATCCATGCCGCTTTGATGTATGCCATCGCCGTCCTTATCATTACCTGTCCTTGCGCCTTGGGGTTGGCGGTGCCGGTGGTCCAGGTGGTTGCCAGCGGCAAACTCTTGCGACTTGGCGTTTTGGTCAAATCAGCGGATGGCTTGGAGCGCCTTGCCGATATTGATCAGGTGGTCTTCGACAAAACCGGAACCATCACGACCGGAGATTTGAAATTGCGCACGGCAATCGGGCTCACCGATGACGAAATGACGCTGGCCCGCAGTCTGGCGATCAAAAGCAGTCACCCGCTTTCGCGCGTCCTGGCGGAAAGTTTCTCTCACTGTCCGATCCTGCCGCTGGAAAATGTTGAAGAAACCTCAGGACTAGGCCTTAGCGGAAAATACCAGGGTGAGGAGATCCGCATCGGCAACGCCGATTGGGTCGATGTCGAAGGACATGCCTCCGATACGTCCGGCATCTGGATCCGCAAGGGGCAGAACGCGCCAAAATGGATCTCGGTCACGGACACCATCAAGGAAGATGCGGCAGCGGTGCTGGACTATCTGGCCCATGATTATCGCACGCATCTTTTGTCGGGTGACCGGGAAGCAGCTGTCGCCGCACAGGCTCTGCATCTCAAGTTTGACGAAGTTCACGCCGAGCAGCGCCCCAGCGACAAGATTGCCTATCTGGAACGGCTTAAAAGCGAAGGCGCGAAAGTGCTGATGGTCGGCGACGGCCTGAACGATGCGCCCGCTTTGCGCGCGGCCCATGTATCCATGTCCCCGGCGGAGGCGGCTGATATTTCACAGACCGCCGCCGATTTCATCTTCCAGGGTAAGAACCTGGGACCTGTCGTCAAAGCCATACGCACCGCCACATTTGCGCGTCAGTTGATCCTGGAAAACTTCGGCTTTGCCTTTCTTTATAATGCAATCGCCATTCCGCTGGCCATCGCCGGCTTTGTTACCCCTTTATTTGCTGCGATCGCTATGTCATCCTCGTCACTCATTGTCACCGCCAATGCCATGCGGCTTAATTGGCAGCGCAGGAACTAAGGCGAGTTCCCTTCATGAGTGCTCTTTTGTTTTTGATTCCGGTCGCCCTTTTCATGGGCGCGCTTGGACTGGTGGCCTTTTTGTGGTCACTCAAGTCCGGGCAATTTGATGACCTTGAAGGCGCAGCTGAACGCGGCCTTCTCGATGAACCGGCTGATGATGATTGATTAAATCTTGTCGCGGATGAGATTCCGGTAGGCATGCCATGTGGCGTGGCCAACCAGCGGAAAGGTTACGATAAGGCCGACAAAAAGGGTGGCAAGCCCGACGGTGACAAGCATCGCAATCAGCCAGGCCCAGAGCAACATCGGCCAAAAGTTCCTGCGAACACATTCTATGCTGACCAGGGCAGCGGTAATCGCGTCAACATCGCGCACCATCAACATGGGCACAGAAACCGCCGAGATCGCGAAAATGCAAAAGGCGATGGCCGCGCCGACAATGGTGCCGATTACAATAAAGATCAGGCCAGACGGGGTGAACAGCAGGAGATTGACCAGTTCAGATACCGGTGGAAATCCGTTAATCCCAAAAAACAAGGCAAAGGACAAAATAGCCAATTGCGTCCAGGCCAGGAAGGCGATCAAAAGGACCACGCCAAAAAATCCCAATTGTGTCATTGAGCGTGGCGACTGGGAAACAAGATTTGCCCAACTCACCGGCAGATCCAGTTCCTTGCGCCGGGACAACTCGTAAAGACCAATGGCAAAAACAGGACCCGCGAGGAGAAAACCCGCGGCCAGCGGAAACACGACTGATTCGATTTGAAAATAGGCCAGCATCACCGATAAAAGCGCGGCGATCCCGGCAAAGATTGCGCCGTAGGCCAGGCTGAGCCCCGGATAGCTCCACATGTCGCGCCAGCCTTGAGCAAGCCATTCCCAGGGAGCTTCAGCCTCAATGGTGCGAATATCCAGATCGAGCTGCTTTAAAGACAATTCTGTCATTCTGGGTGTTGGCGATGGCGCCATTGCAATCCTCCTGAGGCTATGCGCATGGAAAAAGCCTAAGCGCTTTTTTCAATTACCATACATAAGTTAGGGATTTCGCCAAGAGGCTTATTGATCATCTCAGCCTTTGCTGGAGAGTTTCAATAAGGTTTCTGAGGAAGTCTTGAAAATGCAGGGCCTTGTTCTCGTCATAGGCAAAGGGCGGCGATTGGTCCATGTAGGTCGCTTGGCTAAGCTCAAGTTGAATAGCTTCCACGCCCGCATCTGGACGACCGTAGTAGCGCGTAATATAGCCGCCCTTAAACCGTGCATTGGTGACATGGCTATAACGGTATTGCGCCGCGGCGCGGTCGTTGACCACTTTCAAAAGGTCAGCCTGGCAGGCAAGTCCGCCATTGGTGCCAAAATTCAGATCCGGCAACTGGCCGTCAAAAAGCCGGGGAACCTGGTTGGCGATCGAATGTGCGTCCCAGAGCAAAACCCGCTCATGAAGGCCCTGAAGTCGCTCTAACTGGCTTGCCAATGCCGCATGATAGGGCAGCCAGTAGTGCTCAAGCCGCCTTTGTGTTTCCTCGCCATCCGGGGTTTGACCGTCAAGATAAATTGGCTGACCGGCAAAAGTTTCGAGCGGACAAAGGGTGGTTTCCGTCTGGCCCGGGTAAAGCGGTTTGCCATCTGGCGGCCGGTTAAGATCAATCACGTAGCGCGAGTGGGTTGCCGTGAGCATGGTGACGTTCAGATCAGCAAGACACCCATAAAGCCGGTCCACATGCCAATCCGTATCCGTCAGTAGCTTGGCTGCATCGCTCATTCCGCCCCGAAGGTCATCTGGAATGTGGGTGCCACAATGAGGCACCGAAATCAGGATCGGGCTTGAGCCTTGCGTGAGCTTGTAGAGGGGTGCCGCGCTCATATCAGTTGGGTGTCCCGCGCGCCCCATTCCGGCATGTGTTCGTCGATGAGGCTATCAATCGCCCGTGACAAAACGATGCGCTTGGCGGCTTCGATGTCCGGGGCGAAGAAGCGGTCCTTGTCATAAGGAGGCACTTCGGCGCGCAGAAGCGCCATGAAATCCTCAAGCGGCGCGCTAGTTTTTAACGGACGATGGAATTCAATTCCCTGTGCCGCCGCTAAAAATTCAATGGCGATGATCCCGGCCAGGTTTTCCGCAATCTGTCCAAGTCGCCGCGCCGCGAAGGTGGCCATGGAAACATGATCTTCCTGATTGGCGGAGGTCGGCAGGCTGTCAACGCTCGCGGGATGCGCCAGGCTCTTGTTTTCCGAGGCCAAAGCCGCGGCTGTCACCTGGGCAATCATGAACCCTGA
>SBHG01000188.1 GCA_006226305.1 Alphaproteobacteria bacterium | reverse complement strand
GCAGGCATTGGCTACAACTTCGCGGACTTCTCTGACCGGCTCACCAATCCCGACTATGACGACGAAGGCGTCTTCTTCAATTTTGTGACGAAGTATTGAATTGGAAAGGGCGTGGCATGGCCGCTCTTGTTGGAAATCTATTCGGAGGTTAAGCCCTACTTTCCCGTAACAGTTTTATAGCAGCTGCATTACCGGGGTCGGGTCACGCCTTTCTCAACTTTCAGATCACATCCTCCGGCGTGTACCTTTTCCCTGACATCTTAAGCTCCTTTCGTCAGCCATTTGTACTATCTCAAACTGGCTGTGAAAATGGAGGCAAGGTCACCGGCGGGCGCATGCCCAGAGCCTGGTGAGGCAGGATGTGCCGCGAACAGTCAAAAATAATAACACCATGTTTTGACATGAAGGATGAGCACAGGGCTTCAAAAGAGGCGCTTGAGTGGGTATATTCACTGGGCTTAAGCGGGGGTCTTTCCCCTGCGAGTAGATTTCTGATGATTGTTGATCGTCTTCGTTGGGGTGAGATGGTGCCGGAAGAGAATGTTCTCATATCGAATGAGCTGATTGACCTCCTGGACCGACTGGGTGGGACCGAGGCGGAAAAGGAAATTGTCGACTGCCTTCAAAAGCCATTGTCCAATATCGGCGTGACGACTGTCTCTCTAGTTCAGGCGGGGGTCGATCCGGACGATGACAACAGCTTTGATGGCGGTGTCATGGAGTGCTGGCGGCAGCGCTACCTTGAGCATCAGTACTGGGTCGACGATCCTGTACCACGCCTTGCGATCCTTCAGAACGCACCGATGTTTTGGACCCATGAAACCGCTTTCCAAGGCCTCACCAAAAAAGGCCGCCAGATCCTGGATGAAGCCTATGAGCTGGGCATTTCAAAGGGCTATATCATTCCCATTTTTCGCAAAGGAAATTTCCGAGCGACCGGGTCTTATATTTGTGATCCCCTTTTTGATGACCCGCGCGTTTTGCCTACCCTGCATCTCTTGACGATTTATCTGCAAGGGCACTTGCTTCGACTGAAAGGAAAGGTGGAGGTTGATGTCCCGCCGGATCGTCTCAGTTCTCGGGAGCTTGAATGCCTTAAATGGGTCGCGGAGGGTAAGTCTGACTGGGAAATCGGAGAGATCTTGTCGATCAGCAAATCCACGGCCCACAATCACGTGGAAAATATTAAGCAAAAGCTCGACGTTTCAACCAGAATGCAGGCGGTCATCTATGCTATGCGCGAGGGTATCCTCTAGAAGTCAATAGACCGATCAGCCTATATCAATGATTTCAAACCATCTGCACCTTTCGATGGAAAATCGAAAGGGCGCGCAGATGATCGTGATCAGCCACCTCAATGCCGAACAATATCCAGACCTTCTCGATGACATGTTTCGATTTCGCTATCGGGTCTTTGTCGAACAACTCGGATGGAAAGGACTAGGAAATCGGGCAAAACGGGAAATTGACCAGTTTGATACAGAGTTTGCTATCCATTTGGTTGTCCCGTCGCCGGATGATCCGGGCCGAGTTATTGGCTGTACAAGATTTGTTCCGACAATGGTCGGCACACTTACCAGTGAATATTTTCCTCACTTGATAAATCTATTGGACCTGCCGGTTGGCGAGCGGTTTTACGATAACTCAAGGCGCGCCGTGTCGGAAGATCATCGAGGCGGACGCGGCCGGGAATCGGTCGGAGGGCAGTTATCCTGTGCGGTCTTTGAGTTTGGATTAGCGTTAGGTTTACAGGGCATTACTGCGGTCATGGATCTTGACTATGTGGTGACGCTGCTTTCTCAGGGGTTGCACATCAAACCGTTCGGCCACCCCAAGAAAGACGGAAATGACACCATTATGGCTGTCGAGATCGAAGTGTCGGAAAGCTCGCTTTCGGTCGCCCGAAAGGTTTACGACATTGATGAGCCGGTTCTTACTCCTGAGAATGTAAGAGATATTCGCGAGGCCCATCACTGGATTCACACAACAGGTCTTCACTCTATTGATAAGGAACCGAGCTATGCGACGAATTGATGCGACGCGGAAAAATCTCGAAGCTATACGAGAGGAACTTATTGAGTTGGATCTGGAGGCCGCCGATATTGATCGCGTGTTTCTTGACTATCTTTTGGGAGTGGCGATTGAATACTTAAGGGTGAGCAAGAGCGCGACAGTGCTTCGGTCCCTTCCGCCCCACCTTGTGGAGGCGTCTCACTGAGTGGCAGAGGCATGTTACTCTTGGCCCTTGCGGTGCTTCTTCCTCAAAAGGCGTAAGGGCCGCCGCGCTCAAGGGCGCGCTGATAGGCCGGGCGGGCTTTGTTGCGGGCCACACAGGCTTGAAGGTTTTTGAACGGCGCGAGCTGTCCTTGGATGTTGGCCGCCTCGAGCACAAAGCTGAGTTGGATGTCGGCGGCGGAAAATCCGGATTTTAAAAAATAGTCCTGACCCTCTATCAGGCCATTGAGATAGCCCAAGTGATTTTGGGTTTCGCTGTCAATGCGCGGCATCAACGGGGCCGCCGCATCACCCAAGCGCCCCGCATAAAGCCGTAGCATGATGGGCAGCATGGCGGAGCCTTCGGCGTAGTGCATCAGTTGGCTGTATTCGATATATTCAGAAGACGAAATGTCAGGGGCAAATTTACCCTTGCCATAGGTGCGGGTCAGATACTCAAGGATCGCTCCGGATTCGATAATGGTTTTGTCGCCGTCTATAAGAACGGGTGATTTGCCAAGGGGATGAATCTTCAAAAGCTCCGGCGGCGCCAAATTGGTCTCCGCATCACGGTGGTGAACGACCAGATTGTAATCCAGGCCCAACTCCTCAAGCATCCAGAGAATGCGGTGTGAGCGCGAGTTGTTCAAATGATGAACCGTGATCATTTTCTTCTTCCTTCGGAAAATATTCATGGAGCGCAATGATTTCCTTCAAAGGGGACCGGCTACCGAGGCGCCTGCAAATTTTAATGGCTGATCCGCGAGCGGCCTCAGTTCACAGAAAAATATTGCAGCTTTTCGAGCTTGGGGTCTAGAACTTTGAGGGTCTTTGGTGCGTGGGGCTCAAGGTTCCGCGCTAAAGACTGCGCGCGGCGCATACAGTGTTTTAACTTCATCCGCATGGGCAGAAGGGGTAACAGTGCACCCATCACCAGGGTGCGGCGCGAGGTGGGCCCGCATTGTCGCTGAGCGTTAAAGGCCCAATTGCCGGTTTCGATATCAAATTCATAAAGGTGGGCAAAGCGATAGCCGTAGTCTGCAAGGAAGGTAACGGCGTTGATGAGATATTGGATCTCTTCATCCGACAATATGTAATGCAGGCCGATCCGGCACCAGCCGGGCTTGAGACCAGTGAGGCCCTTGCCGACAGCTTCGCGGTATTGCAGGGATGTATCGGCGTCGACCTTTAAGAGGTGGTGGCCATAGGGTCCCGCGCAGGAGCATCCGGCGCGTGATTGAATGCCAAAAAGATCATTGAGCAATCTCGTGACGAGCTTGGGGTGCAGATAGCGGCCACGTGGGTCCTTGATGTTAAAGGACACAATGCCAACGCGGGCAGAGGGGTCTGGGTCGCCGAGCACTTCAATATGGTCGTGGGATTGCCATTCAGCCCAGGCCCTTTGCAGAAGATGGTGTTCGCGGGTTTCGATCAAGGTATTGGAAAGGGCTTCCTTGAGAGCCAATACCATGGCGGCACGTAGGGTCTGGGTAATGCCCGGCGTGCCGGCGTTTTCGCGCGTTTCGATGTCGTCCAAGAAATCGTGTTCGCTTTGATCGACAAAACTGACGGTCCCGCCGCCGGCAATCGATGGTGCCAAATGTCGGGCATATATAGATTTTGTTAAAACCAGTAAGCCGCTGGCGCCAGGACCGCCAAGAAACTTATGGGGCGAGAAATAAACCGCATCAATCTGGCATGGCGCGCCACTGGGCCCGGTTACGGTCATGTTGACATCGAGATAGGGCGCGCAAGCGGCATAGTCGAAGCAGGCAAGGGCGCCTTTGCTATGAAGGAGTTCGGTGATGGCTCCGACATCGGTGCGCAGGCCCGTCACGTTCGATGCGGCGGAGAAGGCACCAATTTTTCGGCGGCCCGAAAATTCCGGGCGGTCCAATTCTTTTGCCAGTTGGGCAAGATCGATCCGGCCCTCATCGTTAAGGCCAATGGTCACGACCGTGCAAAGCCCCTGACGCCAGGTCACCTCATTGGAGTGATGCTCATAAGGCCCCACGAAAACCACAGGGGCGGTGTCTTTGAGTTGCCGCCAAAAGTCCGCCCGCGCTTCGTCGCTTTCCAAAGTGTTTTCTATGAAGCTCTTGGTGGCGGGTGGCAGGGCAATGCCAAGAATATTTTGCAAGCGATCAATGGCGCCGGTCGCGCCGGTGCCGCAGGGCAAAACCGCGTAGTCCTCATTGGCGCCAAGGGCGCGGCGGATCAGATTTGAGGCCTCGTGCAGCGCCTGTGTGGTGGTTTCGCCGGTGTGATCATCCTCGGTATGGGAATTGGCGTAGTGGCACAGGAAATCCGAGAGGGCCTTTTCGACACATTTCAGGCCCCGGCCCGAGGCGGTGTAATCCGCATAAATGAGGGGCGCCGCGCCGAAAGGGGTGCCCAATCGGTGTCCATGGCCGATGACCTGGCCCTGGAGGTAGGTCAGCCCGTCCGCTTTTGTCTTTTTTAATGCGCGATTGAAGGTCTTGTTGATCATAGGGACCAAATTGCGCTGTTTTGCGCGCCTGTTGTAACCAAAATGTCGATGATTTCGGGTCAAAACAATAGATTTCAGCTAAGAAATTGACTAATATTAGGTGTGGATGAATTTGATCGTAAAATTCTTAGGGAATTGCAGCGCGAGAGCGATCGCTCCGTGCAGGAAATCGCCGATATCATTGGATTGTCACCGACCCCGACGGCGCGGCGGATCCGCCTCCTTCGGCAGGGGGGATATATTCGCAAAGATGTGGCGCTGTTGGATCGCCAGCGACTTGGCATTGGTGAGACGGTTTATGTCATGGTCAAGACCAATGCCCATACGGAAGACTGGCTGAAGAAATTTGCCGAAGGGGTGGCGCGCATCCCGGAGGTGATTGAGTTTCACCGGATGAGCGGCGAAATCGACTATCTCATCAAAATCGCGATTTCGGGGCTTGCCGACTATGATCGAATTTATAAAAAACTCATCGCCATCGTGCCGCTTTCCGATGTGAGTTCGAGTTTTTCTATGGAGTGCATCAAGGAAACGACCGAGGTGCCGATTTCTTGAACAGGGCCTCAAGGTCGACCACCTTTTGCGGGTGATCGACCTTGGCAAGCGTGCCTATTGGAGATTGAGCGATTTGATCTGGCCGCTCTGATTGGTTTGCGTGGTCGCCGTGTTCACGTGTTTGATCTTAATTTCGTAATTGACGGTCATTGTCCAGTCGCCAATTGAAACATTGATCGGTTTCTGCATGCCTGGCGTCACAGAGCCCGACGTTTGCATTGGCACCGACGCGGACAGACTGACCTCGGGAAGACAGGCCGGGTCTGTCTTTGGGGCCTGGCTATCGAAGGTGGCCTTTGAATCGCCCTGAGTTCCCTCAGATTCCAGTAACTTTGTCAGGTCTACCGTAGAGGGCTCTGTGGCTTGAAGGCTGCTTTTGCAAGCGCTCATTTTGTCGCTTGTGCGAAAGGTCCCATTAAATGCGAGGCCAAATTCGGTTGGATAGCGCGCGGGCAAATCCTTGCCGGACCAGATCTGGAAGGAGGTGGTGTGCGACTGGGGGATGAAGGCAACGGGCTCTCCGGTCTGGACAAAATTAATCGGTGCGATGTGCTTGATGCGGTGCTGCGGTCCGACAACTTGCGCTTGGATCAGGCCGCCGCCCTCAAGAAGCTTGGTCTTGTGGGACAAAGTCGCGGAATGTATCTGAACGACAACCTCATCATGGGAGGATGGGGTCTTGTTGTTTTTTACCGCTTTCGTGAGAACTTTTGCCATCGCCTTATGGCCAGCCATGTTGGGATGAAAGGAGCCGCGGATATCGCGCTGCGATTCAAACGACTGCGGGATGGTCACCAGATATTTGTCATTATCGCAAATCGAATGATTGACAAATGCCTCGCCTGTTTCCGTTACATAGTTCCATTGATACCCATGGGCGGCAAAGGTTTGGTTCCAATAAAGCAATTGGGAGGCGTAGCGCGCGAATGCTGCATTGTCCTCATTAAAGCCTGAGAATCGTGCCCAGACCTCGGCAATCCCAATTCCGACAGCAAGGCCCACGATGGGAGCGCCGCCAAGGGCTGGGGCGGCCGGTATCAGAGCAGATGCGCCCCAAACCCCGGCTCCAACGACCACGCCGCCGGCGGGGAACAGCTTGTAGGTTTTCTTGCGCACTTCTTCGGCAATTCCTTCCGGGCGACAACCGCCGCCTTCACCAAAGACATTCTTTGGATAGGCAAGCAGATAAAGTTCGCCAATGTTGAGGTTCCCGAAGGGGTCGATGGAGCGATTGCAGGCAGTGCCCTGATTGTCGCAGTTGACGCCATCCCACGAGTTCCAGGCGCCGATTCCGGTCATCAGTTTTTCAAGAGGCGCCGCTTTCAGGCAGGAGTTTCTGCCAGAAAGCTTGCCGAAGAACCGGCAATAGGCGGTCTCAAGACCGTCCAGCCGTGTTGACAGACTATCACCGACGTCTGTGGACCCGCCGCAGATGTTGGCCATAAAGGCTGTTAGCGGATAGTCCTCGACGCACTTCTTTAAGATGCCGTCCCAGTCCAGATCATTGGCGCCTGCTGTGACCAGCATGGAGTCGATCCACCGACTGCCGACAGTTTGTTTGACCTGATCTAGCTGTCCCGGCATGGGGGTTGGCCTTTCAGAGCCTTCAACGCCCGCGTAAGGGCCTAGGATGCCGGAAGTGATTTTTGCGCCGGAGCAGGCAAAGGACAGAAAAGTCACCGAGGAATGCGGGTCATTGCGCTCCAGTTCTTTGGCGTAAAGGGCCGCAAAATTATTCTTAGAGCGGTGGCAGCTGTCGTCGACCCACCCGGCGGGCGTATAAAGGGCGATCGCATTTGGATGGGACTTTGAAAGGTCTTTCTCAGCCGACAAGAGTTCGCACTGCGCCTGAATTTCGGCAAAGGACATGGTGTCGGCATCGGCGGGCTTTAAGATGGAGCCACAAAGATAGGTGCCGATCAATTTCGCGGGCGCGTCGGGATTGCCTTCTCCGGAAGAGACCGAGTCTCCAATTGAGACGATCAGATAATCCCGTACTTTGATTTCCTGGACATAGGATCTGCTCCAGGATTGCCCGGCTCGAAGGCGGTAAGTCACCTTATAGGTCCCGAGTGACGGGATATCGTGAAATCTTTTTTGGCAAGCCTGGTTGGCGCTGGTTTTTGAGTAGCGACCGTTGATGTCTTCGATTTTCAATTCATAGAGGTCAATTCGCTGCGGACCTGTGGCGTTGCAAAGGTCGAATACCAGTTCCCATTTTGCGGGGTTGATGAAGGAGCGGCTATAGGTGCCCTCGGCTTCGTCATAGGCTTTCCAGCTGGCGTCATAGCGTTCGGGCATCGACCAGGTCAGGGTAACCTGAAAGCGGTTCTGGGTGTCAGAGGCGCCTTCTTGCGGGAGCGCCTTCTGTTTGCCGATAAATCCCTGAGGGATCATCGCCAGTTGAGTGGACGACAGGTTAAGGCCAGTGGCGCTGGCTGCTGAACTAGCCAGCAGGACGGAAAGAATTGTCAGGGCCGACAGGATCACGGGTAAGCGTTTCATGATAACTCCTTTTCGAGGTGTCGCCCTTTGAAGTGGTAAGTTTGACCGGACAAACTGGCTGGCCTGGGGCCTGACTTTCCACCGCGCAAGAGCGGTCCGTATTGCCAGAGCGATCTTCCAGATGTCGGTCAAAAGTGAATAAACACGGCATCAAAACTGCGTGAAAAGGGCGCTGAAGCTTGTGAAATTAGCTTTATCGCTTGAGACGTCGAGCCGCGCTGGCGTGCCGGCCCTGTCCAAATTTCAGCCCGCCCTGGCCTCAGGCCCCTCCAATGATCTGAATAGGTTGCCTTGCGGGCTGTGGCTGCTAGCATCCTTTCAATGCCGAAACATGCATAAGGGATGAGGGAAGCCAGAAATGTCAGACGATCTTGCCGTGCAGGCGCGAGAGATTGCCACACGTCTTAAAAATCTTTCTCCGGAGACGACGGATAAGCCGGTTTTCGTCTATCTGGATCTTATCGGCATCGGATGGCCCATCCGCTGCCTCCTGCACCTTAAGCAAGTGGATTATGAACATGTGCCCATTCCGATCCAGGTCTGGATGCAGGCTGACGAAAAGGGCGAGATCATTCTGCGTAAAGCGACAAAAAATGCCCATGTTCCGTTTTATGTAGACGCCAACGTGGTGCTGAATCAAAGCCCGGCGATCCTGGAATATCTTGGCGATACCCATGGACTGATGGGCGATACACCAGCAGAGCGTTGGGCCATCAAGGAAGTTATGGCGCATGCCTATGATGCCTTGTTCTCCTGGGGCGGCATGTTGCCCATCATTGCCAAGATTAATGTGCCTGATGATGTGGTGGAGGCACGCCTTCAGGCCTTTTTGGGAGACGGCGGCCCCTGGGGTATTGTCGGGGGTTGTTACGGGCGGAATTTGAGGGCGTTTGAGAATTACCTGGACGCCAATGCCGACAACCCGGGCGGTTTCATGGTGGGGTCGCGGCTTTCGGTTGCCGACCTTCAGTCCTTCAATGTGCTGTGCAACTGGTACAAGGCTTTTGATCCGGAGCGCTTTGTTGCGGGCTATCCCAAGCTCAACGATTTTATTCTGCGTATCGCGGCCATTCCGCAGGTGCGCGATTATATTGAGACTCGCCAAGAAGCAACGACCTGGATCCCCATCCCGCCAATGGGGCTCAGGCTGACAACGCCGGATAGTCTGGTTGGGCTGATCGACTGACTTGCTCCGCTGCACCCGATGCCGGTCTATCTTATAAGCCGATAGAACCTATCGGAAAATCTCATTTGAAAATGGGGTGTCAAAACCATTTCTAAGTGGCGCGGGTATGCGTGCAATCGCTGCCGCAAACCCTTCTTGAACTGGCCGTCGTTGCATGGCGCCCTTAGGACACCCATACAGAACATGCCCTTCCTGTCTCGCACGCAACCGCCCTTTAAGGGTCGGAGCATTGGCCCTGTCGCTGATCTTGAACGTCATCTGCCTGATGATTGGTGGCAGCAGCTCTTTAACGCCATTTATTTGAAAACCGACGGTGATGTGGTGGAAAATGCCGCCGCCACCAAAGCGGAGGTGGATACGCTCCTGGCGGTCGCACAGCTTGAGCCAGACGCGCCGCTGCTTGATTTGTGCTGCGGTCAAGGGCGCCATCTCATTGAACTCGCGGAGCGAGGGTTTCGCCATCTGACGGGCGTTGACCGGTCGCGATATCTTGTCCGACTCGCGCGTCGGCGCGCCCGCGCCCAGGGCCATGACATCCAATTCAAGGAGGGAGACGCCCGCAAAGTGCGCCTGCCGAAAAGGCAATTTTCGGCGGTGACGATCATGGGAAACTCCTTCGGCTATTTTGCATCAGAGATGGAGGACCTCAAGGTTCTCGCCAAGGTCATGGAGCTTTTAAAGCCGGGCGGCCTTATTGTCCTTGATCTGTGCGATGGGGCCTGGATGCGTCAAAGCTATGAGCCTCGCAGCTGGGAATGGATTGATGAACAGCATTTCGTCTGTCGTGAACGATCGTTGTCGAAGGATGGTGACCGCTTGATCAGCCGGGAAGTTGTCACACATACAGAGCGCGGCGTGATTGCGGACCAGTTTTATGCTGAGCGGCTTTATGACCGTGACCGCCTGCAAGAACTCTTAAAAGAAGCAGGCTTTGAAGCGCCCACCTTCCATGATCCTTTTCTTTCTCAATCGGATCGGGGACAGGACCTTGGCATGATGGCTCAGCGTCTCATGGTGACGGCTCGTGCTCCTGTGCGAGACGTCGCCCTCAGCGATCCGGCAGGGCGAACGAAGGTTACCGTGTTGATGGGGGACCCGCGCTTGCCGGATCCGGTCAAACGGGGTGGACAGTTCAATGATGAGGATTTTGATACGATCAAAAAATTAAAAACCGCATTGTCGCGGCTTGATCGCTACGACTTCGCAATTCTCGATGATCACGGATCAATGATGGACAAGCTTCGACGTGACCCGCCAAAACTCGTTTTCAATTTGTGTGATGAAGGATATCAAAACGACGCTTTGAAGGAACTTCATGTGCCGGCGCTTCTGGAAATGCTGGGTGTACCCTATACCGGCGCGTCGCCGTCGACCCTTGCCTTTTGCTATGACAAATCGCTGGTGCGAGCCGTGGCGTCGACGCTTGACATTCCTGTGCCCACAGAGAGCTTCGTCAATCCGATGGATGCTGCTGTAACACTCCCCTCGACATTTCCAGCGCTGCTTAAACCTAATACGGGGGACAGCTCCATCGGTATCACTGCTCAGGCGGTTGTGCATTGCAAGGACGAGATGGTGCGTTACATGGATTATCTGAGGGAAACTGTGCCGGGACGATCGATCCTGGTACAGGAGTTCTTGAGCGGTGCGGAGTATTCGGTCGCGATGATCGGCAATCCGGGGAGTGATCTTCTGGCGCTGCCAATTCTTGAGGTCGACTATTCGGAGTTGCCGGAGGACTTGCCAGCCATTCTTGGCTACGAATCGAAATGGCACCCCGAATCGCCCTATTGGACGCGGATTGTCTATCAGGAGGCCGCTCTTTCGTCGCAAGATTCCAATCTTTTGACCGGCTATTCGGCGCGACTGTTTGAGCGGCTCGGTTGCCGGGATTACGCGCGATTTGATTTCCGCCGTGCGGCGGACGGCACGATCAAACTTTTGGAAGTCAATCCGAATCCGGGCTGGTGCTGGGATGGCAAGATGAATCTGATGGCAGAAATGGCTGGATATTCCTACGCCGATTTTCTGAAGCTGGTTCTGGATGCGGCGATGGATCGCTGCGGGTTTGCCGAGGGCGCTGTGCGCAATTTAGTAGAGCTTCACTGAAGCGACCTCTTCTGCCCAGGCGGCTTCGTCCGGCGCAGTGAGCGCATCAAGATCTCCCGGAGAGGCGGCTTTGTCGTCGACCCATTCGCGCAAAATTGGTCCGCCGTTGATCACGTCAATGGCAAGGCGCTCTAGCTCATACTCATAAGGAAAGTCGCGCCAGAG
>SBHG01000090.1 GCA_006226305.1 Alphaproteobacteria bacterium | reverse complement strand
ACGGCTTCGCGGATGAGACCGAATTGAGGCACCAGATCTTCAGGCGGCGGCGGACGGTGGGCCTTGTATTGATCATAGATCTGATTGCGAAAGGAGCCGCCCTTGGGATCAAAGATCACCGCGAAGTGTGTGGGCTTGTCGCCTTGGCGGGTGTCTTCCAAGAGCTTGAAGAGCATGTTGCAAAAGCCGGAGACGGCGCCCACCGGCATGCCATCGCTTTTGCGGGTAAGCGGCGGCAAAGCATGATAGGCACGGAAGATATAGCTTGACCCGTCCACCAGATAGACATGATCGCCTTTGCCAATCGATGTGCCCATGATCTTCGCGTGCGCTCCGATTTAAGCTGATTTTTGCGCGGTGGCGGATTTTAGAACAAACTCACGGTCGCAATAGGGGCAGGTCACTTTGTGATCCTCGCCCATTTCCAGCCAGACGCGGGGATGGCCAAGGGCGCCGCCACCGCCATCGCAAGAGACCTTGTGATCTTCAACCTCAATAATGTCGGGATTGTCTGCATGCGCCTGGTTCATTTTCTTTCGCGACTGCCTCTGTTTTTCAAGCACTGTCGGCCCTCAGTTTGTGACCGGCGCTTCAATGGGTTGCCTTCACCGCACCCTAGTCAATTGACCGCGCGGCGTGTCAGATGATAGGGATTTGGCCCTTGAACACAATGTCTTTTGAGGATCTTTTTAGGGAGATCCCGCCAGAAAAGGACCCCATGGCTCAAACAATTTCAGATGTGCCGGCGATTGAAGCCAAGGGGCTTCGCAAGATCTATCGGGCACAAGGCAAGCAGGCGCCCAAGGAAGCCCTCAAAGGAATCGATTTGACGGTGCCGCAGGGGTCGATCTTTGGCCTTTTGGGGCCCAATGGGGCGGGCAAGTCGACCTTTATCAATATTCTCGCCGGGCTTGTCACCAAGACAGAAGGCGCGGCGCGGGTCTGGGGATTTGACATCGACACTAATCCGCGCCAGGCGCGCGCCTCCATCGGCGTGGTGCCGCAAGAGCTCAACATCGATCCTTTCTTCACACCGCTGGAAGCGCTTGAGCTGCAAGCCGGGCTTTACGGCGTGCCAAAGCGCGAGCGGCGCAGCCAAGAAATCCTCGAGGCAGTGGGCCTTGCGGACAAGGCGGACGCTTATATGCGCACTCTGTCCGGCGGCATGCGGCGGCGGCTTCTGGTCGCCAAGGCTATGGTGCATAATCCGCCAGTGCTCATTTTGGATGAGCCGACCGCGGGCGTGGACATTGAATTGAGGCGGCAGCTGTGGACCTATGTGCGTGAGCTGCATGCCCATGGCACGACGGTGGTGTTGACCACCCACTATCTGGAAGAGGCCGAGGAGCTGTGCGACCGCATTGCCATTATCGATCAGGGGGAGGTTGTGGCCTGCGAGACCACAGAGGCGCTGCTCGCCCGCATTGATCAGAAAGCGCTGTTGATCACACCGCGGGAGCCGCTTGCAGAAGTGCCCGAAGCGCTGACGGCGCTGAACGCGGAAATCACCGCGGATGGCAAACTTTCCATCGGCTATCAGCCGTCAGGGTCCATGGTGGATGAACTTCTGGACGCGGTGCGCGGCGCGGGCATTTCCATCGCCGATCTTTCGACGGATGAAGCCGATCTGGAAGATATCTTTTTGCAGCTGACCTATCAGGACAGAAGCCGGTCCGAGAGGGCTTAAGCGCCTCGCCCCTTTATTCGTCTTGCGGCTGGGTTTGGCCGGTTGACGCGGCGGGCTCTGTCTCGTCGCCCGCAGGATCGGTGGCTTGCGGTTCTTCTTCAGGCATTTCCTCAATTGCCGCCTCTATGGGCGCGACAGCGGCGTCTGCTTCCACCGCTTCTTCAGTGCTGGGCACGGCTTCTTCAGTGCTGGGCACGGCTTCTTCGCTGGAAAGAGCCGCCTCGCCCGATGGCGCCGCCTCGCTGGAGAGCGCTTCTTCGGCGGCTTGCAGCGCGGCGGCCTCGGCCTCAGCTTCGGCTTCTTTGCCGACAATGCCGAGCAGCTCGACATCAAACACCAATGTGGTGTTGGGCGGGATGGCGCCGGGATAGCCCTGGTCGCCATAGGCCAGCTCGGAAGGGATGGTCAGCTCAAACTTGTCACCGATGGCCATGTGCTGCAGGCCTTCGGTCCAACCCGGGATCACTCCGTTGAGCGGGAAGACCGCGGGCGGGCCGTTGTAGGAGGAATCAAACACCCGGCCGTCGATAAAGCGGCCTTCGTAATGCACTTTGACCATATCGGTGGCCTTGGGGCGCAGGACCGAGCCGGACAATTTGAGCGGCAAGAGCTGCAATTTGGTGGGCGTGACTTCGACCCCCTCTCTCTGGCCGTTCTCTATGAGATAGGCGAGCTGATCGTAGTCGCTCATGGGGGTGGCGGCGTCGCCCGGCGCGGCCTCGTCTGACGCTGCGCCGCTTTCATCGGTGTTGGCGACCTCGACGCGGCCCGCGCGGCCCTCAGAATGGGTGTTCCAGAACCAAAGGCCTCCAAAGGTCGCAACCAGAACCAGCACAACCCCGATCCAGGTGCCGCCGGTAATGCCGCCCTTTTCCGGACGGCGGGCCGAGGACCCTTTCAAGACAGAGACATGACCGGATTTGTCTTCTTCGGTTTCTTCAGGTTCCGGCTCGGGCTCTGGCTCCGGGCGGGGCTCGCGGACCCCTTGCGGCAAAGGCTCTTCCGGCGTGCCGGAGGCGAGCTCCGAAGCACTTTCCGCGTCGGTCACCTTGGCCGCCTCCGCCGCCGCCTCGCTGGCTGCCTTGGAAATGGCATCCTTGGCCGGATCGGAAGCGGCGGCCTCCTCGCCAGAGGTGTCGGCCTTGGTCTTTTTTGATTCTTTTGGTGTCTTACTCATGGAGGGCACAGTCCCTGTTGAAGTTTCCCCTGGAAAGCGCAAGGGAAAAGCTTCAAAAGGAAGCCGGAGAGGCCCCAAAGGAGCCCCACAAAAGGTCCAGTGCGCTTACCGCAAAATTGGAGGCCAAGTCTAGTCGTTCGCGGCCAAAGCGCAAGGGAGAAGGGCTCAAAAAAGGGCACCTGCGGCCCCGCTGCCTGGTGGGCTCGAAAAGGCCCCAGAGGACGGGCCGAGCCAATGCTTGCGCCCGGCCCCGGGATCGGCTAGGTTCCGGCCCTCATTTGAGGGCCCCTCATGGCTGCTTTATGTTGAGCAGACTGGGGCCGCCCCTGGCCCCTTAGGCACCCGTAGCTCAGCTGGATAGAGCGCTGCCCTCCGAAGGCAGAGGTCACACGTTCGAATCGTGTCGGGTGCGCCAGAGTTTTCAATGAAATCAACCCGCAGATTGTTCAACCAGAAATGACTTTCTTGCCTCGTCGCAACCTGTCATCTAGTCTGGTGGCATTGCCTCTCACTAACTCGGTCACAGGACTCCCATCTGCATGTTACTTCCCGAACAAGAAGCACGGCAGCAGATTGACAGGCTCCTGACCGCAGCAGGCTGGGTCCTGCAAGATCGTGACGAGTTCAACCGAAACGCGTCCCTTGGCGTTGCCGTGCGCGAATTTCAACTACCGTCCGGTGCCTGCGACTACATGCTTTTTGTGGATGGTAAAGCGGCCGGGGTGATTGAAGCCAAGAAGACCGGTGTCACTCTGAGCGGGGTTTCCGACCAGTCCGAAAAATATATGGATGCCCTGCCCCCGCACCTTGCCAAATGGGAAGATATTCTGATCTTCGACTACGAGAGTAGCGGCCAGGAGGTTTATTTCCGCAACATGCGTGACCCAAAGCCGCGCTCTCGGCGGGTCTTTGCTTTCCACAAACCGGAAACCCTGCACGAGTGGCTGCTCTCGCCGAGGACCTTGCGCGGCGCCCTCAAGGAAATGCCGCCGCTGATTGAGACGGGCCTGCGCGACTGTCAGATCGAGGCGATCAAAGGCCTCGAAACTTCTCTCGCCGCCGACAAGCCGCGTGCGCTTATCCAGCTCGCGACCGGTGCCGGCAAGACCTTCACCGCCTGCTCATTCTCCTACCGGCTCATTAAATATGCAGGCGCGAAACGCATTCTCTTTCTGGTCGACCGCAACAATCTGGGTGATCAGACGCTCAAAGAGTTTCAAAACTATCAACCGCCGGGCGCGCCCAACCGCTTTACCGACACTTATATTGTGCAGCACCTTCACGGGCGGCGTATCGACCCGGACGCCAAGGTGGTGATCACCACCATTCAGCGGCTCTACGCCATGTTGCGCGGAGAAGAGCTGGAAGATGAGGCGGAAGAGATTTCGGCCTTCGAGCAGGCGGCCTCCACGGAGGGCGAAGTGCCGCCGATTGAGTACAACGCTGAGATTCCGATTGAGACATTTGACTTTATCGTGACGGACGAGTGTCACCGGTCGATCTACGGGCTCTGGCGGCAGGTGCTCGAATATTTCGATGCCTCCATCATCGGCCTCACCGCGACCCCTTCCAAGCATACGCTCGGCTTTTTTAATCAGAACCTGGTGGCGGAATATCCTTACGAACGCTCGGTCGCCGACGGCGTGAACGTTGGATATGAAGTCTACCGCATCAAAACCCGCATCTCGGAAGAAGGCAGCAAGGTAGAAGTCGACAGCGAGGGCTTCCAGGTGCCGGTGCGCGACAAACGCACCCGCGCCGTGCGTTATCAAGAGCTTGATGCCGACCTTGAATATGCGGCGAAAGACCTCGACCGCTCGGTTGTGGCGCCAAATCAGATCCGCACGGTGCTGGAGACCTATAAGTCGCGCGTCTTTACCGAGCTTTTCCCGGATCGCAGCGGTGAATGGCTGCCCAAGACTTTGATCTTTGCCAAGGATGACAACCACGCGGAAGAGATTGTGCTGGCGTTGCGCGAGGTTTTCGGCGAAGGCAATGATTTTGCCAAAAAGATCACCTATCGTAATACTGGTGAGAGCCCCAAGCAGATGATCAAGCAATTTCGGGTGGACCCTTTCCCGCGCGTGGCGGTCACCGTCGATATGATCGCCACCGGCACGGACATCAAGCCGGTGGAGGTTCTGATCTTTATGCGGGACGTGAAGTCCGAAGGCTATTACGAGCAGATGAAGGGCCGCGGGGTGCGCACGATCCCCGATGCGGACCTAAAGTCCGTAACGCCGGACGCCAAGACCAAGACCCGCTTTGTGCTTATTGATGCGGTCGGGGTTTCTGAAACCAAGAAGAATGCCTCACAGCCCCTGGAGCGCAAAAAGTCCGTCTCCTTTGACAAGCTTTTGGATGAAATCGCGCAAGGGCGGCGGGATGAAGATGCGCTCTCCAGCCTCGCGGCGCGGCTTGCGGCGCTGGACCGCAAGCTCTCGGGTGAGGACCGGGCCCGCATCGCCGAGGCGACCGGCGGCAAGACACCGCGCGATCTTGCCAATGGCCTCCTCGACGCCATTGATGTGGACAAGCAAGTGGCTGTAATTGAGGCGGCCCATGGGCCTGCACCGACGCCCGCACAGGAAGCAGAAGTGATTGAAAAGATGGTGGATGAAGCCTGCGCGCCCTTTGATGCGGCGCCGGTGCGCAATCTCCTTAAAGACATCAAACGGATGACGGAGATCGTCATTGATGAGATGTCAACCGATGAGCTCCTCTCCGCTGACTTTGACCTCAAACACGCGGAAGAGCGCATCACCTCCTTCAAGACCTTTATTGAAGAAAACAAGGATGAGCTGACCGCCCTGCAGATCATCTATAATCAGTCTTATGCTCAAAGCCGCCTCACCTATCGCGCGATCAAAGAGCTCAGTGAGGCGATGAAGCATCCGCCGCACTATCTCACCACCGCCGATGTGTGGCAGGCCTATCGGCGGCTCAATGCGGCGCTGGTGCGCGGCGCACCGGTAGATCAACAGCTCACAGAAATTGTCAGCCTGGTGCGCTTTGCACTCGGGTTTGACAAAGTGCTCGAGCCCTTCGCCACCAAGGTGGAGCAGCGGTTTAACCTCTGGATCGGGCGGGAGAAAAAGGCGGGCCGCGACTATTCAGATGAGCAGCTGCAATGGCTGCGGCTGATCGCGAGCTTCATCGCGGTCAATGTGGAAATCGAAGCACAGGACTTTATGGACGCCCCCGCCATGGCGGAGAAAGGCGGCCTCCTCAAAGCGCGGGAGCTCTTCGGCGCCGGGCTCAATGACATGCTGCGTGATCTGCAGGGAGCATTGGTGGCGTGAGAGACCTCAATCATCATCCCACAGGCTGGGTCGCGACAACACTTGGTGAAGTCCTCGTTGATATTGTAGGTGGTGGAACACCATCGAAGGGGATTGAGAAATATTTTCGCGGCGACATACCTTTGATGACTGTCAAAGATATGAAGTCTCCTCGTCCGACAAAAGCCGGTTTCAACATCACCCAGGAAGCTCTAGACAACAGCAGCGCGCGTGTTGTCCCTGCCGACACCGTCGTCATTGCAACGCGAATGGGGCTGGGGAAGGTCGTTCGCCCGCGATGTGATATGGCAATCAATCAAGACCTTAAAGCCCTCTTCACGTCGAGCTATTTGGATAAGTCATTTCTCGAGTTTTTCCTGATCTCCATTGCCAAATCGCTAGAGGGTATGGGCACCGGAACGACTGTAAAGGGGTTACGGCTCGAGATAATCCGCGCATTGGATTTTCCTCTCGCACCACTCAATGAACAAAAGCGGATTGTTGAGAAAATCGAGACGCTGTTTGCACAGCTGGATAAGGGGGAGGAGGCGATCCGGGAGGTGCAGAAGTTGCTTGCCCAATATCGCCAATCGGTCCTGAAATCGGCGGTGACCGGTGAGCTGACCGCCGATTGGCGCGCCGAGCGCAAAGGAAAGCTTGAAGACGGGCGCGACCTCCTTGCCCGCATCCTCAAAACCCGCCGCGAAAAATGGGAAGGTCGCGGCAAGTACAAGGAACCCGTTGAGCCTGATACAAAGGACTTGCCGGAGTTGCCCGAAGGATGGGTGTGGGCGACGCTACCCATGCTGGGGGAATTTGGAAGAGGTAAATCAAAGCATCGGCCGAGGAATGACGAGAGGCTCTATTTAAACGGCACGTATCCTTTCTTACAGACCGGCCGTATTCGCAATAGCCAAGGCGAAATTACGGAATATGACAAACTATACAATGAAATTGGATTGGCGCAATCAAAGCTGTGGCCAGTTGGAACCGTGTGTATAACAATTGCCGCAAACATAGCTGAGTCCGGTATCCTTGGCATTGACGCCTGTTTTCCGGACAGCGTTGTCGGCTTGGTTCCTAGCGCTGAGATTGAAGGCTCGTATATCGAAATGTTTATCCGCACGGAAAAGGAAAATTTGGATCGATATGCACCCGCTACTGCGCAGAAGAATATCAATCTTGAAATATTGAATGGCGTCGCTATCCCATTGCCCCCTTGGGAAGAGCAAAAGAAAATAGTTGAACTTGTATCCAATTCAATTGAGACCGCTAGAGCGGTCTCGAACTGGTGCGATACCGAACTCAAGCGTTCTGCCTCCCTTCGCCAGTCGATTTTGAAACAAGCGTTCTCCGGCCAGCTGGTGCCGCAAGACCCGAGCGATGGGCCTGCCAGTGACTTGCTGGCGCGGATTGCGTCGGAGAAGGCCACCGCTTCGAAAAAGAAAGCCCCAAAGAGAACCAAAAGAAAGACAAGGGCATGAGTGACATCAAGCTGTTCAACAAATCCGGCGCTGCATTGCGGGAACTGGCAAGCTCGTCGGCGCCGCTGGAGAAATCTCTGCAGACTTTGTTTGAGAAAAATCTCGAAACTCTGCTCGGGGTGCGATTTCTCGCGTCTGAGTACATCACCTCCAACGGCGGGCGGATGGACACACTGGGGATTGATGAAAACGGCTTCCCCGTCATCATTGAATACAAGCGCGACCGCAGCGAAAACGTGATTAACCAGGGGCTCTTTTATCTCGACTGGCTGATGGACCATCGCGGGGACTTTGAGCTGTTGGTGCGGGACCGCTATGACAAAGAAACGGCAGACGCCATTGAATGGAGCGCGCCGCGGCTCATCTGCATTGCGGCGGACTTCACCAAATATGACACCCATGCGGTCAATCAGATGAGCAAAAACATTGAGCTCATCCGATATCGCGAGTTTGGTGACGACCTTTTGTTGCTTGATCTCTTGACCGCGGTTTCGACCAAGCAAACGCCGAGGATCGACAGAACCTCCGGCGGCGCCCACAAATATAAGACCAATGCAGAGAGCCTGGCGGATGCGGATGAGGCGCTCTCCAATCTCTACTCCGACATTGAGACCCATATGTTGGGGCTTGGGGACGATGTGGTTCAGAAGGAACTCAAAAACTATTTCGCTTTCAAGAGGATCAAGAATTTTGCCTGTGTCGAGGTGAAACCGCAGATCCAGGTGGTGCGGCTTTACTTGAAGATCAATCCTGACAGTCTCAAGCTTGAGGACGGCTTTACAAGGGATGTGCGGAAAGTCGGCCATTTCGGCACCGGTGACCTGGAAGTCACCCTTAAAGATCACGCGGACTTTGAGCGCGCGAAAGATCTGATCCTGAAATCCTACGAGGATTCATAAAATGGCGGCGCGAATTTTTATGTCTTATTCTCACAGAGATGAAGGTCTCCGCGATGAACTCGAAGTTCAACTCGCTATGCTCAAACGGCAAGGCCTAATCGAGATCTGGCACGACAGAAGGCTCGCGGCTGGTGACAGGTTTGACTGGTCAATCAGTCAGGAATTAAATGAAGCCGACGTCGTGCTATTGCTCGTCAGTCCGGATTTTCTTGCTTCTGACTACTGTTACAAAATTGAAAAGGCGCGGGCCTTAGAGCGGCACAATGCCGGGACTGCGCGTCTTATATCGGTAATCCTTCGGCCTTGTGACTGGAAACATACGGACCTTGCCAGTTATGTAGTATCTCCGAAAGATGGGCGGCCGGTTACAACATGGGCCAATCGCGACGAGGCTTTTCTTGATGTAACCCAGGCCATAAGAAAGGCAATCGAGGAAACAGGCTCGAACGAAACACCAGAAAAAGTACATCGTTTTATCGAAGAAACGGGTGGCAAAATTCCCACCTTACCCAGATCTTCCAACCTTCGCCTCAAAAAGCAATTTTCTGAGGCCGAAAAGAACAGTTATTTGCTCGAAGCGTTCGAGTATATGAACCGTTTTTTTCAAGGCTCCCTTGCGGAACTGAAATCCCGTAATATGGACATTGAAACCCGACACCGAAATCTTGATAGCAATACTTTCACTGCTACAATTTATCGGAACGGAGAAAAACTGAGTTCCTGTTGCATTCGATTGGGCAGAAACCCAGAAGATGCAATCACCTACTCTCAGTCTGACGATGCAAGTTCAAATTCATATAGCGCAAGCCTTTCAGTTGGGGCGGATGACCAAAAATTGTTTCTCAATCAGTTCGGGTTTTTGGGGGTCTTTGAGTTTGCTGGGTCTGAGAAATTGAGTGAGGAAGGAGCAGCAGAGTTTTATTGGGGAATCCTAATTGAACCGCTACAGGGGCAAAATCCATGACGCAAGAACAACTTGTTGCCAAGGTCTGGAACTATGCCCATGTGCTCAGAGATCAGGGCATCTCCTATGGCGACTATATCGAGCAGATCACTTACCTCCTGTTCCTCAAGATGGATCAGGAGCGGGTTGAACTTCTGAATGAGCCCTCCGCCGTGCCGCCGCAGTGGAACTGGACGCAGCTTGCCAACAAGTCCGGCGAGGAACTGGAGGTCCAGTATCGCGAGACGCTTATTGCGCTCGCAAGTTCGGACGGTCTCATCAAGACGATTTTTAGCAAATCGCAAAACAAGCTGAGTGATCCGGCAAAGCTGACCCGCGTTGTTTCTCTAATTGACAAAGAAGGCCCCTGGATCGGCATTGGCGTCGACGTTAAAGGCGAAATTTACGAAGGGCTGCTTGAAAAGAATGCGTCGGAAGTGAAATCCGGCGCGGGACAATATTTTACCCCCCGCCCGGTTATCGAAGCGATTGTCGACTGTGTCGACCCCAAGATGGGCGAGACGGTGTGCGACCCCGCCTGCGGCACCGGCGGCTTTTTGCTCACCGCCTATGACCACCTGAAGGGCCAGAGCCAGGACCGCGACAAGCTGAAGAAGCTTAAAGAGGCGACCTTTACCGGCGTCGACATCGTTGATGAGGTGGTGCGGCTTGCGGCCATGAACCTTTATCTCCATGGGGTCGGCAATGATTCCAGCCCCGTCCATCAAGGAGATGCGCTGGCCAGCGACCCCGGCGCGCGCTTTGACGTGGTCTTGACCAACCCGCCCTTTGGCAAGAAGTCGAGCTACAAGGTGGTCGGCGAAGACGGGTCGGTGACCACGGAGCGCGAGAACTACGAGCGGGAAGACTTTAAGTTCACCACCTCGAACAAACAGTTCAATTTTTTGCAGCACATCATGACCATTCTTGACACCAATGGCCGGGCGGGCGTCGTGCTGCCGGATAATGTGCTGTTTGAAGCGGGCCGTGCCGGCGAAGGCATTCGCAAGCGGCTGCTCGAAGGTTTTAACTTCCACACGCTTTTAAGGCTGCCGACGGGCATCTGGTACAGCCCGGGGGTGAAGGCGAACGTGCTCTTCTTTGACAAGAAGGCGGCCTCAAAAGAAGTGCAGACCAAAGAGCTTTGGGTCTATGACTATCGCACGAATATTCACAAGACGCTGAAAACCAAGAAGCTGGTGAAGGGCGACCTTCAGGACTTTATCGACTGCTACAAAACCCGCAAGGAGACCGAGCGCTTTAAGCGGTTCACCTATGAAGAGCTTTCACAACGGGACAAACTCAACCTTGATATCTTCTGGCTCAAGGATGACAGCCTTGAGGACATCGACAGCCTGCCCAGTCCGGATATTCTGGCTGCAGAAATCGTTGAAAACCTCGAGGCAGCGCTGGAACAGTTCCGCGGTGTGGCGGAGGAGCTAGAGGGTTAGAACCCCCTTATTCCTCTTCAGACGTTTCCGCTGCCGCCGCGCCGTCATCCATGGCGGCGGCTTCCGCATCGTCTGCGACCTCTTCGGCCTCATCGGCCTCATCGGCTTCATCGGTCTCGATCAGGACTTCTGCCTCGCAGGCCGAGGCCTCAGAGGTTGTCGTGACGCAGTCATCGCCGTGGCATTCGACCTTCACGAAAGTGCAGTCGTCCTCACCTGAGCAATTTACTTCGCTCTCGACACGAAGTTTAACCTCGATCTTGTCGTCCCCATGCACCGCCTTGTGGATCATCAGGTGATGCTCGCCTTTCAAGACATAGGTGTGGACGCCGTAGCCCAGGCCAAACCCGAGAACGAGCACCAGCAGGAGCCGGACAATAAAATTCGGCTTGCTTTCGCCGCCGAGCA
>SBHG01000030.1 GCA_006226305.1 Alphaproteobacteria bacterium | reverse complement strand
GAGACACGTGATGTGGACAGATTTACATCGGTCCGTTTATCCGGCGCCTTTGAGGCTGAAATTACGGTTGGCGACAGCCAAAGCGTGGAAATCTCTGGCGAAGGCGACCTGGATAAAAAGGTGCAGACCCGGGTCAAGGGTGGGGAATTGGAAATCATCCAAGTCGGTGACAGCTGGCGCGAAGACGCAATTGAGGTCACCATCACAGTGGCCTCCCTTGAAGAAGTCATCGTTGACGGCGCGGCGGACCTGGAAATTGACGGCGTAAGTTCAGAGAGCTTCGAGCTGAGGTTGCCGGGCGCAGCGGATGTTGAAGTTTCCGGCACCTGCGGCACCTTCATCGTCGCCATAGCAGGCGCCGCCTCAGTCGATGCCGAAGACTTGGAATGTGACAATGTCGACATTTCAATCGCTGGTACCGGCGAAGTGATTGCCTATGCCCGCCAATCGGCACAGGCGCGCATCAGTGGCCTGGGTAGCATTGAAATCTACGGCGAACCGGCAACGGTCGAGCGCAAGATTGCCGGCCTCGGCAACATCGAAATCCACTAAATCCTTCATGTCCCCCAAGATGAAGGGCCCTGCGGCGCCAAGGTGCCGCGGGGCTTTTTTCATAATATCCCCGCCTCAGGCCCGCGCCCGCCGCATTTGCTTGTCCTGCCCGGCAGCACCGTCTAACCTGTCGGCAAAAGTCATCTCAGGGGAGGACGCAGAAAATGACTCAATCGCTGTCGGGCGGCGACGCACCAGCGCGGCCCAGTGCCGACGAAATGAGCAATTCCTATCGCTATTATGCTTTGGGGCTCTTACTGCTCATCTACACCAGTAATTTCATGGATCGTCAGATCCTCAATATTCTCATCGAGCCAATCAAACATGAGCTAAACGCCTCTGACACCATGATGGGGTTCCTGGCCGGAACCGTCTTTGCCATTTTCTACGCCACCCTGGGCATGCCCATCGCGATGGCCGCCGACCGATATAGCCGTAAGAACATTGTGATCGCGGCGACAACAGTTTGGTCCTTCATGACTGTAATCTGTGGTTTTGTCGGCAACTTCTGGCAGCTCGCACTTGCCAGAATTGGTGTCGGCGTGGGTGAGGCGGGCGGCTCTCCGCCGTCTCATTCCATGATCTCGGACATGTTCGCACACGAAAAACGCGCGACAGCTCTGGCGGTCTTTGCCCTGGGAGTCCCGATCGGCATTCTTTTAGGGTTCATGATCGGCGGCTGGATCAATGATGCGCTTGGGTGGCGCTGGGCGTTTATCATTGTCGGCGCCCCTGGACTCTTAATAGCTCTGCTGGCCGCCTTTACCCTTAAGGAGCCCAAACGGGGACATTCGGACTTTCACCTGGATGACGACGGCCTGACACCATCCTTCACTGACGTCTGCAAATTCATTCTGACCCAGCGCTCTTTGATCCACATCATCATGGGCAACACCATGGCCTCATTCGTCGGCTATTCAGGGGTGGCCTGGGGTGGCGCTTTCTTGATCAGAAGCCACGGATTTACCGTGGCCCAGGCCGGAACGGCCCTCTCCTTGATCATCGGTATTTCGGGAATTGTCGCCACATTTGTTGGCGGCTTTTTGTCTGACCATCTCGGCAAAAATGACGTTGCCTGGAAGTCCAAAATCGTCGCTGTTATTATTCTGGCAATGTTCCCCTTTGCCATTAGCGCTTATCTGACCACGTCTGTTTTCTGGACGTTGTTCTTTTTTGTCTTCGTTGCCTTTGCTGGAACCGTTTATCTGGGGCCCTCCTTTGCATTGACCCAAAGCCTGGTACCCTTGCGTATGCGAGCTCTGGCATCCGCAATCTTGTTATTCATCTTGAATTTGATCGGGCTTGGCGGCGGACCGCAGCTCACCGGAATTCTGAGTGATCTTTATGCCGACAGCGCCGGAAATCATTCCATGCGCTATGCCTTGTTGACCATATCCTTCGCGATGCTTTGGTCGGCCTGGCACTACTGGCGCGCTGGCAAATTCATCGAAGAAGACCTTGCCAAGGTAAAATAGTCCTTACTTTAAAGCTGGAATGAGCCGCTCGACGGCTTGTTCCAGCCTTTCAAGGGACCCGGCAAAACAGAGCCGAAGATATCCCTCACCGCCGGGGCCAAAGGCCGATCCGGGCGCCAGACCCACATTGGCCTCATCCACCAGCCGGAGCGCCAGGGCCCGCGAATCTGTTTCCCCATCGACCCCAAAGAAAAGATAAAAGGCGCCGCCCGGCCGCGCCACAATCGCTCGATTGCTTTGTCTTAAGCCCTCGACAATAAGATCACGCGCGCGGGTCGCCAGATCAATTTGATGTTTCAGAAACATCTCGCCCTCGTCCAGCGCCACAACACAGGCACGCTGCGAAAAGATCGGCACACCCGAGGTCGAGAATTGCACCATATTTTCCATCACCTGACCCAACTGCGGCGGCGCGACAATCCAGCCAACCCGCCAACCGGTCATCGCCCAGTTTTTTGAAAACGTATTAAGAACCAGAAGAAGGTCATCCGGCTCAAACACTTCAAGGGTCGAAGGCGCTACATCGCCGTCGTAGAAAAAGCGGCCATAAACCTCATCGGCGCAGATCCAGATCTCATGGCGACGAGACAGATCCCTGAGCTGCAAAAGCTCCTCGCGAGAAAGTACAGCCCCGGTCGGATTTGCCGGTGAATTGATAAAAATAGCCCGCGTCTTCTGCGTGATGGCCGCAGCAATCGCTTCCAGATCGAACGACCATCTCCCATCACTGAAATGGAGCGGCACCGGCACCGGCCTGCCCCCGGCAATTTCAATCGCCGCCGGCGCATTCGGCCAACCGGGTGATGGCACAATCACCTCGTCTCCTTCTCCGACAATACATTGCACGGCTATTTGAATGGCCTGCATGCCAGATCCGGTCACATAGAAGCGGTCCATCTCAAACCGCTGACCATAAAGTCGAGTGTGGTATCGCGCCAGCGCCTGACGTAGCTCAGGGATGCCCCGTTGATAGGTGTAGGTGGTCTCGCCCACCTTCATCGATGAAATCGCCGCGGCCATGATGTGGTCAGGCGTTGGAAAGTCGCTTTCACCCGCCCAAAGCGGGATAAGCCCTTCGCGCTCGCGACCATAGTTGACCAATTCCACAATACCGCTTTCCGGCAAATGCCCGATCGGTGCGCGCAGTTTCTGCAGAAAGTCCGTCATGGGAAATGACAACTCCTCAAATAGAATCAGCCCCAGATTTCACTGAAAACCTGGGGCCGATCAAGACTTGTTTTTGTAAGGCGGATTACAAAGGGTTTACTCCGCCGCCTCCGAATGGGCCGCCGCGCCGAAGTGGCGCGACCACCATGCCTTAAAGCGCAATTTCAGTTCGCTTACATCCTCGCCCATACCAAGCAGGCAGGGAACCAGAATGAGCGTGACCGTGGTTGCAAACAACACGCCAAAGGCAAGCGCTACAACCATTTGGCTGAGGAAGGCAGCCTGAACCCCCTGCTCCAGCATGATCGGGAAAAGCCCCGCAAAGGTTGTCAGCGACGTCAGAACGATCGGACGGAAGCGCGATTCCGCACCCTCCTTGATGGCATCCCAGGCGCTGATCCCTTCTTCTCGAAGCTTGTTGACATAGTCCACCAGAACCAGGTTGTCGTTCACCACAACCCCGGCCGCCGCAATAATGCCGAAGTAGGTCATAATCGATACCGACAGCCCCATGATGAGGTGACCAAAGATCGCCCCCATAATGCCGAAGGGGATCGCCGACATAACAATGAGCGGCTTGGTGTAGGACCTGAAGGCAATGGCGATCGGCATATAGATCGCCGCCAGGGCAAATAGCGCGAGCCGCAAAAAGGCTGCCATGAATTCACGTTGCTCACGCTGGAACCCGGCGAGTTGGAACTTCAGATCCGGCATTTCCCGCCGCCAGGTGCCATAGTGGTTTTCACGCAGATCTTTCATGATCTCATCAGCCGTCAAACCATCTTCAGAAGTATAGGCCCAGACATAGTTCACGCGGTGACGCTCTTCCCGGCGGATTGAAGTATAACCGGTGGCAATGTCCATCTCTGCCACGGCCGAAAAAGGAACCGATCGACCATCGGGGGTGCGAATACGCATGTCGAACAGGCTATCGGTGGTTTCGCGATACTCTCGCGGATAACGCACCATCACCCGCACGTCGTTCCGCCCCCTGGCAAAGCGCTGAACCTGCTCGCCATAAAAGGCCTGCCGGACCTGACGCGCCACATCCGCCAGCGTCAGCGAAAGGTTCTCCGCTTCAGGCTTCAGTCGAATGCGATATTCAGACCGCCCACCCCGGCGCATGTCGCCAATATTGTGAACGCCCTTGTAAGTTGCCAGTTGTTCTCTCAGCCTTTCGACGCCTTTGTTGAGCACCTCCGGGTCTTCGGACACCAACATGACCTGCAGATCAGGGCCGCCGTTGTTGGCGGTATAATTGACCCGGAAATCTTCCGCGTCCACCACCGGACCAACATACTCCAGCCAGTCACCGATTAGTTTCTCCATGGAGATCCGCATCTTGTCGGTGTTTTGAAGCTCAATCCAGAAGTTCACCCGATTGCCATTGACCGCGCCCTGATAATATTTAAAGAACGATCCATCAGGATGAGGATATTTTTCTTCCAGAACCGCCTGATATTTGCGTGTGGCATCTTCGAGCTGCCGCAAGGTATTGTCGAGCCGCTCAAAAGACGTGCCCGCCGGCATCTGAATATTGGTGACCGCCATATCCATATTGAAGCTCGGCGCAAATTCTGTTTTGACCCAGCCCCCTTTGAGAACCGCAATAGAGACGGCAAAAACCATAAAGATCGCCGCCATGGATGTGTAACGCCGTTCCAAAGCCTTTTCGACCAGGGGTCGGTAAAACTTCTTGGCGAAACGCGTAAATCCATCCGCAAACCGGCGCTGAAAATTATAGACCGCCAGACGCACACCACCCGTTGGTGTCTTCACCGGCTTCATGCTGGCCAGGTGGTGTGGCAGAATGAAGAAACACTCCACCAGCGAGAAGGTCAGCACTAAGATCACCACAACCGGAATTGCACCAATCGTCTGAGCATTATTGCCCGGCAGGAAGAACATGATCGAAAAGGCAATCATGGTCGTCACGGCGGCAAAAATAATTGGCTTCGCAACGCGCTGGGTGCCAAACACAGAGGCCTCTTTGCCTCTATGCCCATGTTCCTGGGCGTAGTGCACACTTTCCCCGACAATAATGGCATCATCCACCACGATCCCCAGCACGAGCAGAAAGGCAAATGTCGAGATCATATTGATCGACACGTCGGTCATGGCGATGAAGGTAAAGGGCGCGACGAAGGAAACAAAAATGCCAATCGTCACCCAGATCGCCACCGCCGGGCGCAGGAACAGGAAGAGAACCGCAAAAACCAAAACCAGCCCGGTCAATGAGTTACTGGTCAACATATCCATCCGAGCCTTAAAGCTGTCAGACACATCAATCCAAGGTTCAATCATCACCCCTTCCGGCAAGGTTGGACGGATCTGATCAACGAAGTCGTGAATTTGCTGGGAAACCTTAATGTCGTCAGACTTATTGTCGTTCATCACATTGATGAAAACGCCAGGAACGCCGTTAAAACGGGTTACATAATTAGTCTCTTCAAAGCCTTCGCGGACGGTAGCAATGTCGCGCACCTGCAGCTGCGTCCCGTCATCGCGCCGAAGAACAATGACATCCTCAAAGTCACGTGCCGTATATCCCTGCCCGCGGGTTTTAACTTCAATATCGCCAGCCGTCGTTTTGATCGCGCCGGCAGGCAGATTAATTGAAGACCCGCGTATGGCATTAGCAACATCATCGAAGGTCAAACCATATTTTCGAAGACTGGTTTCAGAAACCTCGATGGCGATTTCATAATCGCGGAACCCTTCCAGAAAAAACGTCACCGAATTGGGCAGCTGGGACATATCATCCCGAATTTTCTCGCCGAGGTTCACCAGCACCGATTCATCCACATGCCCGTAAATGGCCACCGCCATAATGGAGTTGCGGAAGATCTGCTCCTGAATATTGGGGCGCTCAACCTCTCTCGGGAAGGTAATGATGGAATCAACCGCTGACTTGACCTCATTGAGGATCTTCTGGGTGTCGGTCCCTGCCTTTGTTTCAAGAATAACTTCGCCGCGGCCGTCATAACCGTTGGCGATCATCCGATCGATCCCTTGAATTTCAGCAACTGCCGCTTCCACCCGCAACAGGACTTGCTCTTCCACCTCTTCCGGCCCGGCGCCGCGATAGGGAACGGAGATAATGATCCGCCCCGAATCAACAGCTGGAAACAGCATCCGGTTGATCGTCGGAAAGTTCATAAGGCCCGCCACAACAAGGCCAACCATCAACAGAACCGAGGCAACATGGTTCTCAACAAACCAACGGATCAGTGTTTTCATGATGCAACTCCGCGTGCCAGGGTCGACTCTTCAGAATTCTCGTCGCCAATAACAGCGACCTGCATGTTTTCCGTTGCCGCATCAAAGGGCGAGATGCAGACACGCTCACCGTCACGGATATCGAACCGCACCATGGCATAGTCGCGTGTGGTCTGAATGATTTCCGCCGGACGGATGTGAATTTTGCTTTCACGATCTACGACCAGAACATTGCCATCTTGCCGCAGAGCCGGGCGCGGGATCTGTATTATATGTTCGTAGGTTTTGCCCGTAATCGAGGCGTCTACAAAAAGACCGACTGAGAGAGGAACAGTGTTGCGCAGGGGATCCACCTTGTAGGGATCTTTAACCTGCGCCACCACATAGAGCACCCGGCTTGTGGCATCAAAAACACCTTCGGTGCGAACAATCGAACCCGTCCAGTGATTAATTTGACCGCCCACAACAGCGGAAAACGTCACCTTGGGCTGCTCATAATCATGCATATCCGCCGCTTCATAGGGCAGATTAAGAAGGGCAATATCACGGTCTGCCAACGGCAGACGCACTTCAACCAGATCTGTCGCAAAGATTTCCGCCAGGGTCTCGCCAACGGAAACCACCTGTCCAACGTCACCGCTACGGGTTTTAATCCGGCCCTCAAACGGCGCCTTGATTTCTGTGCGCTCCAAGTCAAGTCGCGCGTCTTCCAGATCTGCCTGCGCTGATCTCAATTGCGCGCGGGCTTCTTTCAATTGTGGCTCATGAAGCACCAGCGGACTGGCTTCCTTGCCATTCCCCAGCTGCGCCCATTCGCCCCGAGCGTGTTCAGCCTCGGCTTCGACCCGCGCAAGATTTTGTTGAGCTTCCGCAACGCGCGCCTCGGCCCGCACCACATTCAGCTCCCAGTCACGCGGATCAATGCGCACCAAAACATCGCCTTCCTTGAAGAACCCGCCGGAAACAAAATTCGGGCTGACAAAAACGATGCGGCCTGACACCTGTGGCTCCAGGGTAATCGCTACCCGCGAATTCACCGTGCCTTGGGACGACACATAGACTTCCTGATCCATCGGCTGAGCATCTGCCACCCGCACAAGGCGCGGCAGAACTTCAACCTCTTGAGGCTGCGGCTTCGGCTTGGACACCGCTACCACCACGACGATAATACCGCCGACCAAAAGAACGGTCAGAAGGGGGATCGCTTTTTTTAAAGATTTGATACTGAAAGCCATGTCACTGTTCCACGTTTTGGGGGATGGGTCCTAGCGGACTGTTGTGGGCGGTTCTGGATCAACGACGCCCGCGATTTGGGAACGGACATCTCCGGGTATGCCGCCTCCCAGAACCATGTAAAGCTGCACCCGGTTGCGAAGATAATTGGCCTTTCCGGCCACATAGGACACGCGGCGGTTCAAACTGTCCCGCTGAGCATTCTGCAAGGCAAAAATATCGATCAGGCCGCGCGAATATTGATCGAAGGCGATCTGTTCAGCCCGCTCACTTTGGTCGGCGGCCTGTGCCAGAAATTTAATTTGCTCGCGGATTTCCCGTTCGTAGGCCATGGACACTTCAACATCACGCAGGGCGTCAAGCAGCGTCAGCGTGTAATCCGCCAGAGCTTCCTGGCCCCGCGCGTCAGCCGCCTTGGCCTGCGCCACCAGCTGCCCGCCGTTGAAGATCGGCTGGGTAACACCGCCGATAATATTCCAGATAAGACGCTCCGGATCGGAAATGAGATCGACATCCCCTTCCCGCCACCCGGCAGAGCCCGTCACCCGAAAACCAGGCAGAAGGTCCTTCCAGGCTGCGGACCGGCGCAGCTCTGCCGCGACGAGCGTCGCCTTGGTCGCCGCCAAATCTGGGCGCCGTGCTAAAAGCGTAGCCGGGACCGCGTCCACCCGGACCGGGTCAAGGGCAGGCAAGGTCGAGTTTTCAGAAATTTCTCCGCCCGGATAACGGCCGAGCAATATCTCAAGGCTGGTTTGCGCCTGCACAAGCTGCTGTTTGCGCAGCTGTACAGAGGCGCGCGTCGCGGCGGCATTGGCCTCGGCGGTGCGCACATCAAGAGCGCCTACGAGGCCACTTTCATAACGCCGCCGAACCATCTGCGCCGACTGGTCGAAAATCTCAGACGCCTGGGTCAAGAGCTCGAGGCTTTCCTGAGCTTCAATCAGACTAATCCAGGCTTGCGCCGTTGTGCCCGCGGTTACCAGTCGTTGACCGCGCAAAATTTCCTCAGACGCACGATAATCCGCATAGGCTGCGCCGCGTTTTTGAAACTGTTGACCCCAGACATCCACTTCCCAGGACAAATCAAGCGTCGCTGAATAAGTGTCCGCGCGCACTTCGGTAAGGCCGCCCATCCCGTCGTCCACATTGGTCCGCGACCGGGTCGCAGAACCACCAGCATTAAGACTTGGAAGCAAAGCGCCGGTCTGGCCCGTCAGAGCCGCCCGCGCCTGGCGCACATTGGCCTCCACTTTCTGGATATCCCGGTTATTAAGAACCGCCTCGGCCACCAGAGCGTTAAGCTCGTCGGACTGAAAATCCGCCAGCCAGTTATCCAGATCCGCCACCTTGGCGTCCTGAGGCTGCGCCGCCGCCTGGGTAAAGCTGCCCCGCATGTCAATACCATGCGACTGGGCCATCTTTTCCGGATGGGCGCAGGCAGCAAGCGCTAGCACCAAAACCAATCCTGAAGCGCCGGCGCGCAGAGTTTTCATATTCAGCTTGTCAGAGCAACGTTGAACCATTTCCGACCGTGTCCATTTCTGTTTAAAGGTTCGTGACTTGGAACCCTTTAAACGGCCAGGCTCATCAAATCTGACGAAATGACAGGCTCCAGCCCCAAGTTTCGAGAGCAATAATGCCGCCGTTCGGGTCCACAAAATGCAAACTGATTTGCATAGCCTAACTTTTATATGATTTTCCGCAGAAAATAAGGGTAAATCGCGGCAAATTGACCCGCTGAGAATCTTCCCCTTGGAGCCCCGCGACAGGTAGGTCTATAGTGAAAAAACCAGATATCTGGCCAACCACACCGGGCTTGATCGTGTGTGTGACGGCCTTGGCCACCAAGGGACTAAAGATCAAGAACAGATGGTCCCAACCCAAGGCCGCCCCTTGTAACAAAAGTATTGCACGTCAACCCGGGCAAACAAGGAAAGGGGTGTCTTAAATGACTGACAAAGGAAACCGACATCGTGTCATTGCGCTTGTCGGACCGCAGTCAAGCGGTAAAACCAGCTTGATTGAAAGCATCCTCTCACTCACAGGAAAACTCTCGGGCAAAGGCCATGGCCGCCAGTTTGGCGACACATCCCCCGAGGCCAAGGCTCGGGAAATGGGTGTCGATTTGAACTTCGCAACGACAACCTTCATGGATGACCCTTACACATTTATTGACTGTCCCGGCGCGATTGAACTTCTTCAGGACACCTTGAGCATCTTGAACATCGTCGATGCGGCCGTTGTCGTGACCGAGCCCGATGTTGACCGCATTCTTGGGCTGTCACCTCTATTGAAGCACCTCGAAAAACAAAAGATCCCACATTATATTTTTATCAACAAGGTCGATCGCGCCAATCTGTCGCTTGATGCCCTGGTTAAGGCCCTCAACGATGTCACTGGCGAATCCGTGGTTCTGCGGCAGATCCCGATTTATGAGGGCGAAACCATTACCGGTTATGTAGACCTCGCCTCAGGCCTCGCCCACGTCTACAAACCTGGCGCCCCGTCGGAGATCGTCGACATTCCCGGGTCGGTCCAGGACACTTTTCAGGAAGCCCGCTACAGCATGCTGGAAACGCTCGCCGATTACGACGAGCATTTGATGGAAGAACTGCTTGAGGATATTGATCCGCCGACAGATGAAGTTTTCAAGGATTTGTCTGAAGAGCTTGAGCGCGATGAAATCATCCCCGTTCTGCTCGGCTCCGCTCTCAACAATAATGGGGTTCACAGACTTTTAAAGGCCCTACGCCATGAGGCTCCGCCTGTTGCCGATGTAGCGGCCCGCCTCGGCGTCACCCAAAGTGGCCCGGCCGCGCTTATCGCCAAAACCCTGCACACCTCGCATGCGGGCAAACTGTCTCTCGCGCGCATTCTCAGCGGCACCATCAACGATGGTGACACACTCGGCGACACGCGTGTGTCCGGCATGGTGACCCTGCATGGGGACACGGTGTCAAAGATCAAAAGTGCCGCAGCGGGCGACTTTGTCGGCCTGGGCCGCATGGAAACGGTCGCAACCGGTGATCTTTTGACGCCCGCCCAAGCCAGCCGGTGTGAGGCTATTGCGGCCCCGCTAAAGCCCGTCTATGGCCTGGCACTCCAGGCCGCCAATCGAAATGACGAAGTCAAGATGGCCGACTCGCTTGCCAAGCTTTGTGACGAAGATCCCTCCCTGATCTATGACCATGTTCAAGACACCGGAGAAACGGTTCTGCGCGGCCAGGGCGAAATTCATTTGAAGATCGCCGCCGACCGCCTGATGAACAAATACGGTCTGAAGGTTCAAACCCGCCGACCTCAGGTTCCATATAAGGAAACCATTCGTAAGGGGGCCAAACAGCATTACCGCTACAAAAAACAGTCTGGCGGACACGGCCAATATGGCGATGTCATCATAGAGATTGCTCCGCTGGCACCAGGTGCTGGGTTTTCTTTTGAAGAGCGCATCCATGGCGGCGCCATCCCGCGTCAATACATCCCCAGCGTCGAGAGCGGCGTAAAAGAGTATCTCAGCCGAGGCCCGCTCGGGTTTCCGGTCGTTGATGTGGGCGTCACTCTGGTAGACGGCGGATACCATACGGTCGACAGCTCTGACATGGCTTTCAAAACCGCCGGCCGCCTGGCCATGAACGAAGCCATGCCGACCTGCAATCCAGTCCTTCTCGAGCCGGTCATGCATGTGAAAATACAAGTTCCCTCCGACTTCACCCCTAAGGTCAATGCCCTGATCTCCGGACGGCGGGGTCAAATTCTCGGCTTTGACGCCTTGGAAGGGTGGGACGGATGGGATCAGGTGGAAGCCCATATGCCACAGGCTGAAATTCAGGACATGATCATTGAGCTCAGGTCCATGACCCTGGGGGCCGGGACTTTCAC
>SBHG01000069.1 GCA_006226305.1 Alphaproteobacteria bacterium | reverse complement strand
GTCAACGGCGCTGAACTCACGCGCCAGGCCTTCGACAGCGCTTTGCCGGGTATCGGCGGCTACATCGTAACCTGCTCACTAGCCATCTTTGCTTTCACGACCATTTTGGGGTGGTCGGTTTATGGCGAGCGCTGCGTAGAATATCTGCTTGGCGTCCACGCCATTATTCCGTTCCGGATTCTTTGGGTCCTGGCCATCCCGATCGGAGCGACACGTGAGCTGGCAGAGCTTTGGCTCCTTGCCGATACGCTTAACGCCATGATGGCGATCCCCAACCTGATCGCACTTCTATTGCTCAGCCCCGTTGTCTTCCGGCTCACCAAGAAATTTTTCAAGGATGAGCTAGAAGAGACTCAGTAAGCTTTACCCAATAGCTGGCACCCAGCGGCAAGACTTCATCGTTGAAATCATATTCAGGGTGGTGGACCATGCAGCCGCCTTGACCATCGCCATTGCCGATGAGGATATAGCAGCCCGGCTTTTCCTTCAGCATGAAGGCGAAGTCCTCTGACCCCATCACCGGGTCAATGCCCACATGAACGCTTGCCGCGCCCACAAGGTCCGCCGCTGCCTGAACGCAGTGATCTGTCTCTTCGGCTGAATTGACCAGCACCGGATAATTTTCGCGGTAGTTGAGGGTTGCCTTGATACCGTGAGCCGCAGCGATATTTTCCGCAATCTGGCGCATGCGATTTTCGATGAGCTTGCCATCATGATCTGAGAAGTAACGGGTGCAGCCCGACAGTCGCACCTTGTCCGGAATAACGTTATAGGCCGATCCGCCGTGGATCTGCGTCACGCTGACAACACCGGCGTGGATCGGGTCCAAAGTACGGGCCACAATATTTTGCAGGGCCAGGACAATTTCGCTGGCCACCGGCACCGGATCGATGCACCGGTGCGGCATGGCGCCATGGCCGCCGACCCCTTCAATGTCGATATCAAAGTTAGCGACCGATGCCATCATGGGTCCTGAGCGCACCGCAAAATGGCCGACCGGCAGGCCCGGCATATTATGCATGCCAAAGACCGCTTCCATGGGAAAACGCTCAAACATGCCGTCATCAATCATGGCCTTGCCACCAGCGCCGCCTTCTTCGGCAGGCTGAAAGATGAAATAGACCGTGCCATCAAAGTCGCGTGTTTCGGCAAGGTGTTTTGCTGCCCCAAGGAGCATCACCGTATGGCCATCATGACCGCAGCCGTGAAAGGCACCTTCGTGAACCGATTTGTGGGCAAAATCATTGGCTTCGTCCATGGGCAGGGCATCCATGTCCGCCCGCAGGCCAAAGGCCCGGTTGCCACCGCCGCTGGTCAGCTTGCCGACAACACCAGTCTTGCCGACCCCCCGCGTCACTTCAATGCCGTAGCTCTCCAGGGCATCGGCCACCAGCTCAGCCGTCCGATGCTCTTCATAGGCCAGTTCCGGATGTTTATGAATATCCCGCCGCAGGGTGGTCAATTCGCCGTGAAAGGCTTCGATTTCCGGGTAGATCGTCATTTGGCATTTGCTCCTCTCAAAAGCCTGCTTTTGCGGCAAGAATGACGAACAATGCATGCAAATGCAATCGCGGTCACTTGGCAAATGGCCCGGGGGCCGTGCTATGCTGGCCTCAAAAAAGGAACGCCCTTTGAGCGACGCAGGCGCTAATGCCCTCACGGCACAAACAGAAGACCAATACCGCGAGATGGTGGAGAAAAACCTTCTCCGCAACTATCTGGCCAATCTGGTGCACGGATTGTTGGGCCAGACGGGGTTTCGCTTGGTTCAGGCCCCGACGTTTCTCCCGGCTTATGTCTTCACCCTTTCAGGCTCTGAACTCCTCGTCGGCCTTGCTCTGGCTGCGCAACCGATAGGATCCGCGCTTTCGGCCCTGGTCGGCGCAAACCTCATTGAACACCGCAAACGTGTCCTGCCCGTTGGCTTTGCGGTCGGTCTGATGATGCGGGTGCAGATTTTGGGATTGGCTCTTTCGGGCCTCTTCCTGCCGCCGCAACAGGCCTTTTGGGTGGTCTGTGTGATTTTGCTTCTCTTTGGTTTGTTTCAGGGCATGCAGTGGGTGATGTTTAACTTCTTGATGTCCAAGCTGATCCCTGTTGATCGACGAGGTCGGTTAACCGGCCTTAAGAACTTCCTCGCCGGCATCACGGCCTCCTTTGTGGCTTATGTAGGGGGGCGCCATTTTATCGAAGCCAATACGCTCGGAAACGGCTATGCGGCGACATTTCTCACCGCCTTTGTGATGACCAGCCTTGGTCTTATGGCGCTATTGGCTATGCGTGAACCGGAGCCGCCAACCGTGCGCCCCAAGACACGGCTCCGTCACCGATTTGCCGAGCTACCGGAGCTGCTGCGCAGCGATCTTGATTTCACGAATTTTTTTCTCGCCCGTGCCCTCACGGCATTGGGAATGATTGCTGTGCCCTTCTACATCCTCTACGCGGGACAGGTGGTGGGTCTTTCAGGTACCAACATCGGGTTATTGACCATTGCTTTCATGTTGGCGCAGACAACGACCAACCTCTTCTGGGGCACCGTCGCCGATCGCAAAGGCAATAGATTTGTTTTCATCCTTTCAGTGGCTCTTTGGATGGTGGCCACAGGAACCCTCATGATGACCCATTCAATCGTCGTCTTCCTGGGTGTCTTTGCCTGTCTTGGTGCGGGCATGGGCGGCTATCAGATTGCGTCGCAAAATCTGGTGCTCGAATTTGGTTCTCGGGACGATCTGCCCATGCGCATCGGAATTTCCAATGCGGCGACCTCCGTCATGATGGCGATCAGCCCGATCCTCGGTGGGTTTTTATCGGAGCAATTCTCATTTACCACGGTCTTTCTGGTTACTTTGGTCTTTCAGTCGGCCTCTCTCGCCATGATCGTTCTGCGGGTTCGCGAACCCCGCTTTCAGCGCGGCAAAATCCATTGACCTGACGGGGTCAATTGACTATTCGCTTGGGGGTCTCAAAACCTTCAAGCGCTCGGATATCATGACTGAAAACAGCCCGCTTTGGACCCCAAGCCCGCAGGACATCGAAACAAGCAACTTGTCGACTTTTCAAAAGAGTCTGCCTTTTGCGACAACCAGTTATGAAGACCTGCACAAATGGTCGGTTTCAGAAACCGCGGCCTTTTGGAGCGCGATCTGGGATTATTGCGGTGTCATTGGCGAAAAAGGGAGCGAGGCCTTTCAGCCCGGCGGGGAAATGCGTCAGGCCCGGTTCTTCCCTCAAGCGCGGCTAAACTTCGCCGAAAATCTATTGCGCCTGAAAGGGTCTGCCCCGGCAATCATTGCACGGGCAGAGGGCCGTGCCGAGATCACGCTGTCCTGGGATGACCTGCATCAGCAGACCGCCGCTCTCCAGGGCTGGTTGGAGACCAAAGGGGTGGGGGCCTCTACTCGTGTGGCGGCCATCGTGCCCAATTGCCCTGAGGCGGTGATCTCCATGTTGGCGACGTCTTCACTTGGCGCGACCTATTCGTCTTGTTCGCCGGATTTTGGCGAGCAGGGTATTCTGGATCGTTTTGGTCAGATTGAGCCGACGGTGCTCATTGCCTGCAATGGCTATACCTATGGCGGCAAAACATTCGACATTCGAGACAAAGTGAACGCCATTTGCGCTGAGGTGCCCAGCATTAAATCCGTGCTTTGGATAGGCTTTGTGGACGGCATGCCGGGAGAGGGCGCCTTCTGGGACGACGTTCAATCTGATTTTAAAGGTCATGATCTGCATTTTGAGCGATTTGCTTTCGCTCATCCGCTCTACATCATGTTTTCAAGCGGCACGACCGGAAAACCCAAATGCATCGTGCATTCGGCGGGTGGTACATTGTTGCAGCATCTCAAGGAACATAAGCTACACGCCAACGCCAAGCCAGGAGACCGGATCTTTTATTTCACCACCTGTGGCTGGATGATGTGGAATTGGCTGGTGTCCGCGCTGGCAAGCGAGACCACCCTCTTGCTTTATGATGGTAATCCCTTCTATCCGGCACGGGATGTACTTTTTGATTTCGCGGCGGATCATCAGGCAAGTTTTTTTGGCGTGTCGGCAAAATATATTGATGCCCTCAAAAAGGCCGACCTGCGCCCCATCCAGACACATGACCTCACCAGCGTTCGCACGATTGCTTCGACAGGATCGCCGCTCGCTCCGGAAAGCTTTGATTTTGTTTACGAGGCCATCAAAGAAGATGTCAACCTCGCCTCGATCTCGGGCGGCACCGATATTGTCTCCTGTTTTGTTCTGGGAAACCCAACGCTACCGGTTTGGCGCGGCGAGATCCAATGTGCCGGCCTTGGAATGGCGGTCGAGATCTGGGACGATGAGGGCAAGCCGGTTACACAGGAGCGTGGCGAGCTGGTCTGTCATGTTCCCTTTCCCTCCATGCCGATAGGCTTTTGGAACGATGAGAACGACGTAAAATATCGCGCCGCCTATTTTGATCGCTTTGACAACGTCTGGTGCCATGGTGATTTTGGCATTAAGACCGAACACGGCGGGTTCGTGATTGTCGGGCGGTCCGATGCCACGCTCAACCCGGGTGGTGTGCGCATCGGAACAGCGGAAATCTACCGTCAAGTCGAACAGATAGATGCTGTGACGGAAAGCATCGCCGTCGGTCAGGAATGGCAGGACGATGTGCGTGTGGTCCTGTTCGTAACCTTGGCGGAGGGCGCTCAGCTTACCGATGATCTAATCAGGGAAATCAAGCTGCGCATCCGAAATGGTGCCAGCCCTCGTCACATGCCAGCCAAGGTCATTGCGGTCAGGGATATCCCGCGTACCAAGTCCGGTAAGATTACGGAATTGGCCGTGCGCGATGTTATTCACGGCCGCGAGGTCAAGAACACCGAAGCCCTCGCAAATCCCGAGGCGCTGGCTTACTTCAAGAACCTTGACGAACTGAAAGGCGCTTAAGATTCCGGCGCAATTTGAAATGTCGATTGGTATTCGGCGAATGCTGTGTTGATTTGGCCGCGGCTCAGTCCAAAGTCCGCCGGGTCATAAGCGTGTCGACCTTTAAAATGCTGTGGTTTGGCGTCGATCTCGCGCGCCATGGCCGCGCGCGTTTCTTCATTTAGGTCAAAACCGAATTTATCGTAAATCGCCTCCACCACGCCCATCGGATTGTGGAGTGTTTCCTTGTAATGAACATCCAGGATTTGCGCGGAGGGGATGCGCCTGCGAGCATCAAGCAAGCGATTAAGCCCGACATTAAGGTGTTGAAAGGTCTGGTGACCAACCCGTCTGGGGTCAAGTATGGAGGCACCCATGCCGCGCGCCACCAAAGCCAGGCTGGCGGAAGAGGCCACTGCTTTCAAAGGATCGCGATGGGTATGGACAAATAGCGCATCGGGAAAAGTTTTCATGATGCCTTCGATACCAAAGATATGTGTGGGGGACTTTAAGACCCAGCGGTCACTTTGGTATCCGGTCTGAAGGTACTTTAAAATCTCGCTATAGGCACGATAAGGGGCTTCCTGATCACAGCTCAGGAAATAGTCGTGATAGGTCGGCGCGTCATATTCCAGGAGAAAAATATAGGAAAGAAAACTTGTCGACAGCAGGTGAATGCATTCTTCGGGGCCGTCTACGGCCAAGTGATGAACAGCGGGAAGCTCGGGCCCAAGATAATAGGCGGCATTGCGTTCGATCTTGGCGAGCAAGCGGCGCATGTCTTTTGGGTGCCCCGGGGCCTTTGGCGCGGGGGTCGGGCGATAGGATTCCCAAAGCGACAGGGTCCGGTGACGTTTGTCCTGCGCCAGAATATTGAAAAGCCGTGTAGTGCCCGTGCGCGGCAACCCCAGGATAATGACAGGGCGCGCAACTCGCTCCCCGGCCATGGCGGGCGTTTGTTTGAAGGCAGCTTGAAGACGCAGGCGTGCCTTCAAAAACCTCAGGAGATACTGCCGGTGCATAAACCGGCCCATGGGGTGAAGGCTTTCATCCCTTTCAAGGTCCCGAAGAAGCAGTGTCAGCGGCTGGCAAAAGCCAAGATCGCCGAAGTCGTCAAGACCCGTGGCGCGGGCCGCGGCATCCATCATCTCATTGACATCACAAGGGGCCGGCAACATGCCCACCTCTTTTAATAGAGGAGCCAATTTGTTGCCGAGGCGAACGGGCCAGCGTTGGATTGGCGTGATGAAACCTTCTGTCATCGCGCCCGCTCGCCTCATTCGTTCAAAAGATAGGTGACGATGGCGTCGATATCTTCATCAGTCAGTTGAGAGAGGCTGCCTTCAATGACGTCGCCCATGGACCCACCCATAACATCGCCATCGGGCAGAAGCCCAAATTTGAGCGCCCAGCCAAGGTCCTCACGGGTCCAGCCGTTTTCTATAAGGGCGGCGGTGGAAATAGCTGGAACTTTTTCATTCTTTGGCGGCAGTGTTGCGCCCGCCAAAAGTCGTTTTTCATCACGCGCGCCAAAACCGTTTCGCGGTGTATGGCATTCGCCGCAGTGGCCAGGGCCGTTGACGATATATTGGCCGCGCTTCCAGGTGTCCGACTTTTGAGGCTTTGCCGGTAAGGGCTCATTCGGTCGGAAAAACAGGATCTGCCAAATCGCAAGGGAGCGACGACTAAAAAGAAAGGCATTAATGTCATGGGGTTTTGAAGGGGTCGCTGACGGTTCCAGCGACATTAGCGCCGCCCAAAGATCAGCGACATCCTGCCGATCAACGCTTTTATAAGATGTATACGGAAAGACGGGATAAAGGCTTTCGCCGTGCCGCCCTTTGCCGTTGAGCATGGCATTGGCGAAATCCGCTTGGGACCAATTACCAAGTCCGGCCTCTTTGTCTGGCGTGATATTGGGCCCGTAAAAAATACCAAATTGGGTCTTAAGCGCAACGCCGCCTGCAAAAGGCATTTGGCCTTCGCCCGTGTGGCAATCCGCACAGCCCGCCAGCTTGAGGAGATAGCCGCCGCGTGCCGGATCGCCGACAAGACCGGTCATGTCGATGTCCTGTTGCGGCGTGAAGGAAGGCGCGAGGGTAAGCGCGCCAAAGATCAAGACAGCGGCTGTCCCCGTAACAAGGGTAAGACGCTTCAGCACCACGACCTATTGGTTTTCTTTTTGCAGGCGGTAGGTCTTATGGCACCCACCGCAAGACTGGGCCATTTCACCAAAGGCGGCCATGCTGGCTTCTTTGCCTTCGGCAACAGCCAGGGCATCGGCCTTGGTTTTCAAAAGTTCAGCTTTGATTTTGAAATTCTCCCAATCCGTCCAAATATTGTCGAGCGCTTCTGAAGGGGCCTCGTTTGAGCCTTGTGGGAAAAATTTCAATAGCGGCGCACCAGACGCGGCGCTGATCTTCTTGGCGTTTTCGCTGACGATCTGCTGATCGAAGTCATCACTGCCAAGTGTCGTCTTGATCGCGATCAGGGCATCTTTCAATCCCTTCATGGCCTCCATGCGCTCCTTGACGATCCCGGTGGGTTCAGGGCCGTCGCCGCTGTGTGCCCAAACACTCGCGCCTGTTATCAGGGGCAGGGTGATCGCGCAGGCGATGAGCGTGCGCTGAACTGTTCTGGGGGAAAGTCCTGACATGGGTTGAACTCCGTTCAAAGTGATACACAAAAGCGAATTCAAACAGGAAAAAAGAGGGCGTGCAAGCTGGTCGCACGCCCTCATGACAAAATTGTGACCGTAAAAGCTGCTAGGCGACTTCCCAGGTCCGTCCCTTGCGGATCAAGGCATTAAGGTCTGCTTTCCCTTGTTTTTCGCGGACTTGGGCAATTTGAGCCATAACATCCTGATCATAGGAGGGCACCGGATCGCAGTAAATAACCCCAAGGATGACAGGGAAATTTGGCCTTGGCAGGGTAATCAGCATCTGCGCCAAAGTGGCATTGGTTTCGTCGTGAACCAGAAGATCGTCCTCGGTCACGCCATTGTCGCCGATGGTGACCACCTCCAGTTGGAGTGTTGAGGCGTTAAGCCGCAGTCCCTTGGTGCGCTCTTTACCGAAGACCATCGGCTGGCCATTTTCCAGAAGGAGTTGTTCGTCAGCAGCCGTCTTTTTGTTGGTGAACTCTTCAAACACACCGTCATTGTAAACAATGCAGTTTTGATAGATTTCCACAAAAGACGCGCCCTTGTGTGCGTGAGCGCGCTTAAAGACTTCCGGCATATGTTTCTGCGCCGTATCAATGGTGCGTGCGATAAACCGCGCGCCAGCTCCCAGAGCAAAAGCACAAGGGTTGAGCGAACGATCAACGGAGCCGAACGGCGTCGAGGGGGAGCGTGTCCCGACGTTGGAAGTCGGGGAGTATTGCCCCTTCGTCAGCCCATAGATCTCATTGTTGAAGAGCAGGATATTAAGATCCACGTTCCGTCGCAGCGCATGCATCAAATGGTTGCCGCCGATTGACAGCCCATCCCCATCGCCGGTGATGACCCAGACATCAAGTTCGGGATTAGCCAATTTGACACCGGTCGCAACCGAAGGCGCGCGCCCATGAATGGTGTGGAAGCCATAAGTAGACATGTAATAGGGGAAACGTGATGAGCAGCCGATACCGGAAATAAAGACAGTCTTTTCACGCGGTGTCCCGATTTCGGGCAGCGTCCGCTGCATGCATTTCAAAATGGCATAGTCCCCACAACCGGGGCACCAACGCACTTCCTGATCGGTGGCAAAATCTTTTGCAGTCAGTTTTTCAGGAGCCACATGTTCGTTCATTGCACCGTCTCCTATTCCGCAGCCTGAGCTGATACATTTTGGTGAATGGCATCCAGGATTTCCTGAATCTTGAACGGCTGTCCCGACACTTTATTGAGCGGACAGGCCGGTACGAGATATTTGTCCCGAAGCGCCGTGATCAGTTGGCCCATATTCATTTCAGGTACCAGAACCCGTCGATATCCTGCCAACACATCTCCAAGGTTGCTGGGGAAGGGCGCTAGATGACGAATGTGGACTTGCGCCACATCCAGCCCCTGCTGGCGGGCGCGGTGCACCGCCTGATTGATGGGGCCGTAAGTCGACCCCCAGCCCACAACCACAAGGTCGCCTGAGCTATTGCCTTGTTCAATGCCTTGAAGCGGAATGTCATTGGCAATACCAGAGATCTTTTGGTGTCGAACATCTGACATTTTTTGGTGGTTGGCCGGGTCATAAGAGATGTCGCCGGTATCAAAGGCCTTTTCAATCCCGCCTGTGCGATACTCAAGACCGGCTGTCCCGGGTTTGGGCCAGACCCGGGCGAGTGTTGTTTCATCCCGTTTGAGGGGATTAAAACGTCCGTCCGAGTCAATGTCGTCACTTGTGGCAAAGGAAACAGGAAAGCTTTCCAGTTCATTCAGATTCGGTAAGAGCCAGGGCTCGGCCGCGTTGGCGATATAGCCGTCCGTAAGCAGAATGACCGGCGTCATATATTTAACCGCCAGGCGAACTGCCTCAATCGCGCAGTAAAAGCTGTCGCTCGGGCTGCGGGATGCAATGACTGGCATCGGCGAGTCCGCATTGCGGCCGTAAAGGGCTTGATAAAGGTCGGACTGCTCGGTTTTGGTTGGCAGACCCGTAGAGGGGCCACCCCGCTGAGAATTGACAATGACGAGCGGCAGTTCCGCTGAAATGGCCAGCCCCATAGCTTCAGTCTTCAGTGCAATACCGGGTCCCGAACTCGAAGTAACCCCGACGTTCCCGGCATAGGACGCACCGATAGCTGAGCAAATTGCGGCAATTTCGTCTTCTGCCTGAAAGGTCTGAACATCAAAGGCCTTCAGGGCGGAGAGCTCGTGCAGCACCGAGGAAGCGGGTGTGATTGGGTAAGAACCGAAAAAGATCGGCAGCTCTGCAAGCTGTCCACCCGCCACAAGGCCCCAGGCGATGGCTTGCGCGCCGGTAACCGTCCGATAGGTGCCCGGGGTCTTTTTGGCGTCCTTCACATGATATTGTTTCAGACCGCCCGACAATTCCGCGGTTTCACCAAAAGCATGGCCTGCGTTAAGCGCGGCAATATTGGACTCGCGGATTGCTTCCAATTTGGCAAATTTCTCGGACAACCAATCGGTGATCGGCTGCCGCTCGCGATCGAACATCCAGAGCATCAGCCCCAGGGTCCACATGTTCTTGCAGCGCAGGGCATCGGCTTTTCCAAGACCAAATTCTGCAACCGCATCCAATGTGAGCTTGGAGACATCAATTTCGATAACCTGAAACTTTGACAGCTCGTCCCCCTCCAGCGGATTGCTGTCAAAACCGGCTTTGGCAAGGTTGCGCTCGGTAAAGGAACCTGTATCCACCAGGATCAGGCCGCCTTCTGGTATGCGGTCGATGTTGACCTTCAGCGCGGCCGGGTTCATGGCCACGAGCACATCCGGCGCATCGCCGGCGGTCATCACGTCTTCGGAACCAAAGTTGATCTGATAGGCCGAGACCCCAAAGGTCGTCCCGACAGGCGCCCGGATCTCGGCGGGGAAATCCGGAAAAGTTGAAAGACCCCGTCCGGCCAGAGCCGTCGATACGGCAAATTGAGAGCCGGTGAGCTGCATTCCGTCGCCCGAGTCACCGGCAAACCGGACGACGACGGAGTCGCGAAGGTCACCGGCGGGGCCAGAGCTATCTTTTATTGTCATTGTGTTAACTCAAATTTCGTTTGCCATCTTCGAGTCTGCATTAAATACAAATATGTCCATCCCGCAACACCCAAGCGCCCCGGGTGCGGAAATCGGATGGAATTTGGTCGAGTTTTGACGTCATTATCACAAAATCTGAGGAGGAGACGTCCTTCTAGGCGATGGGGCCTCTTGCTGATAGGATTGGGCATGTCGAACAACAGGTTTAGCCTGTAAAATCGTTATAGAGTAGGACGCCTTTTCGACCCCGATAGGCCCCCGACAACCGACATATGGAGCGCTTTAATGTCCCCCAAAACAACTTTTGACCCGGTCGCAAAAACCCTCCACTGGCTGATGGCGGTATTGATGATCGGCGCCCTTATTTTTGGCCTGATCATGGAGGATGCGGCCCCGGCTGAAAAGGCCTCCATGCTGCAGGGCCATTCCGGCGTTGGCCTTACGGTACTCTTGCTAGCGCTGGTTCGAATCTATTGGCGACGCACTCACGAGCCCCCTGCTTTGCCAGCGGGCATGAAGACATGGGAGCTCAAACTTGCCAGGCTAAATGCCGGCCTTCTTTATGCCTTGATGGTCTATATCCCGACGATGGGATTGCTCCATGCGGCAACAAGCGTTGAAGAGGAAGTTCACCCCTTTGGACTTTTCAATGCCACGGCTCTATTGCCGTCTTCGGAGGACGTGACCGAGATTTTTCACGAACTTCACGAAATTGGTGCTTTTCTGCTGATTGCGGTCGTAGTGCTCCACACGGTCGCGGCATTAAAGCACTTGATTATTGACAAAGATCGCGTATTCCAACGTATGTTCCCTTTCATGGAAGGATGAAGAAGGACATCACGTGATTTTGAGTGAAGAGCAGACGCTGATTCAGCAAGCGATTCGGCGTTTTGCGCAGGAGCAGATTGCCCCGCGCGCGGCGCAGTTCGAAGCGGCGCGCGCCTACCCCAAAGAATTGTTTCAGGACCTGGC
>SBHG01000033.1 GCA_006226305.1 Alphaproteobacteria bacterium | reverse complement strand
CACGTGTGGCTGTCTTGTCGGCAGCGCTTATTGCTCTTTTAAAAGGTGGCGCTTTTTAGCAGTAAACCGCGCCAGATACCAGATAATCAGGGTTCTTGACTTGACCCCTTGCCAAAAATGGCCAAATAGAAAGCTCATGCGGCTTGCGCCGTTTTCAATATTCATTCTCTTCATAACCGGAAAAGGTCAAAAAATCGTGAGCAGAACCTCATCCCAAGGGCCGACAAGCTGGCATGGCACCACAATTTTGGCGGTGCGCAAAGGCGACAAGGTGGTTGTCGCGGGCGATGGACAGGTTTCGATCGGCGATACGGTGGTTAAAGGCAAAGCCACCAAGGTACGCCGTTTTCCGAAAGGCGATGTGGTAGCAGGCTTTGCCGGGGCCACCGCCGATGCCCTGACCTTGTTTGAACGGCTTGAAGCCAAGCTTGAACAGCATCCCGGACAACTCACTCGCGCCGCTGTCGAGCTCGCCAAAGATTGGCGGACCGATCGCTTCTTGCGGCGGCTCGAGGCCATGATGATTGTCGCAGACGCAAAAGTGTCTCTGGTGCTGACCGGCAACGGGGATGTGCTGGAACCCGACCACGGCGTGATCGGCATTGGCTCGGGCGGTAATTACGCTCTGGCGGCGGCGCGCGCCTTGATGGATACGGACTACGACGCACTTGAGATCGCAACCCGGGCGATGGCGATCGCTTCGGAAATTTGTGTCTATACGAACAACAATCTGACGATCGAAGAGATCGCGATTTAGATCTGCTTTTTTAAACGAAATCTTTTACGTATCGAGTTTTTTACAATGACCCATTTTTCTCCGCGTGAGATTGTTTCTGAATTGGACCGCTATATCGTCGGGCAGCAGGATGCCAAGCGGGCGGTGGCCATTGCGCTGCGCAATCGGTGGCGCCGTCAGCAACTCGACGACACCCTGCGCGAGGAAGTTCTGCCGAAGAACATTCTGATGATCGGGCCAACCGGTGTTGGCAAAACCGAAATTTCTCGGCGCCTGGCGCGGCTGGCCGATGCACCCTTTGTCAAAGTGGAGGCCACGAAATTTACCGAAGTCGGTTACGTGGGCCGCGATGTTGAGCAGATCATCCGCGATATGATTGAGATCGCGATCAATATGGTGCGCACAAAACAGCGCAAGGAAGTCACGGCAAAAGCCGAACTCTTTGCCGAAGAGCGCGTGCTGGATGCACTTGTGGGCGCCAATGCCTCAACGTCGACACGCGACAGTTTTCGGAGGAAGCTGCGCGATGGCGAGCTCAATGACAAAGAAATTGAGATTGAGGTGGCCGATACCTCCAGCCAGGTTTTGCCGAGCTTTGACATTCCGGGCATGCCGGGCGCGCAGATGGGCATGCTTAACCTGAATGATATTTTCGGCAAGGCCATGGGTGGGCGCACCAAGAAACGGCGCATGAAGGTGGAAGACACCTATGACATTCTGATCGCCGAGGAATCCGACAAGCTGCTCGACGAAGAAAAGGTGGTTCAGGAAGCGATCTTTGCGGTTGAAAACAACGGCATTGTTTTCCTCGACGAGGTGGACAAGATCTGCGCCCGGTCAGAGCGTACCGGCGGCGATGTCTCGCGCGAGGGGGTGCAGCGTGACCTTCTGCCGCTCATCGAAGGCACCACGGTGGCGACCAAATATGGGGCGGTGAAGACGGATCATATTCTTTTTATCGCGAGCGGCGCCTTCCACATTGCTAAGCCCTCCGATCTGTTGCCGGAGCTGCAAGGGCGTTTGCCGATCCGGGTGGAGCTGACGGCTTTGAGCGAGGCCGATTTTAAACGCATCCTCACGGAGCCGGAAGCGAGCCTTATCAAGCAATATGTGGCGCTGTTGGGAACCGAGGGCGTGAGCCTTGAGTTTACCGATGACGGGATCGAGCGGATCGCGGGTCTGGCGGCTGAGGTCAATGCGACCGTTGAAAACATCGGCGCGCGGCGGCTTCAGACAGTTATGGAGCGGGTGCTGGAAGAGGTCAGCTTCTCCGCGGCCGATCGCAGCGGCGAGACAGTGGTGGTGGATGGCGCTTTTGTCGACACCAATATCGGGGACCTTGCGAAGAACGTGGATCTTAGCCGCTTTATCCTCTAAATAAAGTCACCAAAAGTGGCTGACCCCAAATGTGGTATCGAATGTGGTACCAACTTTGGGGTCAGCCACTTTTCATGACTTTTTGAGGAAAACATAGAGCGCGCCCGAACCGCCATGGCGGGGATGGGCCTCCTGGACCGAAAATATGCGTTCGCGCAGGGGTGATTGCCGCAGCCAGAGCGGCACCTGGGCCTTCAAGATCCCCTCGCCGCGCCCGTCGAAAAAATCGCGCGGGCCCTCTTCCCAAAAGTGTCCGGCGCGCCCCTTGCGCCCTTTGCCGGTGATCACCAGCACCACCCGGCTGCCATGGGCGCTCGCCGACAAGAGATAGCGAATGAGGGCATCATGGGCCTCAGCCTGGCTCATCCCATGCAAATCAATGCGCCCCTCCACCTCGATCTTGCCTCGGCGCACCCGCTGGGCCGAACGGCGGTCGAGATTTGCCAGATCAGGCGGCGGTTTCGGGGCTATCGATTTGGGCGGCGCCGTCTGCCGGGTCTTGGAACCGGGCGCGACCCCTTTGGTATTTTCCGGGTGGGACGGTTTTTTGAGGGGCTCTTGGTCCGCGCGGGTGGAAAGGCGACTTTGGGTATGGGCTAAGGGGCTCGTGCCGCGCATGGCCAAGCGCCAGAGCCGCTCTTCCTCAGGGGTAAGACGGCGGCTCATGGGGCAGCAGCCTCTTGAGCCGCCCGAGCTTCCTCATAAGCCCGCGCGGCAAATCGCGGCACTAAGAGAACAAACCTTCCCGGTGCATTTTGCGCCCCGGCGCGCGCGCCCGCCGCATCACCGGAACCGAAAAAAATATCCCCGCGGGCCGGACCGCGAATGGCGCCGCCGGTGTCCTGCGCCACCATCAAATGATGAAACGGTTTTGATGGCGCTTTACCGGTTTCAGGGTCGGGCAAAGCTCCTTGGAGCGTTTCAGAGGTTTCAATCCAAACCGGCAGGCCGAGCGCATGATACTTGCGATCCACCGCGAGCGAACGCTGGGGCGTCAGATCAATGCCCGCCGCACCGGGTGGACCGAGCTCAGGATTTTCAATCGGCACCTGGCGGAAGAAAATATAGGAGGCATTTTCATGCATCAATTCAGCGGCACCGTTTTCTTCATGATCCTTAAGCCAGGCACGAATGGCCTCCATGGACATATCTTCGCGGGCAATCTCGCCGCGACGGATAAGCGGTGCCCCGATGGCTGTATAGGGATGACCGTTCTGACCGTCATAATTGACGCGCATGTCGGTGCCATCGGTCAGATGCACCCGCGCGGACCCCTGAATATGCGTGAAAAAGGCATCGACAGGATCGGACAGATAAACAAGCGGCACGCCCTTGTCGCCCAGCCTGCCCGCCTCTATCTCCGCACGATCTTCGTAAGGGGTGAGCCGCCCGGCAGCAACACGGCCCGCGATGCGCTGACCTTTTAGGCTTTCACGAAAATCCCCGAGCTCAACATGGACCAAGTCATCGGGGCGCTTGAGGAGCGGCACTTGAAAGAGATCTGTTTTCTCAAGAGAGCCCTGCAGAACCGGTTCGTAGTAGCCGGTAAATATATTTTCCTCAGGATCAGCGCCGGTGACCTCAAAGGGCATGAAGGTTGTTTCAAAGAAGCTGCGCGCGGCGCCAAAATCCTCGGCAGCACGAAGATCCTCTGCATGCTGACAGATTTCCCGCCAGTCATCGCCACGCCCGGCAACCAAAATATCTGTACCAGGGAAGGTGTGATCTGAGATCGGACGGTCTGCCCTTGCCGTGAGCCGAGGGCAGGTGCGCAGAAAGGTCTGCAGGGCGGCGCCAAGATCGTCAGCCTGCCAACCAGCAAGATTCTCAAATGAGAGTTTTGTGAATCGCAGAGGTTCCGCTTGCGGCGGCTCAAGCGCCTGACGCGGCAACCAGACAAGGAGGAACCATAACAAAATGCCAAGAAGCGCAAGTCCTGCGCTTAAGAGAACGAATGCGCGGCCCGAGCCCTTCACTGTTGTTCTTCGTCCTCTCTCAAGGCGTGAAGCCCTGCTCCAACTTTAACCGGATGCGGTGGCGGAGAGCTTCCAGTTGGGATCATTGCTCTTGATATCACGGGTGAAGGTCCAGATGTCCGTCACCTTGTAAACCTGACTTGGGTCTCCCTCGATGACGGCGCCCTCTGAGTTCTTGGTAAGCGAAATAAGCTCAGAGACAAAACGGACCGTGACCTCCGCGATACGCCCGGTCAGGCTTGCCTCCGTGAGCTTGGCCTCGCTCAGACCAATGAAGGTGGTCTCCACCTTTTCACCGCGTTCTTTGCGCGCATCGATCACGGAGGAGAAGCTGGCAAAGACCTCAGGGGTCAGGAGCGGTTTTAAGGCCTTTTTGTCGTCGTCGGCAAAGGCGCAAACGATCATCTCATAGGCGCCTCTCGCTCCCGCCAGGAAAGTGGCGACATCAAATCGGCGATCTTCGGTCTCAAGCAGGGCCAGGCCCCTTGCCAGATCGCTCCCCGGCTCGGCAAAATCTTCGATGGAAGACCGCTCCGAGGCGGCCGGCGCATCGGCAACGGGGGCTGGCGACAAGGTCCCGCGGGCGGCGGCTGAATCAGAGCGGCGATGGATAGTCTGAGCGCGCTCTTCCTCATTGCCGGTTTTGCGGCCCAAAACGCTGCGCAGCGCTACCAGCACCACAACAGCAACGGTGCCGAGGATCACAAACTCAAAAAAGCTGGCGGTTTCACTCATAAATACTCTCTATCAACCCTGATTTTCCGCATTGCCGCGAATTTTCATCGCAATTTGGGTTCTGACTTCCTATCTGTCTAAAAGAAGCAAAATCTTAGCGCGCCTTGCTCGTCAGCCTATCTTATCTGCGCCAGCCTTGTCATTTTTTTGACAGGGTTCGCGTTCAAGAGGCTCATTGGATAAGGTGCCTTGTTCATACTTAGAATTGCCTTGCCCTGGTTGCAAGGGAAGGGACCCGATATTGCGATGGGATTGATACTTTTTCTCTTGTTTCTCGGCATTCCGCTGATCGAAATCGGCCTTTTTGTGAAAGTGGGGGGCGCGATCGGTCTGGGGCCGACGCTGTTGATCGTTATCGGCACCGCCTTTTTAGGGTCCTGGCTTTTGCGAACCCAGGGGCTGGCGACCTATCGGCAGGCGCAAAAAGACATGTCGGACGGAATGCTGCCGGTTGATCAGGTGGTTCACGGGCTGTTTTTGCTGATTGCCGGGGTTTTGCTGCTGACCCCTGGATTTATGACGGATACCCTTGGGTTTTTGCTCTTTATGCCCCCCTTCCGTCTGGCGCTTGGCCGCTGGATCTTGAAATATATCGCCAAACACGGGGACGTTCGGGTCGAAACCTACCAGACAGAAAGCCGCTCCAGACGGCGCGGGCCCACCATTATTGATGGCGAGGTGATCGATCCGGACGACTAAGGCTCCGGCGGTGCAAGGTGGGAAATCGGCGGTTTATTTACCCAATTGGAGCGTCATGCTTGTTTCTTGGGCCCAGACATGATAGCCAGCCCAGCTGATGGGTGTCCCCAAACGGGCCGACACCCCTTTTGACTTTAAGACAAGATTTTAAGGGTATCTCATCCATGACCGATATCGATAGCGGGGCAGCTCAGGGTAACAATGGCGCGGTAAATCCGGAAGATGCGCCGCAATTCCGTGTGCTGGCGCAATACATCAAAGACCTTTCCTTTGAAAATCCAGGCGCGCCTGGCTCTCTTCGCAAAAGCGACGAACAACCCAAGACCGATGTTTCCATCGACGTTCAGGCTCGCCGCGGCACCGAAGACGAATATGAAGCCGAAATCAAACTCAACGTCAGCTCCAAGCGCGGTGATGAAACTCTGTTCATCATCGAACTGGTTTATGCAGGCGTTTTCGTGATCAAGAACATTCCTGAAGAAAGCCTGCAGCCGGTACTGCTCATTGAGTGCCCGCGGCTTCTCTTCCCGTTTGCCCGCAACATTCTGGCGAATGTGGCGCGCGACGGTGGCTTCCCGCCGCTGATGCTTGATCCGATCGACTTCGCAACGCTCTATCGCCAGCAGCTGGCTGCGGCACAAGCTGAAGCGGGCCAAGCCTAAGGCTTGACCAGACAGATCTGAAAAAATCTGAACATTGTTATTCGGGCGCTGATCCCCACAAGGGGTTGGCGCCCAATTCTTTTTCGACAAAGGCGCGGTGGGCGGCAAGATCCTCAGCGCTGAGCCGAGGGGGCAGCGGATTGGGCCGGGCCATGCGGGTCTTGGTTTGGGCCTGGGCGGCAGCGCCTCCAGAAACCGTGCCCCCGCCCCCCGAAGACAAAACCAGATCCGGCTGGCGCCCGCCAGTGAGCTCCAGATAAACCTCCGCCAGAAGATAAGAGTCTATGAGCGCGCCGTGAAGTTCGCGGTTGGTGGCATCAATTTCAAAGCGGCGACAAAGCGCATCGAGTGAGTTTTGCGCGCCGGGATATTTTTTGCGGGCAATGAGCAGGGTATCAATCGCCTGCTCCATGGGCAGCTCTTCGCGCCCGAGCCAGCTGAGCTCCGCATTCAGGAACTTCATGTCAAAAGCGGCATTGTGAATGACCAGGGGCGAGGTGCCAATAAAGGTCAGAAAGTCTTCTGCAACCTCAGAGAATTTTGGTTTGTCCGACAGAAATGCCTCGGACAGCCCATGCACCTTAAAGGCACTCTCCGGCATGTCGCGTTCGGGGTTGATATAGACGTGATATTCCTTGCCTGTCGGCATGCGGTTGACGAGCTCAAGGCAACCGATTTCCACCAGTCGGTCGCCGGTGAAAGGATCAAATCCGGTTGTTTCCGTATCGAGTACGATTTCGCGCATATTTAAAGGCGCGCCTTTCCCTCAAGTGTCCCTGTTTACCGACCGGCTTTACGCTGTTCCCATACCTCGCCGGGTCGATCTTTCAAGCTATCAACAATTTCCTTCACCTTGTCAAAAGCAAAGGAAAGTCCCTTTGAGCTATCCACAATAAAGTCCGCCTTCGCGCGTTTTTCAGCGTCTGGCGTTTGTTTGGCCAAGATGGCGGCAAATTTTTCCTCGGTCATATCCGGGCGCGCCAATACGCGCTCTTTTTGAACCTCAGCGGGGGCAGAGACCACCACGGTGACGTCGACCCGGGTTTCCCCACCGGTTTCAAAGAGCAGCGGAATATCGAGCACCACCATGGGGGCGCCGGCAGCTTCTGCTTGTCTTAAGAAAGCCATCTGCGCCTCGCCGACAAGAGGGTGCACGATGGCTTCCAGTCTTTTCAGAGCCTCAGGCTTGCCCACAACTTCTTTGGACAAGCGGGCCCGATCAACCGCACCCTCGACAATGGCTGCGGGAAAGGCCTCGGCGATGGGCGCAACCGCCGCGCCCTCCCGGGCATAGAGCGCGTGGACCGCCGCGTCGGCATCATAGACGGGCACGCCGAGCTTTTGAAACATTTTGGCGGTTTCAGATTTTCCCATACCGATGGAGCCGGTCAGGCCAATGAGCAGCATCTCGTCAGTGCTCCTTCAGGTCGTCAATAATGCGCTGGCGCAGATCTTCAGTTACTTGCGGCCTGGCGCCAAACCAGGCCTCAAACCCGGGCCGGGCCTGATGCAAGAGCATGCCAAGACCGTCGAGGGTCTCGTGTCCGAGCGCTTTGGCCTTTCTAAGAAACTCCGTTTCGAGCGGCACATAAACAAGATCATAGACAAGGGCGCCGGGCTTTAAGCCCTCAAGAGAGATCTCAAGCGGCGGCTGAGAGACCATGCCGAGGGAAGTGGTGTTGACCACGAGATCAGCCTTGCCCAGAAATCCCGCGATATCGCTCAGGGCCAAGGGCGTGATGGTGAAAGTATCTGTTGCAAAATGCGTGGCCAGGACACGCGCCTTGTCGACGGTTCGATTGGCCAGATCCACATGGGAGAGACCAAGCTCTCTTAATCCAAAGAGCACGGCGCGGGCGGCTCCACCAGCGCCAATAACAAGGGCGCGTTTGCCGGCCCAATCTCTGCCCTTACTTTTCAGATACTCGGTAAAGCCAAAGGCATCGGTATTGGTAGCCCAGATTTTGCCGTCCTTAAAGACGAGGGTATTGGCGGCGCCGATAGCCAACGAGGCCGCATCTCTTTCATCGGCTATCGCCAAAGCCGCCTCTTTGTGGGGAATGGTGACATTGACGCCGACATAACCTTCGGCCACCAGCTTGCGAATGCGCGCCTGGAAGGTGCCCGGCTCTATGGCCAGCTTTTCATAAGATCCCTCAATGCCAAAAGTCTCAAGCCAGGCTCCATGAATTAGCGGCGATCTGGAATGGGCGATGGGCCAACCGACCACACCGGCTTTGATTTTTTGCGTCATAGGGGCACACTCCCATAACGGCGCAGGAGATCCAAGAGTTCAATGAGAGGAAGGCCAAGAACAGAAAAGAAATCTCCCTCGATTTTGACAAAGAGCTGAACGCCTTCTTCTTCCAGAAAATAGGCGCCGACAGAGTTTAAGAGTTTTTCACCGTTACGCTCTTTGTACTGATCAATGAACTGTGAAGAGAGCGGCCGCATCGTCAAACGGGGCGTTGATAAATGCCGCCAGATCGGTTCGTTTCCTCTTGCCACCACACAGGCGGTTAAAAGTGTGTGGGTTTTCCCCGATAGAAATTCAAGGTGCTGCGCAACGCCGTCCATGGAGGCCGGTTTGTCAAACATACGCCCCTCGCATTCGAGGATCTGGTCTGCGCCGATAATGAGGGCTTCTGGAAACCTGCGTGAAAGACTAAGCGCTTTTATTTCCGCCAAGGCGTCTGCAAGCCTGCGCGGGCTTGCTCCCTCAGCCTTAAGGCTGATCTTGACTTCATCCTCATCGACGGTTGGACGAAGCGCCTTGAAAGTGACACCGGCATTCGTCAGAAGACGCGCACGCACCTGGCTTTGCGAGGCGAGGATGATTTCCGGACCACTCATTTGCCATTGTTACCCGTAAATGAAGCTTTATGCTCTGTGTAGAGATTATAAATCGCCGCGGCTGTTTCTTCAACAGAGCGGCGTGATACATCAATTACCGGCCATTCCAGTCTGGCAAATAGCTTTCGAGCGGCCATGGTTTCTGAGCGCACGGCCTCATAGTCGACATAGTCGGTGTCAGGGTCCTGATTGAGAGAGAGCAAGCGGTTGCGCCGGATCTGAACCAGGCGGTCCGGATTGGTTGAGAGACCAACGACGAGAGGTCCTTGCAATCTCTCCAGAATATCGGGCAAGGGGATGTTGGGCACCAGAGGAACGTTTGCGGCCTTGATGCCCCGGTTGGCGAGATAAATACAGGTAGGGGTCTTGGAGGTTCGGCTGACCCCGACCAGCACCACATCGGCTTTGGCAAGATCGTCAGATAATTGGCCATCGTCATGGGCCATGGTGAAGGCAAGCGCTTCCATGCGGCGGAAATATTCGGCGGTCATTTCGTGTTGACCCCCCGGCTTGTGAGTGAGCTCCGTGCCGAGGAAATTTTCCAGGGTCGCGAGAACTGAATCAAGAACCGACAAATGCGGGATCGATTGCGCGCGGCAGAAGTCTTCTAGCTGATCGCGCAGGTCTGTACTCATGAGGGTGAAGAAGACAAGCCCTGGATATTTTTCAATCTGGGTGAGGGTGCGCTCCAGCTGCCGATTAGAGCGCACCAGTGCATAAACATGCTCAACAGGTTCGACATTGGCAAATTGCGCGCAGGCGGCGCGGGCCATGGAGTTCAGGGTTTCACCCGTGGCGTCGGAAACCAGATGAAGATGGAAGGTTTTGGGGGGCTTTGTGGGCGACATTTAAAAGATCTATTGGCCGATATTTAACGTAAGAACTTGTGGAAAACTCAATTTTACGGGGATAACTGCTTTTTCCCGGGAGGTCGAGAAAATGAATGCCCGTTGAGGTCTTTTCTGTGAGAGAGCTTGTGCGCCGGTGGATGTAAATTGACCGGAGCTGTGGACAGGTCCGCAGATGCGGCAAGATGGTTAACAAAAGGTTAATTATCCACAGGACTCACAGGCGGAAAAGCCCAGGAAACAAGGAAAAGTAAGACTTTTAGTGGTTAATTTTTCCCCAATTTTCGCGATTTTGCTTATGCCGGTCAGCCAAAGTCATACTTCTGTGGATAAGTTGGGGATAAAAAATAATCCCTGAGATTCACCCCACCATCAACAACAACATCCTTTTTATTTATTAGTATTAGAAAGAAAAAATGTGGGTTAGAAAGCCCTTCCCCTCTTGTCCTTTAAATCCCCTCTTTTGACAGGAACTTTCATGTCTCAGAGCGAAAAGCTTCTTCTTCAGGCCCTTGCGGGACACGCAACGGCACGCCCCCCGATCTGGATGATGCGCCAAGCCGGTCGGTTTTTGCCGGAATACCGGGAGGTAAGGGCGACGACCTCGAGTTTTTTGGAGTTCTGCTATACGCCGGAGAAGGCGATTGAAGTGACCTTGCAGCCGATCCGCCGGTTTGGCTTTGATGCCTCGATCATGTTTGCCGATATTCTGGTGATCCCGGATGCGCTCGGGCAAAAGGTTACCTTTCAGGAGAACGTAGGTCCGGTTCTGGAGCCGGTCACGGATGCGGGCGCAGTGGCCCGGCTGTCAGCGGACGGGCTGCAGAACCATCTGGCACCGGTTTATGAGACCTTGAAGGGTTTGTCGGCGGCTCTGCCGCCTCATGTGACCTTGATCGGCTTTGCCGGGGCGCCTTGGACCGTTGCGACCTATATGGTGGGGGGTCGGGGCTCGCCGACCCAGGCGGCGGCGCGGCTTCTGGCCTATCGGGAGCCTCAGACCTTTCAGGCGCTGATTGACCTACTGGTGGAAGCGACGGCCAGCTATCTGATTGCGCAAGTTGAGGCCGGGGCAGAAGTATTGCAGCTCTTTGATACCTGGGCGGGATCATTGGCGCCGGATCAGTTTGAAAAATGGTGCGTGGCGCCGACAAAAAAGATTGTCGAGGCGGTGCGGGCCATCCATCCGGATGTGCCAATTATCGGGTTTCCCAAAGGGGTGGGAACGAAGGCCGTGCGTTTTCTTCAAGAAACCGGCGTTCAGGGGATCAGCGTTGATACGGGCACGGATATGATCTGGGCGCGGGAGACACTGTCGCCGCTGGCGACGGTTCAAGGTAATCTGGATCCGCTCGCCCTTGTGGCGGGTGGGGCAGAGCTCGACCGGGCGACTGATGCGCTTTTGGAAAATTTTGCCGGTCGGCCCTATATCTTCAATCTGGGTCACGGCATTGAAAAAGAAACGCCGCCGGAGCATGTGGCACAGGTGGTGCGCCGAGTGCAGGCATGAGCGACATGTCTGAAATATCCGGGGCTGAAAGGCAAGATACGGAGCCGAAACGCTTGACGGTCGTCTTGTTTAACCTGGGCGGTCCCGACAATCTGGATGCGGTTCAGCCTTTCTTGAAGAACCTTTTTTCAGATCCCGCGATTATCGGTGCGCCCTGGCCTATTCGGGCCCTTTTGGCGCGTTACATCTCCGC
>SBHG01000099.1 GCA_006226305.1 Alphaproteobacteria bacterium | reverse complement strand
AAATTTTGGCAAACTTCTTACCCACCTCAAAAGCTGACTTAGCCTGACCTCGCTGATCACATGCAACCAGTGAGGACTAAACATGACGGAAGTCGAACTTCAGGCCCTGATCGCCCAGGAAATCCATCTGGCGACCGGCGCCGCCGGCAATACGCTGCAAGAGGAGCGGGCCGAAAATCTGAAATATTATCTCGGCGAAAAATTCGGCAATGAGATGGAGGGTCGCTCTCAAGTGGTCTCCTCTGATGTGGCCGACACCATCGAATGGATGCTGCCCCAGCTTATCCGGATTTTTGCTTCAAGCGAAAATACGGTTTCCTTTGAGCCGGTAGGCGCAGAGGACATCGAGGTTGCCGAACAGGCGACCCAATATGTCAATCACATCTGGAATGTGGACAACGACGGATTTTTGAACTTCTACACCTGGTTCAAGGATGCGCTCCTGTGTAAAAACGGCTTCATCAAGATCTGGTGGGATGAGCAGACCTCGCGCGTCAACGAAACTTATGAGGGTCTGAGTGAGGACGAGGTCGCATTGATCCTGACCGAACCGGACACAGAGCTCGTCACCCTCCATGAATATGGGCCGCGTGAGGCCCGCTTGGCGGATCTGACGGTGGCGCGGGAAGAGAGTCACGGCGGTGTGCGGGTCGAACCGGTACCCCCGGAAGAATTTTTGATCTCCCGTGAGGCAAAGTCGATCCAGTCCGCCCGCTTTGTCGGACACCGCCAGCGACGCACACTCTCCTCACTGGTCGCCGATGGTTATGCCAAGGACATTATTGATGGCCTGGCGACCGAAGAGGCGCTGGTGCCCTCCGCCGAAGAAGAGGCGCGCGACACTTTCGTGGAAGAACATGAGCGATTTTCAAGTGCTCTTAACAATGATGCCATGCGCGAGGTGTGGGTCACCGAATGTTATGTGCGGGTGGACTTGGATGGCGACGGCATTGCCGAACTCCGCCAGATCACGGTGGCGGGTGCTGAGAGCGAAGTGCTTTCTAACATCCCCTGGGAATCGCCGGTGCCCTTTGCCTCTCTCACACCGATCCTGATGCCCCATCGCTTCTATGGCCGCGCCATTGCAGACCTGGTGAAAGATGTGCAGCTGGTCAAATCCACAATCATGCGCCAGTTCCTCGACGGTCTTTATCTCGCTAACAATCCCCGTCAGGAGGCGGTAGAAGCTAACATTGTCGAGCCCTCAGAGCTTCTGTCGGCCCGGCCCGGCGGCGTGGTCCGCGTCAAAGAACGCGGCTCCATCAATCCCATCTCGACCCCCTTTGTTGGCGGCCCTGCTTTGGAGGGCCTCGCCTATGCTGACAAGATCCGCGAATATCGCACTGGCGTCAGCCCGCGCACGCAGGGCATGGGCGACGACCCCTTGCACCAGACGGCATCGGGTGAACGCATGCTTTTTGATGCGGCCCAGGGCAAGCTTGAGCTCATCGCGCGCATCTTTGCGGAGACCGGCGTCAAGGAAGCCTTCCGCCAGATCCTGTGGTTGATTAACCACTATCAGGACAAGGAACGAATTGTCCGACTGCGCAACGAATGGGTGCCCATGGCTCCCTCCGATTGGAGCGGCCATATGGATGTGCGGGTTTCGGTTGGCCTTGGAACCGGCGACAAGATGAGCCAATTGCAAAATGCCATGGCGCTGTTAGAGCTTCAAAAGCAGGCGCTTGAGTTTGGCTTTGCCTCGCCGCAGAACCTCTATGAAACGGCGGAAATGGTGGTCAATGCCATGGGGCTGAAGGGTGTTGATCGCTTTTTCACCTTGCCCGAACCAGCCAACAAGCCAGGCCTTCCAGGCTCCGCCGCGCCGCAAGGTCTTCCGGCTCCGGATATGCAAAGAGCCGCTCTCGCCCAGCAGGCCGAACAGCAAAAAGCCATGGTGCAAAACCAGATGGCGCTGCAACAGGCCGCCACCCAGTCAGAGCTGGCGGCGCGACAGGCAAAAGTTGCTCAGGAGCGCGCGCTTAAAGAGAAAGAACTGGCTCAGGACTTTGAGTTGAATCGCTTGAAATTACGCAATGATATTGCGCTCAAGCGCGAGCAAGCCGCCGCAGATATTCAATTGAAACGGGATATCGCCCTTCAGGAGATGCTCTTGAAGGCAGGGGAGGAGCATCGCCCCTTTCCGGGCGCGGCCATTAATCCTTAAAGGCCAGAACCCTAGAGCACACAGGCAAGTGCGATCATGAAGGTTACAAAATACAGCCCAAAGGAGAACTGTATGGCATCGTTTGTTGTCATTCTCGGCATTAGCGACCCCTCGCTTGGTTTAAAAATAAACGCCGTACAAAGACTATTGCGATTCGCCCGTCCGGCAAGGCCTCCTTGAACAAAAAGACCAATTGGGGGAGGGCGGAATAGTTGGGTCGACCCTTATAGAAAGGTCGACCCAACGCGAGCCCAGCTATGCTGCAATTGGTGTGGCTTTTAAGGGGCGTGGCTGTTGCCGTGCGCTTTCCAGATGAGAAGCGTTGCCCAAAGCCGAAATGACCGAGCCCGTATTCCAACTTTGATTGAGAGAGCGAATGACAAGTCATTCGTTTCGCGAACCCCTCTCGAAGGGCATAGCAGCAAGTTCCGGGCCAATTGGTTTGAAATCCTGTGGACATAATGAAAGATGAGCAAAAACAATATGTTATCGAAGCAATGTGACGAGGAGCAAATTGAATTACTGGGGTGCTTTTACCTCTGTGTAAAGAATTCCGACAAGTGCCGAAACCCGCGTAAGGGTCGCCAGGCCCTCAAACGACACCCCTGACAGAAAGGAGCAACAAGGACACGACAATGGAAAAAGAGCAACGCGGGCAAATGGCTCAGGCACTTCTGGGCAACGATCTCCTCAAGGAAACCTTCGCGGCCCTTGAGGAGATCTACATCACGGCGTGGAAAGCCGCACGCACACAAGACGCCAGAGAAGATGCCCACCGCTATGTGCATCTCCTGGGCAAGTTTAAGGAACATCTGGCGAGCGTGGCGCTCACCGGAGAATTGGAATCGCGACGTCAGGCTGAATTGAAGGGCCGGCGTTTCAACCTCAGATAAGGAAAACGAAAAATGTCAGAGACGACACAACAATCAACAGAAGGCGTGAGCCTGGCCGAAACCGGCATGCGCCCGGCAACACCCATCAATGAAGAACCACCGGAAATTACATTGGACGAAGCCGCCTCGCGTATAGATACGATTTTAAAGCGGCAAAGTCAGGAGACGCAGCACGCCCTCCACGAGTTCAAGGGGGATCGGTTTCAGTCAACCGGCGAAAACCGGGAAGGCGAGGCAGAAGAGACAGCCGAAACCGATCGTCAGACCCGCCCTCTATCGGCGGAGGAATATGAGGCGGTTCGGGTCAAAGTCAAAGCTGGCGATGAGGAACATGAGCTGTCCTTAAAGCAACTTTCTGATGTCTATGAAAAGGCACACAGCCTACACAGCGAAGCCCGCGATTTCTCCGAGCGTCGCAAGGTCGTGGAACAAGCGCTGTTTAGCGCAGTGCAGCAGCTTCAAACTGCTGCGCCCTATTTGGAATGGCAGCTCATGGGCGATTTCCCGGAGCTTCAGACACCGGCGGACCTTCAACGGCTCGCCTTTCAAAACCCACAAAGATTTCTCCAGTTCCAGGAGCGTCAGGCACAGCTTCAACAAGTCAAGGCCGAGGTCGAAGGTATCCGTGCCTATGAGTTCGACCGCAACCTGATGATCGAAGCGGGTCGCCTGGCAGAACTCTTGCCTGAGTTCGCCGATCCGGAAAAGGGAGATAGGGCACGCCAAGCCGTGCACCAATACGCAAATTCTTTAGGCATTTCAGATGACAGATTGCGCGAGGCTAGCGCAATAGAGGTCACCGTTTTGCACAAAGCCATGAAGTACGACGAGTTGCAGGGCAACATGAAATCGGCGCGCAAGAAAACCAAGCGCCCGGCGAAAGTCATGCGCCCAGGCACCGATCGTCCTTCGGACTCTCGCGCCAGTTACCGCAAGGCCATGGCGCGCCTGAAAAAGACAGGCCGCGTGGAGGACGCCGCGAAAGTCATCGAGCATATGCTTTAACTTGAACCAAAAAAAGGAAATGAAAAACCATGGCAGTACAAAACAATGCCTTTCTGACCTATGACGCCGCCGGCAATAAGGAAGACATCGATACGGTGATCTCACTGATCTCCCCCGATGACACCCCTTTCCTGGCGCACGTCAAGGCGGGCACAGCCAAGGCCGTTATGCACGAGTGGCAAACGGACTCGCTGTCGCCAGCCGACACCAATAACGCCGTCCTCGAAGGGGATGTCGTTGATGGCACCGCCACCAGCCCGACCACCCGCGAGAAGAACTATTGTCAGATCTCGCGCCGGGATGCGGTGGTGTCCACCACACAGGAAGTGGTCGACAAAAACGGCAAGACCTCAGAAATGGGCTATCAGATTGCCAATCGCGGCAAAGAGCTGAAGCGCGACATCGAGGCCATTGTCATCGGCAATCAGGGCTGGAACGCCGGCGCCGCGGGCACCGCGCGCAAAACGCGCTCCCTGGAGTCCTGGCTGTCGACCAATGTCAATCGCGATGCGGGCGGCGCCAATGCCGCCACGGGGTCTGATGCCGCCACCGACAGCGTGACCACCCGTGCCTTTACAGAGGACATGCTCAAAGGGGTGATCCAGAGCTGCTATCAGGAAGGGTCGAACCCGAAGTTCCTGATGGTCGGTCCCTATAACAAGGGCGTGGTCTCCGGCTTTACCGGGCGCTCACAGGCGCGCCAATCCATTGCCGAGGACAAGATCCAGGCAGCGGCGCATCTTTATGCCTCCGACTTTGGCGAAATCCGCGTGGTGCCGAACCGCTTCCAGCGCGAGCGCACCGCCTTCGTCATTGATCCGGAGTTTGTCGAGGTGTCTTACCTGCGTCCGATCCAGGGTCATGATCTGGCAAAAACCGGCGACAGCGAGCGCAAATATGTGGTCGCGGAATATTGCCTCACCATGAAAAACGAAGCTGCCCACGGCATGATGTCGGCGATCAAAAAGTGGTGGGATGACAGCCTGGGTGGTCTTTCCCACTATGGCGCTGAAACAGGGCTCGCGGATGCCTATGTCATTGCGCCATCGCCCGCTATCACAACTTATGCCGCAGGGCAGGCTTTCCACTTCTTTGCTGTCAATGCCAATACCGGTCCGGCCACACTGGCGGTTAATGGCTTGGCTGCAAAAGCCATCGAGTTTGAGGGCGGCGCGTTGGTCTCGGGTGACATAGCCGCTGGCGACCTCGTTAGTGTTGTCTATGACGGCACGGCCTTTCAAATGGTGTTGACAAATTACAATGCTTTGACGGTCGACAATGGTAACTGGTCAGGAACCTCTCTCTCCATTGCCAATGGCGGCACCAATGCCACAACAGCTGCTGATGCTCGCACCAATCTTGGCTTGGGAATCGGGTCGGATGTCCAGGCCTATGATACGGATCTGGATGCGCTGTCCGATCCAAGCGCGCTTACAGAGCTCGATGCAAATGATGCGGATCAATCGGTCGATGCTGTCATTGTCCATGACGGCGGCGTCTACAAACAAATTAGGCTCGAAGCTCTTGGCGTCAAAGTGGTTACTGAGACCGCGTCGCAAACCTTCGCGCTGACCGATGCCAATACGTTTCAAAGATGTACGAGTGCGTCGGCTGTGACCTTTACGGTTCCGCCCAATTCGTCCGTTGCCTTCGCAATTGGTACCACCATACAGGTGTGTCAAGGCGGCGCCGGCCAGGTGACGATCGCCCCTGGTACTGGCGTTACCCTCAATAACGCCAGCGGCAAAAAAACAGCGGCACAACACTCGGTAATTGGTTTGACCAAACTGGCCACAGACATCTGGGTCGTCTATGGAGATAGTACAGTATAATGGCCCTTCCATCTCTTCTAGCGGCCACTGCAGCCGCCAGTAACGGCGGCGCCCATGCCTCCGCCGATGACTTTACCGTAGATCTGCCCGCCGCCCAGCAAGATGCCAGCGCGACTTCTGATGTTGACTCATGTTATGCGGGCTGGCGATTTGACACCACCGGGAATGTCGATTTGCTCGCCAGCTATGGTTCGGAAAGTTGGAGCAACAACAATCACACTTGGGGAACACCTGCGTCATATCTGGGCAGCAACATTGGTGAGTTCTTCCAAATCCGCGCGACCCTCAATTCAGGTAGTATCGACACAGGTACGACCGGAACCTGGATGAACCTGTCGACAACACGCACCTGGAAGTCCTCTGACACAAACTCTGGCGGGGGCGGTGGCAACACTGCAAATCTGACAATCGAAATTCGGCGCGCGGACACCTTAGTCGTCATCGATAGTCAGACCTATACCATTGAGGCGAGCTATTTTGAGCCGCCGATTTAGGGTTGGGATTTTTGGGCAGGAGTATTTTATGAAATTGGATGACGGCAGTCTGATTGAAATTATTTTGGCGGGGGCGGCGGGCGTCGTGACGGCAGTAACGTCGCATTTTCATCTCTCGGGCCGTGTCACGCGAGCAGAAGCCAATCTGGCAAACCTGACGGAACGCGAGCGTGAACACCAGAGAGCGACAGGCGAACGAATTATCAAGTTGGAAGAACGCATCGACAGAAACTTGTCTTATATTCGTGACCAGCTTGATCGCATGCTAGAAGATCGATAGGAGACCTATTAGTGACCACACCTTATCTTTTACAGGACCTCACACCCGAACAGCGGATGCGCGTTCTTTCTCTCGATTATGTCATTACCTCGGGGCTAGTGAGTCCAGAAGGCTGGTTGCCAACAGCCAATGCTATTGAAGAGTATTTGGCCACCGGCGCCGTTGACAGGCCTGCAGCGACGATCAGCCGCTTTCCGACGATTGTCGATCCGGATGGCTAAAGGATTAACCAACGCTTAAAAATGATCTGTACAAAAAATAAATCATTGCCAATAATATTGGAACGGTAACGCGTAACAGGGAGGTAAGGGATGGCCTCACTTAATATTCGAACTCAGCTGGAAGGTTTTCGCCTGGCGACTGCTGAAATCCTCTATTGCTTGCCTGATCATCCTTCTCTGCTTCAATCCTACATCTGGCAAGATCTCGATCTTGCGCCCAAGTTTCCGATTCTTTGCAAGTTCCTCAGGTTTTGGGAGGACAATCTGGACGGACAGTTATTTCACGTCACGGTCGGCGCACAACAGCTGATCAGCGATGGGGAATGGATCTGCGCCGATGAATTTCTCATCAATTGACCCGACCTTAATTACAGTTCACTTGACAGGACGGAGCATGGGGCACGAAATGCCGCTCAATGCGCATAGGTGAAATGGATCCCTCGTGACAAAGAAAAAATTTGGCCTCGCTTTAGGCGGCGGGGCAGCGCTCGGCTGGGCGCATATTGGCATATTACGCGTCTTGGCAGAAAACGGTATCGAGGTCGATCTCGTGGCGGGCACCTCCATGGGCAGTATTGTTGGCGGCAGCTTTGCAGCTGGCAAGCTCGATACCCTCGAAGAGCATGCCCGCGCGATTACCTGGTCCAAAATGCTATCTCTGGCGGACATGAAACTCGGCCGCAGCGGCTTGTTTGCTGGCGATAAGGTCGTGCGCATGCTGGTCGACAATCTGGGCGGTGTGAACATCGAAAATTTGGAGCTACCTTTCGCGGCAGTGGCCGTAGATCTCGTCAAGGGCGAGCAAGTAGTCTTTAAGAGCGGGTTGTTGACAGATGCCATTCGCGCATCAATCTCATTGCCCGGCATCTTTGCGCCGGTCCATCGCGGCGATCAGTGGCTCGTCGACGGCGGCCTTGTCAATACAGTGCCGGTATCTGTCTGCCGCGACATGGGCGCGGAGGTGGTCGTGGGAGTAAATGTGGTGGCAGATTATTTGAGCCGCGCCGAATCCGTTGGCCTGTTGGATACGGACAATTCAGACGGCAGCCTTTCAGAAGCGGAAAAGAAGGAAGTGGAGCGCACCAAGGGAGTGATTGCGAAACTTCAGGAATGGAAGCAGGTCGTCAGCGAAAGACGCCAGCGGGAACCCAAGGGGCCAGGTCTTCTGGGAATCGGCGTCTCGGCGGGTTCTCTTGTCATGCGCGAGTTGGCAAAAGGACAGCTTGAGCGAAATCCGCCCGATGTCCTGATTGAACCCAAGGTGGGGCAGATCATGTCCTTTGAGTTTCACCGTGCCAGCGAACTGATTGAAATTGGCCGTGAATGTGCAAAATCCCGAATGGACGATATCCGCGCAGCTCTGGAGCCCGGCTCACGAGACTTGAGGTGATTCGTGACCCCTGGCCGATCTGCAAATCCGCGGCCCGCACAATAAAAGGCAGTTTTCTGGGAAAAATGGTCGGAGTGAGAGGATTTGAACCTCCGACCCCCTCGTCCCGAACGAGGTGCGCTACCAGGCTGCGCTACACTCCGACAAATTGAAGGCAGCTATATAGCCCTAAGTCGGGCGGACGACAAGAATTCTGCGGGAATCTTTTGCATTTTTTCTCATATCTCTAGAGGCTTGAAAAAGTTGCCGGAATCGGCAGGAAACACCTTGCAAGGGAGAGGGGAAATCGCTAATTTCCCGCTCCATTCAGGGCCCCACAGCGCCGGTTGTCACCGGTCGGGCTTTTGAAACGTCGAGTTGGGGCGTGGCCAAGTGGTAAGGCAGCGGTTTTTGGTATCGCCATTCGCAGGTTCGAATCCTGCCGCCCCAGCCAATTTCGCAAAACTAATTTCAATAAAATGTCTGGTCCCCGGCAAAAAGGGGTCGGGGATGTTTTGAGCTGTTTTCAGGCCAGATTTTTGCGCTCAGCAGACACATTATATATATCCGCCCGTCGTCGAACGATTTGCATCTGGCAAAAAGCCCAGATTTAAGCCGTTTTTAGTGGTTCTAAAAAAGGGTGCGGACAAACCGGGCGACTTCATAATGTTGACACATTTCTGCCTCTATTTCGCAGTGTTGCGAAGGGGGCAGCTTGGCGAGGCAATTTTTCTTGGATTTCGTTAAGTATCTTTCTTCGAAAGCGTTGAAATCGATATCGAATTATGGGAATTTGATCTGGAGTGATTGACAGGCTGTGTGGGGCAATTTCTTTAAGGTCCTCTCAAACTAGGGGGAGAGGGTGTGAAGCAATTGGTCAGCCTGAAGGGGTTTTTACCTGAACGTCACATTGGATCTGCGCGCGGCGGCGGGCGGATCTTGCGTCCGTTAACGGGATGTTTGTGTGTACGGTATAAGTGTCAGGGAGACTGCTTGGGGGACTGTCATTTCACATGAAAAAGCAACAAACAGGATTTGAGCCTTGTTGGCTCGCGTGCTTTGGCACACAATACTGAAGATAACTTGAGTTTTGAGCTGTCGCGATAAACTCTCCAACCAAGACCGAAGAGGCAATTGATGAAACGTACGTTACCAGGTCAGGTGAAATCAATTCTGACTGCCGCGATTCTCGGAACCGGGATGATTGCGGGGATGATGAGCGTGCCCGCCTACGCACAGCTCGATGCAGCGACAAGCGAAGTGAAGAAAGCGACCGAAGAAGGTCGTGCTTCTCAAAAACGGATTAACCAGCTGGATGACGAAACGGCAGACATTGTCGCGAAGTATCGTCAGACCATTGATCTTTTGGAGCAGCTGCGTGAATACAACGCCCAGCAGCGTAAGATCATCGCGGACCAAGAACGCCAAATGGTGTCCATTCGCGAACAGATCACAAACGTGTCTGATATCCAGCGTGAAATTCTGCCACTGATCAATCGCATGGCCGAAGGTCTTGAAGCTTTCATCGCGCTTGATCAGCCTTTCCGGATGACCGAGCGGACAACCCGTGTCGAAACCTTGAAAGAACTTCTGCCGCAAGCCGATGTGTCTGCCGCCGAGAAGTATCGTAAGGCGCTTGAAGCCTATCAGATCGAAAATGACTACGGCCGAGCCATCGAGGCCTACGAAGGCAATCTCGACGATGGTCGTCAGGTCACCTTCCTGATGATTGGCCGTGTTGCCCTTTATTATCAAACGCTCAATCAGAATGAGACAATGATGTGGAACAACAGCACTCGCGAGTGGGTCAGTGTCCAAGGTTCATCCGATGACATTTATCAAGCCATTCGGATGGCGCGGGAACAAATCCCGGCGGATCTTCTGATTGTTCCGCTGCCTGGTCCTACTTCGAGCGCAAACTAAGAGTTAAGAGGCGATTAGAAAATGAATACCATCATCAGAAAACTGGGATTGGCACTCAGCATTAGCGCTGCTTGCGTAATCGCCCCCGCGACTGGCGCCTTTGCGCAAGACACGGGTATGACCCTTGATCAACTTCTGGAGCGCGTCAAACAAGGCCGTGTCCAGGAAAACACGATCAACAAACAGCGTGAAGCAGAGTTCCGTAGCAATCGCAACAACCAGGCAGCCCTCTTGGCCAAGGCCGAGCAGGACGTTCGCAACGAGGAAGCCGAAAGTGCCCGCCTCGAAGGGATCGTTGCGCGCAACAAGGAAGAGATCGCAACTCTGACGCAACTGCTTCAGGAAGCATTGGGTGAGTTCAACGAGCTCGTCGGCGTTGTGAAGCAGGTCTCAGGTGATACACGCGGTGTTTTGACCAACTCACTCATCAGTTCTGAGCATTCTGGCCGTGCCGCTGTTGTGGCCGCGATTGCTGAAAAAGATACTATTCCGACCTCGCAGGACCTGAATGACCTTTGGGCGACGCTGCACGGCGAAATGACCTATCAGGGTCAAGTGTCCCGTTACACGGCGACTGTGGCCACCGGTGACGGCTCTCCGGAGGACGTTGACGTGGTTCGTGTCGGTCCGTTCAATGCCATGCGCTCCAACGGTGATTTTGTGAAGTTTGAAGAAGGCAAATTGGCCAACCTCGGTCGTCAGCCGACAAACTCCAAATTCAATGGTGCGGCTAAGGCTCTGTTCAATGCAGATGCAGGCGAGATTGTGCGTGGCACGGTCGATCCCTCGCAGGGCTCGATCCTGGGTACTTTCGTCTTCACCCCGACTCTCATGGAACGGGTCAAGCAGGGTGGTACGGTTGGTTATGTTATTATCGCACTCGGTGCGATTGCCTTGCTGCTCGGTGTCGCGCGTATTGCTGCGCTGTGGTCCACTGGGGGCGCGGTGCGCCGTCAGGCTCGCAACAACAAGGCCAGCAAATCCAATCCATTGGGCCGCATTATGCTCGCCTATGAGGAAAACCGGGGTGCTGACGTTGAAACCCTTGAGCTCAAGCTCGACGAAGCCGTTATGCGTGAAGTTCCAAAATTGGAACGCGGCCTCAATCTCCTGAGGGTGATTGCAGCTGTGGCCCCGATGATGGGTCTGCTCGGTACGGTGACCGGGATGATCTTGACCTTCCAGGCCATTCAGCTCTACGGGGCAGGCGATCCTCAGCTCATGGCTGGCGGTATTTCGCAAGCTCTGATGACGACGGTTCTCGGCCTTGTTGTGGCTATTCCGGTGCTGCTGATCCACAGCTTTGCCTCGGGTATGTCCACAAGCGTGACCCAGATCCTTGAAGAGCAGTCTGTCGGCATCGTAGCCCGTCACGCTGAAGGTAGCTAATCCAGCCCAGAGAGGGATTTAAAATGGATGCACTAAATCCGTTCACGGCCTACGCCAATCTCCAGGAGTTC